>CABUDZ010000059.1 GCA_902490445.1 uncultured Collinsella sp.
TGCAATATAGAGCTTGGGATGACTGCGACTGCTCTCGATCGCCGCCGTCATGATGCCCTCGTCGTCTCCATCAACGATGATGCCGTCGAGGTCATCGATCTGCGCGGACTGATAAAAACTGGTTTTGTTGAACTTTCCCTGGTCAACCATCATGTAGCCCTGGTTTGAGTTGGTAAGGTACATATGCTTGATCATGGCCGAGAAGTCGTGCTCGACGGTAAAACCGTGGTCGGGGTGGAATCCGTCGGCACTGACAAACGCCTTGTCGGCATGTAGTTTGCTCATGCAGTCGAGCGTTAGTGCGCCCGCGAGATAGAGGTGGCCCTTGCGCACGGAGCCGCCCAGCAGCACTACCGAAGCATTGGGGAGATTGAAGCTGGCGTAGTTCGCGATTGCAAGATCGCCGGTGATAATGGTGATCTCACGCTTGTCCATGAGGGCCTTAGCGAAGTAAAAGCCTGTGGTGCCGATATCAATTACCAGAACATCGCCATCATCAACAAGAGTTGCTGCGGTTGCGGCGATGGCCTCCTTGGCCTCGACTTGGACATTGATGCGCTCCTCGGGATACGAGATTGCGTTGGAGCGAGAAAGCGATACCGCTCCGCCGCGTACGCGACGCAGCTTGCCTTCGGATTCCAACGAGATGAGGTCGTGTCGTGCGGTGACTTCCGAAACCGAAAAACGGCGAACGATGTCGGATACCGAGATATTTGGCTTTTCGGCCAGCCAATTCATGATAAATCGCTGACGCTCGGCCGGTGAAAGGTCTGAAGTAGATGCCATATGCCGCTCCTTTTGAACAAAAGGTAAAAAGATGCGCCTTTCGTAATCGAAATATAACGTATCGATATGAAAAGAACAAGGCAAATTCGAATGAATCAAAAGAACGGAATGGCATGTCATAAATGCATGCGTAGCAGATAGTTCGCACGTAAACGGGCTATAAAGAGTCTCATTCTGAAGGTGCCGCCCAAAAGAAGTACGTTCACGCCCGATATTCGACCGTTCACGGAAAGCTGACAATTGAGCTTTCGATAGCTTTTGAAATGGTTTATAAAAGAAAACCGAAAAGCTTTTGAAACAAAGAAGAAGGCTTTCGATAGCAATAGTGTTAGATGAGAAAGGACCGAACATGGCGATCAAGGTGTTTGCCGACGGCGCTAACCTCGAGGGCATGCTTGACATGCATGACAATGGCAACGTTCAGGGCTTCACGACCAATCCTTCCCTTATGAAGGCCGGCGGCGTGACCGACTACCGCGCTTTTGCCAAGACGGTTCTTGAGCACATTACTGATGTGTCGGTCTCTTTTGAGGTATTCGCCGACGACGAGGCGGGTATGGAAGCCGAGGCTCGCGAGATCGCAACCTGGGCAGACAACGTCTACGTTAAGATCCCGGCGCTCAACACCAAGGGCGAGTCCACTGCCGCGCTGGTCAAGCGCCTTTCTGCCGACGGCATCAAGGTGAATGTCACCACTATCTTTACGCCCGAGCAGGTCGACGAGTTTGTCGATGCCGTTTCTGCTGAGACCCCCTCTATTCTGTCCATCTTTGCCGGTCGCATTGCCGATACCGGCGTCGATCCGCTGCCCCTCATGGCGGAGTCCGTAAAGAAGGCTGCCGTTAAGCCTGCTGCCGAGGTTCTCTGGGCGTCTACGCGCGAGGTCCTCAATATCTTCCAGGCGGAGTCCGTTGGATGCCAGATCATTACGGTCCCCAATGCCCTTCTTGCCAAACGCAAGAATTTCGGGAAAGATTTGCTTGAGTACTCGCTTGATACGGTCAAGGGTTTTGCCCGCGACATTCAGGCGCTTGGTTTTCATATCCTGCCCGAGGAGTAGGGGACGAGCATGCTGACCGATCTTCTTAAGCCCGAGCTTGTTGCCTGCCACGTCGAGGCCTCCGACTGGGAGGAAGCGATCAGGGCATGCGGTAAGTTGCTCGTAGACGCTGGCAAATGCGATCAGAGCTATGTTGACGCCATGATTTCATCGGTTCACAAATTCGGCCCCTATATGGTCTTGGAAGAGGGCATCGCCATGCCCCACGCTCAGGCAGATGGCAATGTGAGCGAAGCGGGAATCTGTATCGTCACGCTTGACCCAGCCGTTGCGTTTGGACACGAGGATTTCGATCCGGTTCACGTGCTCGTGGGTATTTGCGCACCCGACCCCAAGGCTCATCTTGGCTGCTTGGCGGAGCTTTCGCAGATGTTCGAGGACGAGGACTGCGTTGCCAAGCTCAGCGCATGCGATACGCCCGAGCAGGTTTTGGAGACCATGCGTTCATTCTTTTAGGCCTTAATGGCACGGCGATGCGTCGCCGCTTTTGGATAGACGGAAAACCGTCACGTGTAGGAGAGGAAGGTTGCCATGCATATCATCACCGTATGCGGAAACGGCATCGGGTCCAGCCTGATGCTCGCTGGCAAAGTCGAGGAGCTTTGCGAGGAGGAGGGCATCAAGGCCGACGTTGAGTCTATGGACCTAAATGGTGCTTCTTCCGCAAATCCGGATCTGTTTATCACCGTTAAGGAACTCGCCCCCGAGCTCCATGGCAACGTTGTGATCGTTCGCAGCTATGTGAACAAGAAAAAGATCCGCGAGGATGCCCTTGAGGCCATCAAGGCGGCTGCCGCAAACGCCTAAAGCGGCATAAAAAGGGCGGTTCCCTGTGGAAGAGGGAAACGCGCCCACGTTAGAGAGAAAGGAAGCGCAGATGCAAGCCATCCTTCCCATACTTGAGTTTATCCAATCAATTCTGACCAAGCCAGCGTGGATTATGGGTCTATTCGCTTTTGTGGGCCTTGTCGCGCTTAAGCGCCCCGCCCACAAGGTGATGACGGGCACCCTGAAGCCCATTCTGGGTTACATCATGCTGTCTGCCGGCGCCGCTGTTGTTCAGGAGAACCTTGCTCCGCTGGGTACCTTCATCGAGACCGGTTTCCACATCACCGGCGTCGTGCCCAACAACGAGGTCGTCGTTTCGATGGCTCAGAGCGTCCTCGGCGTTCAGACCATGATGATCCTGATTCTCGGCTACGTCGTGAACATTATCATTGCCCGCTTTACCAAGTTTAAGTACATCTTCCTGACGGGCCATCACAGCATGTTTATGGCTTGCCTGCTGTCTGCCGTTCTGCAGGCATCTGGCTTCCAGGATGTCCAGCTTGTCATCGTGGGCGGCATGTTCCTGGGCCTCGTGAGCGCTATGCTTCCCGCCGTTGGTCAGCGTTTCACCGAGAAGGTTACCGATGGCGATGAAATCGCCATGGGCCACTTCGGTTCACTCGCCTATTACATCTCCGCTGCAGTCGGTACGCTTTTTGCTAAGGACGCCGAGGAGAGCAGCACCGAGAAGATCGAGGTTCCCGAGAAGTTCTCCTTCCTGCGCGACACCACCATCTCCACGGCTCTTACCATGGCCTTCTTCTACCTGGTTACCGCTTTCGCCGCTTACATCGCAGATCCTGCGGTCGTTACCAAGATCGCTGGCGGCGACAATGTAATCGTCTATGCCCTGACCTGTGCCCTGTCCTTCGCCGTCGGTGTCACTATCGTCTACAACGGCGTTCGTATGATCCTTGCCGACCTGGTCCCGGCTTTCCAGGGCATCTCCAACAAGCTGATCCCCGGCGCCATCCCCGCCGTCGACTGCGCCGTCTTCTTCCCCTATGCTCCCACCGCCGTCATCCTCGGCTTTGTTGCCTCCTTCATCGGTGGCGTGGTCGGTATGTTCATCGTGGGCGCTACCCTGGGCATCTTCATCATCCCGGGCATGGTTCCCCACTTCTTCTGCGGTGCTACCGCAGGTATCTACGGCAATGCTACCGGCGGTCGCAAGGGCGCAGCTCTTGGCGCTTTCGTCAACGGCCTGCTCATCACCTTTGCCCCGGCTCTGCTCCTGCCCGTTCTTGACGTCTTTGGCTTCAAGAACACTACGTTCGGCGACTTCGATTTCTCCGTCATTGGTATTACGCTTGGCCGCGCTGCCGAGGCCTTCGGTACCACCGGTGTCTACGCGATTCTCGCTGTCCTTCTGGTCGTTGCCTTCGTCCCCAACTTCATCCACACCAAGGGTGCTGTGATCAATCACGTTGAGGAAGAGTAATCCAGGCATACGTTAAGCCCTAATCGGGCGGAGCTCCGATAACCGGCTCCTACACGGAAGCGGTGACGTCTCAAATGAGGCGTCACCGCTTTTTGTTTGGAGCGGTTATGAAAATGCGCTGACGAAGCATCGCCTCTGCACCGTGAACGGAATCAGTTGCGTTCAATGGCAAAAACGTTTTGCCGCTGGGTTGTTTGTATAAAAATGGTAAAACTGCAAAACCGTTCGCCGAGAAGATAAAAACCCGCAGCTCACGCCTTGATAAACGTAGGTAAAGTGTTTAGCAGTTTATCGGCCGTATGCTAACGAAAGGAATCAGGCAGATGGCAATCAAGGTGTTCGCTGACGGTGCAAACCTCGAGGGCATGCTCGACATGTACGAGAACGGCAACGTTCAGGGCTTCACGACCAACCCGTCCCTTATGAAGAAGGGCGGCGTGACGGATTACCGCGCGTTTGCCAAGGAGGTCCTGGCCCACATCACCGATGTGTCCGTGTCGTTTGAGGTCTTTGCCGACGACGTCGAGACCATGGAGGTCGAGGCCCGCGAGATCGCTACCTGGGCCGAGAACGTCTACGTCAAGATTCCGTGCGTGACCACCAAGGGTGAGTCCACGGCCGAGTTGGTGCGCAAGCTTTCCGCCGACGGCATTAAGGTCAACGTCACCACCATCTTTACGCCTGCGCAGGTCGACGAGATGGTCGACGCTGTCGACGCCGAGACGCCGTCCATCATCTCGCTCTTTACCGGCCGTATCGCCGACACGGGTGTCGATCCCATTCCGTTTATGACGGAGTCGGTCAAGAAGGCCGCCGCCAAGCCCAACTGCGAGGTCCTGTGGGCGTCCACGCGCGAGCTTATCAACATTTACCAGGCGCAGGCCTGCGGCTGTCAGATCATCACGGTGCCCAACAGCATCCTGGCCAAGCGCAAGAACATCGGTCGCGACCCGTATGAGGTTTCGCTCGATACCGTGCGCGGCTTTGCCAAGGATATCGCCGCTTTGGGCTTCCATATCCTGCCGTAACGCGAACACTGGCTGCGCCGCGGGTTGTTCGCCCCGGCCTTTCCTTTCCCTATCGCTCACGCGCTTCGCGAGGGTCGCGCTAGGCAAAGGAAAGGCCGGGGCTGCCGACACGAACCCGTCGGTAGGTCCTGAGCTGAATCGCTACCTTTATTCCGATGGGGGTCGACAGTGCTACCCCGCCAACTGTCTCGGGCAGTAATGGGGCTGGGCTCGGATGGCAACGCCGCGTGCCACTGGCGGCTTCGTTCGCCGGATGACGATTCGTGTTACGCGGCCGGCGTCACCTCGGACGGCGGCGTGGGCTCCGACGGCATCGCGTGGACAACGCGGTACCGCATTATGGATCAACCTGTAATCTAATGATCTTCTAATCCATATCTATCAAGTATCGAAAACGATCCGGCCCCGAGTTGGCAGTCATCGCCAAGGCAAAGGACCCTGCCGGCTATGTGTTCGGGGCGACGCGCAAGTCGCCCAAGACCCTTCGATTATCCCTTTGTTCCGCGCATGCAAGATCTCATGCTTGACGTGGTTGAACAGCTCTACCGGGCAAACGAGGTCTTTGCGGCTCGTGCCCATAAGTGTCCCACCAACAGAAATCGAGATATTCGGCCTCAGAGTGCCGTCAAGATTGCCAATATGGCTGAAAAACGTCCCGTACCGCACCTCTGCGGGTGCAGATATGGGACGTTTGTGGAATATCTGATGCCTATTTGTTGAGCTTGCACTTTGAAGAAGTGTTATCGCGGCCCAGCGAGGCCGAATATCTCAAAAATTGCAGGTGATGATTAGCGGAAACGGCGTCTCGCACTTCGGGATATCGCCAAATCGTTTTAGAAGGAGAGGCGCTCGGCGGAATGGGGCCCGCCGAGCGCCTGCAGCGGCTTATTTGCCCCGCACCATGGTGAGGGAGATCTTTTTGCGGTCGCGATCGACCTTTTCTACCCATACCTTCACCGTGTCGCCGACGCGCACCACGTCGCTGGGGTGCTTGACGAAGCGGCTGGCCAGCTTGGAGATGTGCACGAGGCCGTCCTGGTGCACGCCCACGTCGACGAAGGCGCCAAAGTCGACGACGTTGCGCACCGTGCCCTTGAGTTCCATGCCGGGTTCCAGGTCATCGATGGAAAGCGCCGAGCGGCTAAAGACCACCTCGGGCGCGTCGTCGCGCGGGTCGCGCCCGGGCTTCTTGAGCTCGTTGACGATGTCGATGAGCGTTAAGGTGCCGCAGTCCAGGTCGCTTGCCAGTGCCGAGATGCTGCCCAGGCGGCGCTCGATGTCGGGCACGCCGCCACGGCTGAGCTCGCTTGCCGCTACGCCGGCGCGCTCCAGGACGGCCGTGGCCACCTCGTAGCTCTCGGGGTGGACGCTCGTCGCGTCGAGCGGGTTCTTGCCGCCGCTGATGCGCAAAAAGCCGGCTGCGTTGAGATATGCCTTGGGTCCCAGTTTGGGGACCTTCTTAAGCTGGCGGCGATCGGTAAAGGCGCCGTTTTCCTCGCGGTAGGCCACGATGTTTTTGGCTACGCTCGGCGTGATGCCCGATACATATCCCAGCAGGCTTGCGCTTGCGGTGTTCACGTCGACGCCCACACGGTTGACGACGTCCTCCACCACGTGGCCCAGGGTGCGCGAAAGCTCGGCCTGGTCGAGGTCGTGCTGGTACTGACCCACGCCGATGGACTGGGGCGGAATCTTGACGAGCTCTGCCAACGGGTCCTGCAGGCGGCGGCCCAGGCTCATGGCACCACGCACGGTGACGTCCAGGTCGGGATACTCCTGGCTGGCGAGCTCGGAGGCGGAGTACACCGACGCGCCGGCCTCGTTGACGATGGTGTATCGCAGCCCAGGCGCCTGCTCGGCGATGAACTCCGAGACGACTTCCTCGGTCTCGCGGCTGGCGGTGCCGTTGCCGATGACGATGGTGTTGACGCCGTCCTTCTTGACGAGGCGGGCGAGCTCGCGCTTGGTGCCGGCGACGTCGTGGCGCGGCTTGGTGGGGTAGACTACGCCGTGGTCGAGCAGCTTGCCGGTCTCGTCCATGACGGCGACCTTGCAGCCGGTGCGGTAGCCCGGGTCGAGCGCGAGCACGCGTGCGCCGCGCACGGGGCGCGCCGAGAGCAGGCCCTCGAGATTCTTGGCAAAGACGTTGATGGCCTCGGTCTGGGCGCGAACGGTGAGCTTGGCGCGGGCCTCGCGCTCCAGGGAGGGGGCCATAAGGCGCTTGTAGCCGTCGGCGATGGCGGCGTCGAAGACCGGGGCGAAGACGCCCTGGCGTCGGGGCCAACGGCTACCGAGGCGTGCCGTGGCGGCGGCGCCGTCGACGTTGACGCGTACGCGGAGCTTGCCCTCGCGCTCGCCGCGGTCGATGGCAAGGATGCGGTGGTTGGGGATCTTGCGCACGGGTTCGTCGTAGTTGTAGTAGGGCTCGTAGGGGGTCTTCTCGGCGGGGTCGGTGGCCTCGACGACGATGTCGGCGGTGTTTTGTGTAAAGGTGCGCAGGTCGGCGACGTTCTCCGGGTCCTCGGCTACCGTCTCGGCCACGATGTCGGCGGCGCCGGCAAGCGCCTTCTCGGGCGTGTCGAAGCCGGCCTCCTCGTTAACGTATGCCGCGGCGGTGACGAGCGCGCTGCCCTTGGCGGATGCCTGCATGATGATCATGTTGGCAAGCGGCTCCAGGCCTGCCTCGCGGGCCTTCTGCGCGCGGGTCATGCGCTTTTTGCGGTAGGGCTTGTAGAGGTCCTCGACACGCTGGAGCTGCGTGGCCTCGCGGATCTGTGCCTCGAGCTCGGGCGTGAGCTTGCCTTGGGCGTCGATGAGCAGAATGACGTCCTCTTTACGCTGCTCAAGATTGCGCAGGTAGGACAGGCGCTCGTCGAGTGCGCGCAGGGCGACGTCGTCCATGCCGCCCGTGGCTTCCTTGCGGTAGCGCGAGATAAATGGGATGGTGTTGCCCTCGTCGATGAGCTTGACGGCCGCCTCGACGTTGGCGGCCTTAAGGTTGAGCTCGCGGGCGAGCTGGGCGATAAGATCCATGGAACTTCCTGTCTGTGAGTACGTTACAGGTGCATGAGCCACCCAGTCTACCACCTGCCCGCGCCGCGGCTGCAAAGAAAGCCCCGCGGGCAGGAGGCTGCTCGCGGGGCAAAGAAGAGGGGCTTATTTGTGGCGGACCGAGGGACTCGGCATGGGGTTTCTGCCGCGGCCGCTCTTAAGGCATTACAGCTCGACGAGCTGACCGGTCTCGGCGGCCTCCTTGATGGCGTTAAGCAGCGTGAGCGTCTTGACGTTGTCGGCGGGGGTCACGACGGGCTCGACCTCGCGGCGGACAACCTTCACAAAGTGCTTGAGCTGCATCTTGTGCGGCAGTGCCGGGTCGACAGCCGGAATCTCCATCTGCAGCGGCTTGTGCCAGTTGGAGGCACCGTCGTAGGAGAACTGGTGCAGGCGGGGCAGCGAAAGGGCGCCCTTGGTGCCGCCAATGAAGTAGGCGTCGGCGTCGAAGGGGCGGTACTGCGGGTCCTCGCGAGCAGTCGCCTCCCAGTTCCAGGGGCTGGCGGTGGCATCGGAGATGGTCATGCTTGCGAGCGCGCCATCGGCAAAACGGACGTTGACCACGGCGGAGTCCTCGGTCTCAAAACCGCGGGCGGCGCTGGACTGCATACCCTGGACGGCAACGGGCTCGCCCAGCAGATAGCGGAGCAGGTCGACGTCGTGAACCAGGTTAACCAGGATCGGGCCGGCACCCTTCTTGCGGCGCCACTCGACATCGAAATACTCGTCATTCTTATAGATCATGTAGTGGAAGCTCGACACGGTGAGCTTGCCCAGCTCGCCAGACTCGATGATCTCCTTGGCCTTGTTGACGAAGGGGTTGTGGCGACGGTGCTGACCCACGAGCACGGGCACGCCGGCGGTCTCGGCCTCGGCGGCAAAGGCCTGGGCATCCTCGAGATCGTTGGAGATCGGCTTTTCGACCAGCGGCACGATGTTGCGCTTGATGGCCTCGCGAGCAACGCCCAGGTGCAGGTCGTTGGGGGTGGCGATAATGACGGCCTCGGGTTTGACCTCGTCCATCATCTGGGCGGGATCGGTGTAAAACGGCACGCCAGCGGCCTCGGCCGTGGCGCGTGCGCCCTCAAAGGCGTCGGCGATGGCGACGAGCTCGGCCTCGGGCTCCTCGGTGACAAAGCGGATGTGGTTGCGGCCCATGGCACCGGCGCCGATAACGGCAATGCGGACGGGGTTGAGCTCAGACATTTCGACTCCTTAATACTGGTGACCGGTGGAATGCGACAAAAGGGCTGCCCCTTTGTCGCATCGGTAAAACTAGGCGGACTTCTTCTTGCTGTCGGAGACCATCATGTAGACGGTGAGTACGACGGCGATGGCGGCAATCACGATGGCGCCGTAGAAGGACTGCTGGTAGGCGGCGCTGCCGGCCTCGGCGTGATACAGCACGGCAGTGATGGGCTGGCTGATCCAGGTGGAGGCGGCGTAGCCCAAAAACATGATGCCGTAGTTGACGCCGATGTTGCTGGTGCCAAAGGCGCCACCGGTGAGCGGCGGGTAGATGACGAGCAGGGCGCCAAAGCTAAAGCCGAGCAGGGCGAGCGCCACAAAGAACATGCTCTGCGTAAAGCTCATCGACATGATGACGAGGGCGACGATGGTCACGACAAGGCTGATGAGCAGCGACTTGTAGGCACCGATCTTGTCGATGATCTGGCCAAAGGACAGACGGCCGACCAGGTTGGCGCAGGTGTTGACGGAGACGACCACGCCGCCGAGGGCGACGGCTGCGGCACTCGTGGGGTCGGCGAAGAGCTGGACGGCGGCGATGGAGGCAACCTTGCCCACAAGCAGGGTGCCGGCGGTGGCGGCAAAGGCGAAGGTGACGATGAGGACCCAAAAGCGCGGGGTCTTGACCATCTCGCCCGGGGTGAGGTCGCCGAAGGTGCCGGCGTGCGCGCCACCCTTGGGGGCCTCGAAGCCCTCGGGCAGCCAGCCGGCCTCGGGGGCCTTCAGGAACAGGGCGGAGGCGGCGATCATCACAAAGAAGATGACGCCGAGTGCCTTAAGGGCGCCAAAGATGCCGAGGCTCGGGATGAGCAGCGAGGCGAGCACCGGGGACAGCACGGCGGGGCCGGCGGTCGAGGCGGCCAGGGTGATGCCGGAGGCGAGACCCTTCTTGTCGATGAACCACTTTTGGCCGGTGGTGAGCGCGGGGTTGTAGCCCAGGCCGTTGCCGATGGCAGCGACAAGCGAGAACCACAGGTAGAACTGCCACGGCTCGGTGACGGTGCCGGACATGAACCAGCCCACGCCGTAGCACACGGCGGCAGCGATCACGACGTTGCGCGGGCCGATCTTATCGGAGATGCGGCCGGCGAAGATGCCCGTCACGGCCATGATGGTCTGGAAGACCGGGAAAGCCCAGGTAAGAGCGCTGGACCACTCGGGATAGACGGCGAGCAGGTTCTTGCTCACAACGGAATACAGCGCGATGGAGCTGATGAAGAACATGGTGACGCACGCGGCGGAAAGCACGACGGCGCGACCCTTGTTGGAGTTGGTGGAAGCCATTGGACTCTTTCTAATCGATACGGGGGAGGGGAGGGGCAAACGCCGCTGAGGTGCTTGCCCCGCGCCCCTTTCTACCGGGCTGGTTTACTGGTCAGTCGGCTTTGCGACGCCGGACTCATCGGACCAGAGCTCGACGCCCTTGTTCTTGAGGTAGTTGTCGGCAAAGGCGCGGCGGCCGCCGGGCTTGGCGGTGAGGTCGCCCATCATGTTGGAGAAGCCGCCGTCGACCTTGATGGCGTCGCCGGTGGTAAAGTCCGAGCGCTTGGACGCCAGGAACATGACGGCGTTGGCGATATCGCTGACCTCGCCGATGCGGCGCGTGGCGATGAGGCGGCTGCGGCTCTTCTCGACCTCGGGATCGGCGTAAAAGCTTGCCGACATGGGTGTCTTGACAAAGCAGGGCTCGACGCAGTTGGAGCGGACGCCGTAGGGGCCCCACTCGGCGGCGAGCATCTTGGACATCATGTTGACGCCCGCCTTGGTGGAGCTGTACACGCCCGAGAACGTCTCGGGGGAGTGGCTGGCAACGGTCGAGATGTGCACCAGGCGGCCCTGGCCGGCCTTGATCATCTCGCGACCAAAGCGCTGCGAGGTGATGAAGTAGCCGGTGAGGTTGACGTTGAGCACCTGCTCCCAGTCGCTTAGCGGCAGGTCCTCCATGGCGGCGAAGCGCAGGATGCCGGCGGTGTTGACGAGAACGTCGACGCGGCCGAAGTTGGCGATGGTGGCGTCGACGGCAGCCTGAACCTCGGCCTCGTCGGTGGCGTTCATCTTGTAGCCCTCGGCGTGGATACCAAACTCGGCGGCGAGGTCGGCGGCTGCTGCCTTGACCTTCTCCTCGTCTAGGTCGAGCAAGACGACGTTGGCGCCGTTGCGGGCGAACTCGCGGCAAATCTCGACGCCCATACCGCCGAGCGCGCCGGTCACGGCGCAGACATCGCCCTCGAGCTTAAGCCAATTGCTCATAGGAACTTCCCTTCTTGTGCCTCCCGGTGGGTCGCTCCCATTAATCGACCCACGTGGTTTTCGCTGGTTATCGTATGCTTTGCATTTGCGCAGGTGAATTGCATATTTGTTAGAATGGCGTTAACCATAGGTTTACACTGTGCGATGCAGTTTATTCTCAATTGAGCGCATGACCTGCGAAAACAACCTCCTGTGGCACCATGTGGCCACGGGCGCGAAAACGGGAGATTGACGTGTACGATCGACGACTTGAGGCCATATCGGCCGCCGCGGAGCTGGGAAGCTTCTCGCGCGCGGCGGCAAAACTACGTGTGTCGACCCCGGCTCTCGTCAAACAGGTGTCGGGGTTCGAGGCCGAGTTTGGCATCACGTTGTTCGAGCGCTCGCATTCGGGCGTTAAGGTGACGCCGGCGGGTGCGCTGCTGGTAGACGATGCGCGCTCGATCATGCGTCAGTCCGAGGATGCGTTGCGCCGTGCCCGACGCGCAGCGGGCGATGGCGGCGCCGTGCGTCTGGGCGTGTCGATGATGTGCCCGGGGCGCCAAACGCTGTCGATGTGGCCGAGTGTGCACGAGCTGGAGCCGTCGCTGCGCTTTGAGATTGTGCCGGTGAGTGACCTCTACGATGAGCGCGAGACCGTCATGCGCAGTCTTGGTCGCGAAGTGGATGTAGTGCAGTCGAGTTTTTCGACCCCGCGCTGGGGCGACGCCTGCCAAAAGCTCCTTATCGTCAACGTACCGTTTTATATTGATGTGCCGCGCACGAGCCCGCTTGCGCGCAAGACGCGCATCACGGTTGCCGACCTGGAGGGCATGCGCCTGCGCGTGCTCCGTCACGGCAACGACGCTATGGACAGCCTGCGCATCGACCTGTTGGCCGACGGCGGCGTGGACGTGATCGACGTGGATAGCTTCGACTTTGCGCTCTTTAACGAGGCGGAGGAAAAGGGCGATGCGGTGCTCACCTGCGGAGCGTGGTCGGGCGTGCACCCGGCCTTTGTGGGCGTACCGTTTCTATGCGGTCGCGAGGTGCCGGTCTATTTGCACTACCCGCTCGAGCCCACCCTCCAAGTCCAAAAATTCGTCAACGCCATGGCCCAACTCCTCAACTAGCTCATTTGGCGCGGGTAGTCTTTTTGGGACGGGGCTTTTTTAGCTACTTTCGCCGCCCTGCCTGCGCACCCTCAAAGTAGTCAAAAAGCCCCGTCCCAAAGTGAACTGCCTCCCATTTCTTGGACACAAGAAATGGGAGGCTTTTTTATGGCTGGA
>CABUDZ010000060.1 GCA_902490445.1 uncultured Collinsella sp.
GCCTCCGGTGCCGCTGCCGCAGATGCCGAGCCTATCGTCGAGGGCTCCGATGCCTTTGACGAGTTGACATTTGCCGTGCACGAGGTGTGCGAGAGCCTGGCGCGCAATATCGCCGCCGATGGTGAGGGCGCATCCAAGCTTGTTACGGTCAACGTTACCGGCGCCGTGAACGACGAGGAGGCCGATATCGCCGCCCGCGCCGTTGCCAACTCGCCGCTCGTTAAGACCTGCATCGCCGGCCATGACTGCAATTGGGGCCGCGTTGCTATGGCGCTTGGCAAGTGCGGCGTGAAGTTTAATCAGGAAGACGTTTCCATCGACATGATGGGCATGCCTGTCTGTCGCGACGGTCTGACTGTTCCCTTTGACGAGGACGAGGCTCTACGACGTTTCGAGGCGCCCGAGATCGTGATCTCGGCCGACCTGGGCGCAGGCGACGCGGCAACGACCGTGTGGACCTGCGACCTCACGCATGAGTACATCTCCATCAACGGCGACTACCGTTCCTAGATTCCGGGCACGCTGCGCATCTTGCCGCGATTGCGGACAGCGGAGCACGGCGCGATAACGATATGAAAGACGAGGCAGATTATGAAATTCGCACGCGATTGTCGTTCGAGCGAATCCAACGAAGCAACCGCGCAGCTGCTGTTCGAAGCGCTGCCGTGGATTAAGAACCTGACCGGCAAGACGGTTGTTATCAAATATGGCGGAGCCGCCATGGTTGATGAGCAGCTGCGCCGCGACGTGATGAGCGACATCGTTTTGCTCAAGATCATCGGTATGCGCCCCGTCATCGTGCACGGCGGCGGCAAGGCTATTAACGAGGCGCTGAGCCATTACGATATTCCCGTCGAGTTTAAGAACGGCCAGCGCGTGACCACGCCGGCGACGATGGATATCGTGCGCGAGGTGCTGGGCGGCAAGGTTAACCAGGAGCTGGTTGCTGCCATCAACCACCACGGCAACCTGGCCGTGGGCGTGTCGGGCAGCGATGCCGGCACGCTCATCGCCGAGCCGCTCGACCCCGAGCTCGGTCGCGTGGGCAAAGTGACGCACGTCAACACCGACTATATCGAGCGCTTACTCGATAGCGAGTACATCCCCGTCATCGCTACCGTCGCGGCGGGGGAGGACGGCGGTTTCTTCAACATCAACGCCGATACCGCCGCCGGTGCCGTTGCGGCAGCGCTCCACGCGCACAAGGCGATCTTTTTGACCGACGTCGACGGCCTGTACAAGGACTTTAGCGATAAAGACTCACTCATCTCCAACCTAACACTCGACGAGGTTAACGAAATGCTCTACGGCGGCGAGGTCGATAAGGGCATGATTCCCAAGCTGCACGCGGCCGTCGATGCGCTTGCCGGCGGCGTATTTCGCGCTCACATCATCAACGGCACCACGCCGCATTCGCTGCTGCTGGAGCTGCTGACCGATGCCGGCGTCGGCACCGTGATCCATTCCACCGAGACGGCTTACGAGTTCGATACGCATCCGCATCCGCTTTCGACGTTTGCTGCGCGTCTGACCGAGAACCTCGACGAGGTCGAGAAGCTTCAGACGGTCTAACTGACCCTCAGCCGCCCCATTTCTGCACCCATAGGCCTGCGCCGTCCGGCGCTCAACGAAAGGCATCCCATGTCACTTGCAGCACAACAATCGCTCGAATCCCACTACGTCATGCACACCTTCGGTCGCTCTCCGGTCGAGTTTGTCGAAGGCCACGGCATGAAGCTCACCGGCGACGATGGTCGCGAATACCTCGACTTTCTTGCCGGCATCGGCGTGTGCAGCCTAGGTCATGGCGACCCGGCTGTGCTCTCGGCGCTCGAGGCACAGACCAAAAAGCTCATGCATGTCTCCAATTACTTCTACATCGAGCAGCGCGGACAGGTCGCGGCGCTGCTGTCCAAGCTTGCTAACGACGACGTAGATGGTGCGCGCGTGCTTGCCGATGCCATTGTCGCCGGCGATGAGACCACGGCAGCTGCTCTTGGTGCTCCGGCTGCGGGCGAGCAGGTGTGGGAGACGTTCTTTGCCAATTCCGGTGCCGAGGCCAACGAGGGCTCCATGAAGCTCGCACGTCTGTACGCCAAGCGTGCCGGTAATGGCGGCAACACCATCGTGTGCATGCGCGGCGGCTTCCACGGCCGTACGCTCGAGACCATTGCCGCCACCATGCAGGATTGGCTGCAGGACAGCTTCCGCCCGCTGCCGGGTGGCTTTGTGGCCTGCACGCCCAACGATGTGGACGAGCTGCGTGCGATCTTTAAGCAGCTGGGGAGCGAGATTTGTGCCGTGATGCTCGAGCCGATCCAGGGTGAGAGTGGCGTGCATCCCATGACCGAGGAGTTTATGGCGGCAGCGCGCGACCTGGCACACGAAGTGGGCGCCGTGCTTATCGCCGACGAGGTCCAGTGCGGTATCTTCCGCACGGGTAAGCCGTTTGCGTTCCAGACCTATGGCGTGGAGCCCGACATCATGAGCCTTGCCAAGGGCATTGCTGATGGCGTGCCCATGGGTGCCGTCGTGGCAAAGAAGGAAATCGCCGACGTCTTTAAACCCGGCGATCATGGCTCGACCTTCGGCGGTAGCTGCCTGGCTGTCGCGGCATGTGCCGCGACGCTCTCCGCGCTCGTGCGCGGCGACTACGCTGAGCATGCCGTCAAGGTGGGCGCCTATATGGAGCAGGCGCTGGCTAAGCTTCCGCATGTGGTAGAGGTGCGTGGCCGTGGCTTGATGCTCGGCTGTGATCTGGATGATGCCGCGGGCGACGCGCATGATGTTGTTGCCCGCGCGCTGGCCGCCGGTGCCATGATTAACGCTACGGGTGCCCATACGCTGCGTTTCCTGCCGCCGCTCGTCTGCGAGGAAGCCGACGTGGACAGTCTGATCGAGATCCTGTCGGGTGTCTTGGGCTAACGCGGCACAATAACTCAATTTGGACCGGGTTCCGGACTGCGGGTGTGCCATATGCGGCACGATTCAATGGTCTGGAGCCCGTTTTGCCTTAGATTTTCTAAGGCAGGGAGACCTGCTGGTCAAAAAACATCAAATATGAGTACTGTTACCGATTTGGTAGCAGCAATTTTGGACTAATAAGGCCAGATGGCAAGTCGAAATGGCGATGAATGCACCATTTTGATCCAACTGTTAGTCCATATAGTGAACATATGTTGCGTAACTTAAGCAAATACTATCTTTTTATATGTTGCAAACAAAGTAGCAGTACTCATTTTTGCCATTTTTTGGCCACGGCCTTTGTGACAGACGTGCTGTCGGGTTCGAATCCCTCTGCGATGGGCCTGAAAAAAAGAAAGGCCTCCATCGCTGGAGGCCTAACAATTCAGTGGTGGGCGATGAGGGATGTCGTGTGCGGCTTCGCCGCCCGCTCTCGCTTCGGGCCTGCGGCCCTCGCGTGCTGCGCTGGAAAACGCTTCGCGTTTCCTCAGCTCCGCACCCTGTCGGGTTCGAATCCCTCTGCGATGGGCCCAAAAAAGAAAGGCCTCCATCACTGGAGACCTAACAATTCAGTGGTGGGCGATGAGGGATTCGAACCCCCAGCCTTGTGCGTGTAAAGCACCTGCGCTAACCGTTGCGCCAATCGCCCGTGCGGAGAGAGTATAGCAAAACAATTGCCTCATTCATCTCATATCCATTAAAGGTAACTGGCGCGTGTCACAGCGGAGCTGATTCAGTTGAGATTGCCTGAACATTCCGCCCCTCTTTACGCCCTCGGGTATACTCAAAAGCTACTGATTCGATTTGATGCCCAGCAACAGCAGAGGGGATAGTTATATGTGCGGTTTTGTCGGTTTTGTCGGTGGGACGGATAACCAATCCGAGGTGCTCACCAAGATGATGGACCGCATCGTCCATCGCGGTCCCGACATGGGCGGTCAGTTTATCGACGGCCGCGTTGCCCTGGGCTTCCGCCGCTTGTCGATCCTCGACCTGACCGAGGCAGGCGCTCAGCCTATGGCCAATGAGGACGGCAGCGTCGTTATCGTCTTCAACGGCGAGATCTACAACTTCCAAGAACTCCGTTCCGAGCTCGAGGCCAAGGGCTACAAGTTCCACTGCGGCGCCGACACCGAGAGCCTCCTGCACGGCTACGAGGAGTGGGGCGAGGCCGTCCTCGATCGCCTGCGCGGTATGTACGCCTTCGTCATCTGGGACAAAAAGAAGAACAAGCTTTTTGGCGCCCGCGACATCTTTGGCATCAAGCCGCTTTACTACTATCCCATGGCCGATGCGGGCGACGGCGCTCCGGGCGTGCTCTTTGGTTCCGAGATCAAGAGCTTCCTGGACTACCCGCACTTCCACAAGGCGGTCAACAAAAAGGCTCTGCGTCCGTACATGACGCTGCAGTATTCGGCGACTGAGGAGACCTTCTTCGAGGGTGTCTACAAGCTGCCGCCGGCGCACTACTTTACCGTCGATATCCCGACCGGCAAGATGAACATCGAGCGCTACTGGGATTGCGATTACTCTGCCGTCGAGAAGCCGTTCGAAGAGTATGTCGATGAGCTGGACGAGGTCGTGCACGAGAGCGTCGAGGCCCATCGCATCGCCGACGTCAAGGTCGCGTCGTTCCTCTCCGGTGGCGTCGACTCCAGCTACATCGCCGCTTGCCTCATGCCCGACAAGACCTTCTCGGTGGGCTTTGACTACAAGAACTTCAACGAGACCAACTACGCCAAGGAACTTTCTGACAAGCTCGGCGTCGAGAATGTCCGCAAGATGATAACCGCCGACGAGTTCTTCGGTGCGCTCGAGGACATCCAGTATCACATGGACGAGCCGCAGTCCAACCTGTCTTCCGTGCCGCTGTGGTTCTTGGCCGAGATGGCCCGCAAGGACGTCACCGTCGTGCTTTCGGGCGAAGGCGCCGACGAACTCTTTGGCGGCTACGCCTACTACGAGGACACGGTCCCAGTCCGCAAGTACAAAAAGATGGTGCCGCTGCCCATCCGTCGCGCGCTCGGTAACCTGGCGCTGCATATGCCGTACTTCAAGGGACATAACTTCCTGGTCAAGGGTGCCGAGATCCCCGAGAAGTCGTTCCTGGGACAGGCTCTGGTATGGCCGGAGCGCGAGGTCGACGGCGTGCTCAAGCCCGAGTACAACACCGGCGATGGCGCCTTCGAGCTTGCCGCTCCCATCTATGCGCGCGTGAAAGGTCAGCCCGAGCTGGTCAAGAAGCAGTACCTGGACATGAACATGTGGCTCCCGGGCGACATTCTGCTCAAGGCCGACAAGATGTGCATGGCGCACTCGCTGGAGCTGCGCGTGCCCTTCCTGGACCGCAAAGTCATGGAGTTCGCCGAGCATATTCCCGACCGCTACCGCATCAACGAGAACGGCAACAAACAGGTACTCCGCCACGCTGCCAACAAGTCGCTGCCCGATGAGTGGGCCACCCGTCCCAAGGTGGGCTTCCCGGTGCCGATTGTCTACTGGCTGCGCGAGCAAAAGTGGTACGACTATGTCAAGGAGTACTTCACCGCGCCGTGGGCAAGCGAGTTCTTCGATACCGACGAGCTCATGCACCTGCTCGATCTGCACTTTGCGGGCAAGGGCGATTTCCAGCGCAAGATCTATACGCCGCTCGTGTTCCTGGTGTGGTACAAGCGCTTCTTTATCGACGAGGACCAGCCCGCTGTTCAGGCTGCCTAGCCTCGGCTTACGAACGCCTGCGCGTAACGGCTCCTCCGGGAGCCGTTTTTGCGTGGGTGCGTTTCAGTTACTATAAAAACCGTCCCTGCCAAATGGCTGAGAAAGGTGAAAGATGCACCATTCGGATTCCGCGACCGTGACCACGGTCGATACGCTTGCCAAGCTTCTCGATGTGTGCGGTGAGCTGCGCGCATCAGAGCAGGTTGACGAGCGTGCCGTGACCGGCTGCTCGTTTGATTCGCGCGCGGTCTCGGCAGGTGACGTGTTCTTTTGCAAAGGTGCTGCCTTTAAGCCCGCGTTTTTGAGCATGGCGCTCGATGCGGGCGCCGTCGCATTTGTGTGCGAGGAGTCGCTGGTCGAGTCTCTGGAGCCGCTGGCGCAGGAGAGCGGTGCTGCGATGCTGGTTGTTGATAGCGTTCGCACGGCCATGGCCCTGTTGCCGCCGGAGGTCTACGACCGTCCCGACCACGACGTCAAGATCGTGGGCATCACCGGTACCAAGGGAAAGACCACGGCCGCTTTTATGCTCCAGTCGATTATTAAAGCGGCGGGCGAGTCCTGCGGCATGATCGGCTCGGTGAGTACCGACGATGGCATCGAGCGCTACGAGAGCACCAATACTACGCCCGAGGCCCCAGAGGTCTGGCGCCATATCGCCAACTGCCGCACGTCAGGTCGCCAGTCCATGGTCATGGAGGTCTCGAGCCAGGCGCTCAAGTACCAACGCGTCGAGAATCTGCCGTTTGACGTGGCGTGCTTCCTCAACATCGGCCGTGACCACATCTCGCCGATCGAACACCCCACGTTTGAGGATTATTTTGAGAGCAAACTCAGGATCTTTGACCAGGCAAAGACCGCCGTGGTGAATCTGGGCACCGAAGAGGTTGACCGTGTGTTGGAGGCAGCGTCGACGGCCGAGCGCTTGGTGACCGTTGGCGTCGAGCATCCCGAGGCAAGCCTGTGGGCGAGCGATGTGCGCATGGTCGGCTTTAACATCGAGTTTAACCTGCATGGCCTGTGTGCCGACGAGTCCGAGGCGGGGGAGAAGGTCCTGCTGGGCATCGCGGGCGACTTTAACGTGGAAAACGCGCTGGTCGCTATCGCCGCTGCGCGCGAGATCGGCATCGGTATCGAGGCTATCAAGAAGGGCCTCTCCAAACTGCGTGTGCCGGGCCGTATGGAGGTCGTGGAGTCGAAGGACGGCCGCGTGATCTGCGTCGTTGACTACGCTCACAACCAGCTTTCGTTCCGGTCGCTTTTCTCGTCGGTCAAGCGCGCGTTTCCCACTAGTCCAGTCATTGCAGTGTTTGGCGCTGCCGGCGGCAAGGCGCAGGAGCGCCGCGAGCAGCTTCCGCGCGAGGCCGCACCATATTCCGACCTGATGATCTTTGCCAACGAGGACCCGGCTCACGAGGACCCGATGAAGGTCTGTCGCGAGCTTGCCGAGCATGTTCCCGACGATACGCCGAACAAGATCATCCTCGACCGCGAAGCCGCTGTGCGTGCGGCGTTCAAGGCGGCGCGCGAGGAGTACGTCAACCCCGATGCTCCCACCATTGTCTTGCTGCTGGCAAAGGGTGACGAGGAGCTCATGCACGTGGGCGACGAGTTCGTGCCCATCGAGAGCGACCTTTCGCTGGCCAATCGCCTGATCGATGTTACCCAGTTTGACTAATGAACCATGATGGCGGCGGCGCCCTGAGTGCGCTGTCGCCATAAGCGTGTTCCCTCAAACAAAACATGCCGTCCAAGTCCAAACCCTTCTACGTAAACGGAGTAACCATGTCCCACAACACCTTGCCGACCGTTGCCGAGCTTTCGGGCGAGATGCGCGAGCGCTTGGCCAAGGTCAAGTACGTCTTTACCGACCTGGATGCCACGATGCTCGCGCCCGGCTCGTGCGTGCTGCGCGACAACGACGGCAACCCCTCGACCAAACTCGTCGAGGCCGTCGTGGCGCTCGCTCGCGCTGGCATTCAGGTGGTTCCCACCTCGGGCCGCAACCGTACCATGATCCACGAGGACGCGCGCGTGCTCGGCCTCAACTCCTACATTGGTGAGATGGGCGGCCTGGTCATGTACGACCTCAAAGCCAACGATTGGGAGTATCTGACTGGCGACATGCCTTACGACCCCGCCTGCGGCCTTACTCCGCACCAGGTGATCGAGCAGACCGGCGTGTGCGAGAAGATCCTCGCCCGCTGGCCGCATAAGATCGAGTACCACAACGACATGTCGACTGGCTACAAGTACCGCGAGGTCACCGTCGGCATGCGCGGCGATGTGCCCGACAATGAGGTCCAGGCCATCCTGGACGAGGCCGGCTGCGGCCTGGTGTGGGCCTGTAACGGTCACCTGACGCATCTGTCCAAGCCGACGACGCTCGAGCTCGAACGCGTCGAGGATGGCCGCGCGTTTAACATCAATCCCGCCGGCCTCAACAAGGGCGTTGCCATCGCGCGTTTCTGCGAGCACCTAGGGATCGAGCGCGAGGAGACGCTCGCGCTCGGCGATTCCGAGTCCGACTTCTACATGGCTGACCACGTGGGCACGTTCTGCCTGGTCGAGAACGGTTTGACCAGCGCCGGCGCGCCCGAGTTCCTGGATACCTGCGATAACGCCTACGTCACGCGCGGCAAGATTGTCGACGGCTGGGCGGCAACGGCAGAGCTGCTCGTCGCGGCTCGTTCGTAGCGCGGTCCTATCGTTCTGAGCCATATCTTTTCGAGAGAGAATCTGGTGAGGTAATGTCCGATATCGAGAATCTGGCCGGGGACACGCGCCCCATTGGCGTGTTCGACTCGGGCCTGGGCGGTCTGACGGTTGCGCGTGCGATTGCGACGGCGTTGCCGCACGAGTCCGTCTACTACTTTGGCGACACCAAACGCTGCCCGTATGGCACCCGCACCGAGGACGAGGTGCGTTCGTTTGCACTGCAGGCGGGCCGTTGGCTGTCGAAGCACGACGTCAAGATCATGGTCATCGCCTGCAATACAGCGACCGCTGCGGCCTTGCGTTTGGCCCAGCAGGTGCTCGACGTCCCCGTCATCGGTGTGATCGCACCGGGCGCACGCGCGGCAATCAACAGCACCCGCACGCGCCGGGTGGGCGTGCTCGCCACCAACCTCACCATTCGCTCGGGTGCTTACACGCGCGCCATTCAGGACCTGGATGCCGGTGTTGACGTATACGGCTGCCCTGCCTCGAGCTTTGTCGAGGTCGTTGAGCACGAGCTCGCCTCGGGTGCGCATCTGCAGGAGCAGTGGCTTGAGAACGAGGACATCTTCGATACACCTGCCGTGCGTGCGCTGGTGGGTGCCACGGTTGAGCCGCTGCGCGACCACGGTATCGATACCGTGGTGCTCGGCTGTACGCATTTTCCGCTGTTGGTGGGACCTATCCGCCATGCGCTGGGGCCTGGGGTGCGCGTCGTGAGTTCCGCCGAGGAGACCACGCGCGAGCTGACCGATATCCTCACGCGCCGCGAGCAGCTGGCGGGCGACGCCGCCGAGCCGCAGCATCGTTTTGCAACGACGGCCGATAACATTGCCGAGTTTGCGGTGGCGGGCAGCTTTATCTTTGGCCAGCCGCTCAAGAGCATTGAGCATATCGATATCGATGAACTGAAATAGATATAAGGGCACCGACCAAAGGCTCACGTCCACCTTTTGCCGAAAGGATTTTTCTATGGAGTATATGCAGGTCAATCGCGCCAACGGCCGCGCCGCCGATGAGTTGCGCCCCATCAAGCTTACTCGCGGCGTCATGAAGCACGCCCACGGTTCGTGCCTGGCCGAGTTTGGCGATACGCGCGTGCTGTGCGCTGCCACCATCGAGGAGGGCGTGCCGGGCTGGCGCAAGGGCGCCAAGGCCGGTTGGGTAACGGCGGAGTATGCCATGCTGCCGGCATCGACCGGCAAGCGCTGCAAGCGCGAGCACGCCAACCGCAAGGGTCGCTCCATGGAAATCGAGCGTCTGATCGGCCGTAGCCTGCGCACCGTCGTCAACATGAAGGCGCTCGGAGAGTGCACCGTCACCGTCGACTGCGACGTGATTCAGGCAGACGGCGGCACACGAACGGCGAGCATTACCGGTGCCTGGGTGGCGCTGCACGACGCCCTTGCCATGTGGGTCGAGGCGGGTAAGCTCGAGCGCATCCCGCTCACGGGCCAGGTCGCCGCGATTTCCATGGGAGTTGTCGACGGCAACACCCTGCTCGACCTGGATTATTCCGAGGACAGTCACGCCGAGGTCGACATGAACCTTGTCGCCACCGATACCGGTGAGATGATCGAGCTCCAGGGCACCGGCGAGCAGGCGCCCTTCGACCGCAAGCGCCTCAATGCCCTGCTCGATTTGGGCGACAAGGGCATTGCCGAGCTCATCGAGCTCCAGCGCCAAACCCTCGCCTAACCTGCCAAAAAGGGACAGGTTTATTTTGGCAGGTTTTATCTGGGAAAACGTCGAAGTATAAGACTGCCGTTGATTGAGAGGGGAGAGAGGCCGAAGTCCTCGTCGTCCTCAACACGGCATTGCTATAGAGACAAGGAGGCCAGCTATGGCACTTGAGAAGATCGACATCGACACCCTCGACCCGGCGGCGACCATCGTCGTGGCAACGGGCAACGCCCATAAGCTCACCGAGATTGAGGCCATTTTGGGCAAGGTTATGCCCGAGGTTCGCTTTGTGGCGCTCGGCCAGCTAGGTGATTTTGAGGACCCCGAGGAAAACGGCACGACGTTTTTGGAGAACGCCATCATCAAGGCGCAGGCTGCCGTCGAAGAGACGGGGCTCATGGCCATTGCCGACGATTCGGGCCTGGTCGTCGATGCTCTGGACGGCGAGCCGGGCGTGTATAGCGCACGCTATGCGGGCGTTCACGGTGACGATGCCGCCAACAATGCCAAGCTGCTCGTGAATCTGGAGGGCGTGGCCGACGAGGACCGCACTGCGCGCTTTATGAGCGTCGTCGCGCTCATCGACACGGACGGTTTGGTCACCTATGGTGAGGGCGCCTGCGAGGGCGTTATCGCGCACGAGGGCCGCGGTGATCACGGCTTTGGCTACGACCCGCTGTTCCTGCCGGTCGACACGCCGGGCAAGACCATGGCCGAGCTGACGGCGGACGAGAAGAACGCCATCAGTCATCGATTCCATGCGCTCGAGCACCTATCTGCCAAACTGACGGGCGAGGAGTAGGCCGTGCGTGCGGTGGTGCAGCGCGTGCTCAACGCCGGCGTGACGGTCGACGGCGAGTGCGTGGGTCGCATTGGACGCGGCT
This sequence comes from uncultured Collinsella sp., assembly GCA_902490445.1. Classification (GTDB taxonomy): domain Bacteria; phylum Actinomycetota; class Coriobacteriia; order Coriobacteriales; family Coriobacteriaceae; genus Collinsella. The sequence continues at coordinate 10,965 of CABUDZ010000060.1, forward strand.
ACCTGGTGCTGCTGGGCGTGGGCCATGGCGATACGCGCGCCGAGGCCGATAAGCTGTGGGGCAAGCTCCGGGGCTTGCGCATTAACGAGGACGATAACGGCAAGACCAACCTGGCACTTGCCGATGTCGACGGCGAGGTTCTCGTGGTGTCGCAGTTCACGCTGTTCGCCGATTGCCGTCACGGCCGCCGTCCATCGTTTACGGATGCCGGCGCCCCCGATGTTGCCAACGAGCTCTACGAGTACTTCCTGACGCTCGTTCGCCAAGATGTCGAACACGTGGCGCATGGCATCTTTGGCGCCGATATGAAAGTCGACCTCGTCAACGACGGCCCATTCACCATCGTCCTCGATACCGACAATCTGTAAGTAGCCAAATTAGCTACTTGCGCGTGGTCGCAACAGGGTGCTATAGTATTAGAGTTTTGTCTATCTTAGGGGTATTATCCCCTTTTTGAATTGCACCTTCTGGAGGCCCTGTTCATGGAAGAGATGGAAGTCAATCACGTCGACGACATCCACGAGAAGCTGACCGATATGGTGGGCGATCGCGTCAAGGTGAAGGCCAACATGGGCCGCACCCGCGTCGTCGAGCGCATGGGCACCATCAAGAGCGTCCACCCCGCCGTCTTTATCGTCGAGGTTGACGAACGTCGCGGCCGCAAGTCGCGTCAGTCCTACCAGTATATCGATGTCCTCACCGGGCAGGTCGAGCTGTTCGACCCCGAGAGCGGTGAGCACATTTTTACCCCGCTCGGCAATCAGCTCGAGGAGCACTAACGGTGACCGATCGGTCCCTGACTCTTTCCGCGCCGGCAAAGATTAACCTCTACCTGGGGGTTCATACCGAGCGCGATGACCGCGGCTACCACAGGGTCGATTCCCTGATGGCAGCCGTCGGTCTTTCCGATTCCGTGACGGTCGCGCCGGCGCAGGCGCTGACCGTCCAGACGGTTCCGGCATCAGATTTTCCCATGCAAAAGAATACGGCGTATCGGGCTGCGGTTGCTATGGCCGAGCATTATGGTCGCGAGGCAAACATCTGCGTGACGATTGAGAAGCGCATTCCATTGTGCGCCGGCTTGGGCGGCCCCTCGACGGATGCGGCCGCGGTCATTGTCGCCTTGGCGGAGCTCTGGGGAATTGATCGCTCCGACCCCGCGCTCGACGACATTGCGCGGGGTATTGGTGCTGACGTCCCGTTCTTTTTGCACGCGAGCCTTGCGTTCTACGTAGGTGGGGGAGACGTGCTGGCAACTGAGTATCCCGCGCTGCCCGCAACGCCCGTCGTGTTGGTCAAGCCGCGCGAGGCAAGCGTTTCAACAATTGAAGCCTATCGACGTTTTGACGAGGCTCCGGTGCCTGCAGACAAGCCCGGCGCGATAGCTTCTGCCTTGCATGCTGGTGATGCCGAGACGGCATATGCGCTCATCCATAACAACCTAGGTGTCATTTCCGCACAGATGGAGCCGCAGATTCAAATGGTTCTCGATTGGCTGCGTAAACAGGACGGCACCGTTGCTGTAGATGTGTGCGGATCGGGTGCCTGCTCATTTGCCATTTGCGACACCGCCGCCACGGCCGAAAGGCTTGCCGACGCTGCCCTGCAAAACGGCTGGTGGTCCTGCGCGACGGAGCTCATTCCCAACACGGTTCGCATCGAAGGGTTGATTTCCGATCTCAGCCGAACACATTGAGCAAATAGGCCGTTCCCGCACCT
>CABUDZ010000061.1 GCA_902490445.1 uncultured Collinsella sp.
CTTCGGTCATGGACGTTCCTCTGGTACAGCAAATTAAGTTCAGTATTAGATTACTGTAACCTTTCCACGGTATTTCGAGAAACAAAGCGCCCGATACGCAAAGCTAAAGGTCTGCGAATCTTGTATTACGAACATCTGTGCGCGTCGAGTGCGCTAAACTCATCGGCAGTATGATTCGATGCAATAGGAGGCAAGGAGCTTCCATGTCTGATTCTTCTATCGTTATTCGCGGCGCTCGTGAGCATAACCTCCGGGATATCGATGTTTCCATTCCGCGTGACCAACTCGTGGTCATTACCGGTCTTTCTGGCTCGGGCAAGAGTTCGCTGGCATTCGACACTATCTATGCCGAGGGCCAGCGTCGATACGTCGAGAGCCTTTCGAGTTATGCGCGCCAGTTCTTGGGCCAGATGGACAAACCCGACTTGGATTCAATCGACGGCCTTTCGCCGGCGGTGTCGATCGACCAAAAGACGACGTCTAAAAACCCTCGCTCGACGGTTGGCACCGTAACCGAGATTTATGACTATCTGCGCCTGCTGTTCGCCCGTGTGGGCACCCCGCACTGTCCCGAATGCGGCCGTGTCATTGAGCGCCAAACCACCGACCAGGTCGCCGATAAGGTCCTGGCGGCGGGAGAGGGTCGTCGCGCGTTTGTGCTGGCACCGGTGGTGCGCGGGCGAAAAGGCGAGTACACCAAACTGTTTGAGGATCTTCGCGCCGAGGGCTTTAGTCGCGTGCGTGTCGACGGTGAAGTGCGCTCGCTCGACGATCCGATCGATCTGGACAAGAAGTTCAAGCACGATATCGAGGTCGTGGTCGACCGCATCGTGATTCGCGAGAACTCTCTGGGCCGTATCGCCGAGTCTGTTGAGCAGGCGACCGCGCTGGCGCACGGCAATGTGAACGTATACTTGCTGCCCGACCGCGACGCTCCCGAGGGGACCGAAGGCGAGTTGCTGGAGTATTCGCTGGCGTTAGCGTGCCCGGAGCATGGGCACTCCATCGATGACCTGCAGCCGCGTGATTTCTCGTTCAACGCGCCCTATGGCGCGTGCCCAGAGTGCGATGGCCTGGGCTTTAAGAAGACGGTCGATGCCGAGGCCCTAATCGAAGACCCCTCGAAGTCGATCGCCGACGGGGTCTTTGGCAGCCTGTTTGGCAACTCTAACTACTATCCGCAGATTTTCGCTGCGGTCTGCAAACACTTTAAGGTGAGCGTCGATACGCCGTGGGAGGATCTGCCTCCGCGGGTGCGTCGCGCGTTTTTAGACGGCATGGGCGACCAGAAGATTTCGGTCGACTATCAAAAGCTCGATGGGCGCCGCAGCCAGTGGGACACCAAGTTCTCGGGCGTGCGCAATATCCTGTACGAGCGCTATACCGAGACGACGAATGAGAACACCAAGGCGCGCTTGGAGAAGTACATCCGCGAGGAGCCGTGCTCGAGCTGCCACGGCGCTCGTTTGCGCCCCGAGATGCTCGCTGTTACCGTAGGCGGTAAGTCCATTTACGAGGTCTGTTGCCTATCGTGCCGCGAGTCGCTCGAGTTTTTTGAGGGCTTGGAACTCACCGAGCGCCAACAGTTTATCGGCGCGCGCATCGTCAAGGAAATCCTGGAGCGCTTGCGTTTTCTGGTCGATGTCGGACTCGACTATCTGACCCTCGATCGTGCCTCGGCGACGCTTTCCGGAGGCGAGGCCCAGCGCATTCGCCTGGCAACGCAGATCGGCGCCGGCCTCATGGGTGTCCTGTACATTTTGGACGAGCCATCGATTGGCCTCCATCAGCGCGATAACGAGCGCCTGATCAAGACGCTTGAGCGCCTACGCGATATCGGCAATACCGTCATCGTCGTCGAGCATGATGAGGATACGATTCGTGCTGCCGACTATGTGATCGACATGGGCCCCGGCGCGGGCGTGAACGGCGGACACGTGGTCGCCGCGGGAACGCCTGCCGATATCATGGCGTGCCCCGATTCGATGACGGGTGCCTACCTGACCGGCAAGCGAATGATTCGGGTTCCCGATGAACGCCGCAAGCCCGGTCGCGGCTGCCTTAAGATTACGGGCGCCCGCGCCAACAACCTCAAAAACGTTACCGCCAAGATCGAGTTTGGTACGCTTACGGTCGTTACCGGCGTGTCGGGATCGGGTAAGAGCTCCCTGGTTACCGACACCATCGCACCTGCGCTTACGAATGCCATTCATCGCTCGACGCGTCCTGTGGGCCCGTACAAAAAGCTCGAGGGTATCGAGTGCATCGATAAGGTGATCGACATCGACCAGTCGCCGATTGGTCGCACGCCGCGTTCCAACCCTGCTACGTACATTGGCCTGTGGGATGATCTTCGCGCGCTGTTTGCGAGTACGCCGGAGTCGAAGGCGCGTGGCTACTCGCCGGGACGTTTCTCCTTTAACGTGAGCGGCGGTCGCTGCGAAGCATGCAAGGGCGACGGACAGATCAAGATCGAGATGCACTTCCTTCCCGATATCTATGTCCCCTGTGAGGTCTGCGGCGGTAAACGCTACAACCGCGAGACACTCGAGGTCACCTACCGTGGCAAGACCATCTCGGACGTGCTCGACATGAGCGTCACCGAGGCACTGGCCTTCTTTGGGAATATCCCGCAGATTAAGCGCAAGCTCCAGACGCTGTACGATGTAGGCTTGGGCTACGTGAGCCTGGGCCAGCCCGCCACGACGCTCTCGGGCGGCGAGGCGCAGCGTGTGAAGCTCGCCAAGGAGCTTCATCGACGCCAGACGGGCAAGACGTTCTATATTTTGGATGAGCCGACGACCGGCCTTCATTTTGAGGACGTCCGCCAGCTGCTCGATGTGCTGCAGCGCTTGGTCGATGCGGGCAACACGGTGCTGGTGATTGAACACAACCTTGATGTCATCAAGGTTGCCGACCGCCTGATCGATATGGGCCCCGAGGGCGGTAACGGCGGCGGAACCGTCGTGGTTTCGGGCACACCGGAGCAGGTCGCGGACTGTCCGCAAAGTTATACGGGCAAGTTTTTGGCGCCGTTGCTCAGGCGTGACCGGGAGCGTCAGGCTCAACTTGATGCTCAATAAATAGGCGATTCAGTTTATGGGCGCCATCGACTCCTTGTGATTCGATGGCGCTTGCTGTGTCGAAGTGACGTATGCAGCCGAATTGGACATATACTTAATCCTTGCGTCCGAATGCGAGGGAAAGGATATGCCATGGCAAAGGCTGTAAAGACGCCAAAAACCAATGCGATGCGCGAGCTGGAAAGCGCCGGCATTTCCTATGTTCTACATACGTACGAAGACGATGGTGATGAGTCGGCGGGCCTGGGGGTCGCGATTTCGGAGCAGCTTGGCGAGGAGCCCGGACAAGGATTTAAGACCTTGGTCTGCGTGACGCCGTCCAACGACCATGTCGTGTGCTGCATCCCTGTTGCCGACGAGCTCGATCTAAAGTCCGCCGCGCGTGCCGCGGGGGAGAAGTCCTTGGCCATGATGCATGTGAAGGATTTGCTTGCGGCGACTGGCTACGTTCGCGGCGGCTGCAGTCCGGTCGGTATGAAAAAACGCTACCGGACGCTCATTGATGAGACATGTGTCCTTTGGGATACCATTTTTATTTCGGGAGGCAAGCGTGGTTATCAGCTTGAGCTTGCACCCGATGATTTAATTGCATTTTGCGGGGCGACGGTCGCCCCGATTACGAGAGAGGACTGAGCGATGCCGCAGGAAGAATTGAAGTGCGGAGCTCATTTTGCAAAAGAATCTGCGCCTCAGACACCCTCATCCGAAGCTTCTTCGTCGCGAGATGGCACTGATGATATGGGCTCGTCGGACTACTCCACGGTTGGTCGTTCCGCCGGGCTTATGACCATCCTGACCATCGTGTCTCGCGTCACCGGCTTTATCCGCACATGGGCAATGGCGGCCGCTATCGGCATGTCGCTGCTCTCGTCCTCCTATCAGGTCGCCAACAACCTGCCCAATATGCTCTACGAACTCGTGATGGGCGGCATGCTCGTGACGGCGTTTTTGCCCGTGTACATGGGCGTGAGGCGTGAGCAGGGTCGCGAGGCCTCGAACGAGTACGTGGGCAACCTGCTCGGTATTCTGCTATTGGTGCTGGGTGGCATTTCGTTGCTGGGGACCGTGTTCGCTCCGGGCTTTATTTGGACGCAATCGTTCCTTTCGGGTGACGGCGGCAGCATGGATACCGCTGCGTTCATGTTCCGTTTCTTCGCCATCCAGATTCTGTTTTATGGTTTGGGCTCGGTGTTCTCGGGCGTTCTCAACGCACACCGCGACTACTTCTGGTCGACGTTTGCCCCGGTCCTCAACAATGTGATCGTCATTGCGAGCTTTATGGGCTTTGCGCCCGTGTCCGCACAGTTTGGCGAACGTGCCGGCATCATCTTGATTGCGGCCGGTACGACCCTCGGTGTCTTTGTTCAGATGGCTTGTCAGATCCCCGCGCTTGGCAAGCACGGCGTGCATCCCCATATCCATATCGACTTTAAGGACCCCGCACTGCGCCAGACGATTGCGCTCGGTATCCCGACGCTGCTCGCTACGGTGTGCATGTTTGTCTCGACTTCTATCACGAACGCTGCCGCGCTGGTGGTCCAGCCCGAGACCGGTCCTTCCGTCATCGCCTATGCGCGCCTGTGGTACACGCTGCCCTACGCGCTGATTGCCGCCTCGCTTTCGACGGCGCTCTATACCGAGCTCTCTCACGACGCACAGGAGAAGGATTACGACAGCGTTCGCACGGGCATTTCGCGTGGCGTCGCCCAGATGCTGTTCTTCCTGGTTCCGTTCGCGCTGTACCTGATTGTCTTCGCGCGTCCGCTCAACATGATCTACTGCGCTGGCAAGTTCGATGAGTCCGGCGTGGCGCTGGTGTCCGAGTTCCTTGTCTACCTGGCGTTCTCGCTGCCGCTCTACGGCGTGGTCGTGCTGATGCAGAAGAGCTTCTCTGCCTTGCTCGACATGAAGCCCTATAGCCGCTATTGCCTGTATTCCGCCATCGGCCAGGCCGGCTCGGTTCTGCTGTTTGGCGTTGTGCTGGGCTTCGGTATGCCGGCAATCGCGCTTTCGTATGTCGTCGACTACGTGATCTTGGTCGGCTGTTCGCTGTGGTGGCTGCGTCGCCGCCTGCGTGGTCTTCAGGTTAAATCCATCCTGCATGGCGGTTTCTTTGGCCTTTTGCTCGGTGGCCTGGGTGCTGCCGCAGGCGCCGGCGTCATGTGGGCGCTTGAACGCTTTGTCGGGGCACTTGGCGGCTCGATTCTGATTACTCTTGGCTACGTTTGCGTTGCGGGTGTCGTCTCGCTTGCTGTTACCTTTGGCCTTGCCGTCATCCTTAAGATGCCCGAGGTCTCGGCGCTGCTTCGTCGCAAGTAGGTGCGCGTGGCCGGTCACGACAACATTCCAACGCTTGCCGAGCAGGTTTCGCGCGTTCCCACGCAGCCCGGCTGCTACCTTTGGAAAGACGCCAAGGGCGATGTCATCTACGTGGGCAAGGCGAAAAACCTGCGCGCCCGTATGCGTCAGTACGTGACGCTGCAGGACGAGCGCCAGAAGATCCCGCTTATGATGCAGCTGGTGGCGAGCTTTGACTATATCGTGGTGGAGACCGAGCACGAGGCGTTGGTGCTCGAGCGCAATTTGATTGGTCAGTACCATCCGTACTTTAACGTCGACCTCAAGGATGACAAGAGCTACCCCTTTATCGCCATTACAAAGGGCGACCTGTATCCCGCTATCAAATACACGCGTGAGCGTCATAAGCCGGGAACGCGCTATTTTGGACCTTATACCGATAGCCGCGCGGCACGTGAGACGATAGATACGCTGCGCAAGGTTATCCCCATCTGCTCCGCATCCTGTGCGGAGTGGCGTCGTTGTCGCCGTATCGTCGAGTCCCACAAGGGCGAGGAAGACATCGTCAATATGATTTGCGCGCAAAATGGGCGCCCCTGCTTTGACTACCATGTCGGGCGCGGCCCGGGTGCGTGTGTCGGCGCGATTTCCCCGGCAGACTATGCCAAGAACGTCAAGCGCGTCGAGCGCTTTTTGTCGGGCCATCGCAAGGATGTCGTCGATGAGCTGACCTCCGAGATGACGGATGCCGCTGAGGCGCTCGACTTTGAGCGCGCGGCACGCGTCAAACGTCGTTTGGAGGTCATCAGGGGTCTGGACGATCGTCAGCAAGTCGTTTTTCCCTCCAGTGTCGATATAGATGTCATCGGTTTCTATCGCGAGGAGACCATCTCCGCCGCTTGCGTCTTCGTCGTTCGCGAGGGCCGAACAGTTCGCACCTGCGAGTTCATTCTCGACAAGGGTCTTGATGTTGACGAGGAAGAGCTCCAGTCGGGCTTTCTTAAGCGCTATTACGACGAGACGGCTGATATTCCAGCTGAGGTCAACCTTTCCGTCGAGCTTGAGGATGCGGAGGCGCTGGGGGAGTGGCTTGCGGGCAAGCGTGAGCGTTCCTGCCATCTCCATAGGCCGCAGCGTGGCGAAAAGCACCGTTTGCTCGATATGGCATCCAAAAATGCGCGCCATGCACTCATGCGCTACATGATGCGTACGGGGTATGCCGACGACCGCACCAATCGGGCGCTCTTGGAGCTCGAAAGCGCGTTGGCGCTGCCATCGCCGCCGTTGCGTATCGAGTGCTTCGATATCTCTACGCTGCATGGCACCTTTACGGTCGCCTCGATGGTGGTGTTTACCAACGGCCGCGCCGACAAGAGCCAGTACCGCCGCTTTAAAATCCAGGCCGAATTGGACGAGGCGAACGACTTCGTTTCGATGTCCGAGGTTTTGGGGCGTCGCTATGCTCCCGAGCGGATGGCCGACGAACGTTTTGGCTCGCGCCCCGATCTGCTCGTTGTCGACGGCGGCAAGCCGCAATTGACGGCTGCAATTAAACAACTTGAGGCTCTTGGGCTCGATATACCAGTTTGTGGCTTGGCAAAGGCCGATGAGGAGGTTTTCGTGCCTTGGGACGAGACTCCCGTCGTGCTTCCGACCGGGTCCGCGTCGCTCTATCTCATCAAACAGGTGCGCGATGAGTCGCACCGTTTTGCAATTACATTTCATCGTGAGTTGCGCGATAAAGCCATGACGGTTTCGGTACTCGATGACGTTCCAGGCGTTGGACCCACTAGAAAACGTGCCATATTGCGCCATTTTGGCTCGATGAAGCGTTTGCGCGCGGCGAGCGAACAAGAGATCGCGGAAGTTCGCGGCATACCTGCCGATGTCGCCAAGGCGGTCCACGAGGCGCTCGTCGCATGGAATACCGAGCGCGCCGAGGCATCGGCTAGCCATTCCGATAGCTAAACACGAGCCTAAACAACTGGTATACATGCTTGCGCGATTTTCAAGCATTTATTTCGCCATGATTACCTGCTGGTTTCGGGTTTTATTAACGCTAAAACGTTTGACTAACCCAAGCGAACAGCCCTGCTATCCTGCGGGTTGACGAAGACTGATATCTCACCTCGTCTATACATACTGTCTGCAGTATCGTTTGTCAACGAATTCGGTGAACGGTAGTAAATACCGTTCAAGCGGATGTATGTATCGGTCGCCGAGCGCGGCACCCAAGTTGGGTTCGTCGGTAGGTAAGGTATATATCGTCCGCAAGTTGCGCGGGGGCACGTCTAGGTGCTCCCGGGTAAGATTCTCTATTGATAGGAGAAGACATGGCCATCATCAACAAGGGTATGTCCAGGCGTTCGTTCCTCGGCCTCACCGGCAGCGTCGCTGCTGTCGCAGGGCTTGGTCTCACCGGCTGCGGTGGCAGCTCTAGCGACGAGGGTTCCGCTTCCGGTTCCGCCGATTCTGCCAACCGTGGCGGCGGCGTGATCACCGCTGGTTCCGCTTACGCTCCGTCCAGCTTCGATCCCGCCAGCACCGGCTCCGCTGTGGGCCTGGGTGCTAACTGGCACGTCGTCGAGGGCCTCTACGGCATCGATTACCACGACTACAGCACCTTCAACGAGCTCGCCACCGACGATCCCAAGTCTGTGGACGACACCACCTTCGAGGTCACCATCCGCAAGGGCGCCAAGTTCTCCGATGGCACCGAGGTCACCGCTGACGATGTCGTCGCCTCCTACACCGCTTGCGCCGCTTCCGCTACCTATGCTCCGTTCTTCCAGCCCTTCGAGTCCATCGAGGCCAAGGACGCCAGCACCGTGACGGTCAAGACCAAGGTCCCCAACTTCTCCCTGCTCAAGGATCGTCTGGCCATCGTCCGCGTTACCCCGGCCACCCAGACCGAGGAGGATCGCGCCAAGCAGCCGATCGGCTCCGGCCCCTGGATGTACGACTCTATCTCCGATACCGAGATCACCCTGGTTCCCAACCCCGAGTACAACGGTGAGTATGCTGCCGAGGATAAGAAGATCCAGTACAGCATCCTGACCGACCCCACCGCTCGCGTTACCGCTCAGCAGGAGGGCTCCACGCTCGTTATGGAGCTCGTCACCGCTGACGCCGTCGACCAGCTCGAGAGCGCTGGCTGCAAGATCGACAACGTCCAGGGCTTCGGCACCCGCTTCATTATGTTCAACGTTGCCAAGGAGCCTTGGAACAACGTCAAGGTCCGTCAGGCCGTCATGTACGCGCTCGACACCGAGAAGATGGTCAGCAACACCTTCGCCGGCCTTGCCACCGCTGCCAGCTGCTACCTGCCCAAGAGCTTCACCAACTATCATGAGGCTTCCACGGTGTACAAGACCGACGCCAAGAAGGCCAAGAAGCTCATTGAGGAGTCCGGCATCACCCCGGGTGCCATCACCCTGCGCACCACCGACAACGAGCAGATTAAGGGCATGGCCGCCCAGGTCAAGAACGACCTCGACGCTCTCGGCTTCGACGTGACCATCCAGACCGATACCTCGCCGGCCACCTACGCTGCCATCGACGGCGGCGAGGCCTACGATATCCTCCTTGCCCCTGGCGATCCGTCCTGCTTCGGCGCTGATCCCGACCTGCTGCTTAACTGGTGGTACGGTGACAACGTCTGGATGCAGACCCGTTGCCCGTGGAAGGAGTCCGCTGAGTGGGAGAAGCTCCACGGTCTCATGGACGAGGCTCTTGCCGCCGAGGGCGACGAGCAGCAGAAGAAGTGGAACGAGTGCTTCGACATCATCGCCGACAACGCCGTTCTGTACCCCGTTGTCCACGTTAAGACCGTCTCCGCTTCCTGGGACGATCCGTCCACCGCGCCCAACGGCGAGGCCCTCGATGGCTTCAAGGGCATCGGCACGACGAGCATGTCCTTCAGGGGCGTCGCGACCGTCAAGGCCTAAGACTCGCTTGAGTCATATGTAGGGCGTCGGTCGTAAGGCAACGTCCTCATAGTTGAAACAAAGACCCGGGCGACCTCGATGTCGCTCGGGTCTTGTAATGAGTATCCGTACTCATATACCAGTTGGTCCTACCGACAAAAGAAAGGGGAGAGAACGTGAACAACTTGCTACGTTTGATTGGAAGGCGTCTTGTGGCGCTGCCGATCATGGCATTGGGCGTCACCGTCCTGGTGTTCTTCCTTATGTCGTTCTCCAAGACCGACCCCGCCTACACGGCGTTGGGTGACGGTGCCTCGCCCGAGGCGGTTGCCGAGTACCATGAGAAGTATGGTCTGGACGACCCCTGGCCCGTGCGCTACGTGCGCTATATGGGCGATTTGATCCATGGCGACATGGGCACCTATGGTGCTGCTCGCAACTCCGTTGCCAAGCGCATCTCCACGGCCCTGCCCGTCACGATGCAGCTGACCTTCATCGGCCTTGCCATCGGTGCGGTCGTTTCGTTTTTGCTCGGCGTCATCGCGGCACTGTATCGCGACAAATGGCCGGACCAAGTGATCCGCGTCTTTTCCATCGCCGGCCTGGCAACCCCGTCGTTCTGGCTTGCCGTTCTGTTGATCCTGCTGTTCTCTTCTTATCTCAAGGTCCTCCCGGCATCGGGTGCCCTGCCTCACTTCACCACGAATCCGGCTGGTTATCTGGGCCGCATGATTATGCCCGCCATCGCCTTGGCATTTCCGCTGACGGGCCAGATGACTCGTATCGTGCGTACCGCCATGGTCGAGGAACTCGACAAGGACTATGTCCGTATGGCTCGCGGTGCCGGCGTTCCCGAGAAGGTCGTCGTCGGTATCAACGTTCTTCGCAATGCGCTGATCACCCCGGTCACCACCCTCGGCCTTAAGATCGGCTACCTCATGGGCGGCGCCGTCGTCATCGAGGTTATCTTCAACCTCCCCGGCATGGGCACTGCGATTCTGCAGGGCGTTCAGGGCAACGAGGCGAACCTGGTTCAGGGCGTCGTTATCGTCGTTGCTCTTGCCTTCATCATCATCAACATCGTGGTTGACATGCTCTACCTGCTCATCAACCCGCGCATCAGGACGGTGTAGATTATGGTAAAGATTCGAGAGAAGCAAACCGAGCAGCTCGAGAAGGCTGCCTCCAAGGGGCTCAAGCTCGGTGGCTGGAAGAAGATGACGCTGTCTTCTAAGATTGCCGCCGTCGTGCTGGTGCTGGTCGCCCTGACTGCGATTCTGGCGCCCCTTCTTGCCCCCTATAGCCCGGTCGAGATCTTTACGGCTCGCCAGGCTCCCGGCAACGGATTTATCTTCGGTACCGACGATAAGGGTCGCGACATTCTGTCGCGTATGCTCTACGGTGGTCGTTACTCGCTGATTATCGGCTTTGGCGCCACTGCTATGGCTCTGGTCTGCGGCTCGGTCGTGGGCGCCCTTGCAGCGGTTTCGCGCAAGGCCGTCTCCGAGACGATCATGCGTATCTTGGACATCATCATGTCCATCCCGGGCATCGCCCTCGCGGCCGTCTTCGTCTCCATCCTGGGCAACTCCGTGCCGTCGATCATCTTCGCCATCGGCTTTATGTACACTCCGCAGATTGCCCGTATCGTGCGCGCCAACATCGTGTCCGAGTACGGCGAGGACTATGTCCGCGCGGTCATCGTTTCCGGCGCCAAGGCTCCGTGGATTTTGATCAAGCATGTTCTGCGTAACTGCATCGCCCCGATCATGGTCTTCACCGTTACCCTGGTCGCCGACGCCATCATCTTCGAGGCCTCGCTGACCTTCATCGGCGCTGGTATTCAGGAGCCCACCGCTACCTGGGGCAACATCCTCGCCGACGCCCGCGGCGGCGTGCTCGCCGGCCGTTGGTGGCAGGCGCTGTTCCCGGGCCTGGCCATCATGATCACCTGCCTGGCACTCAACATCCTCTCCGAGGGCATTACCGACGCCATGGCCGCTGCTCCCTCCGCCGCCCTGGATCCGACCGATTCCTCCAAGCGTCGCGAGGCCGACCTGCTGGTCTCCGACCCCGTTCGCGCCTACAAGGAGCAGGCCCAGTCCCTCTCCGCTCGCCTTGGCGCCCTGCGCGATGTCGAGCTCAAGCGTGACGATCGCCATGTGCCCGACGAGTCTGTTGAGCCGATTCTTTCGGTCCGCGATTTCTGCATTCAGTTTGAGCATCACGGTGATATCAACGTCGTCGACCATGTCAACTTTGACGTCCGTCCTGGTCAGACCATGGGCCTGGTGGGCGAGTCCGGTTGCGGTAAGTCCATCACCACGCTGGCCATCATGGGTCTGACCGACGATGACGAGCACCTTTCCGGCGAGGTCCTCTGGGAGGGCCGCGACCTGCTCAAGATGAGCAAGAAGGAGTGGTTCGGCCTGCGCGGTACCGATATCGCTATGGTCTATCAGGACGCCCTGTCCTCGCTCAACCCCTCCATGCTCATCTCTGCCCAGATGAAGCAGCTCACCAAGCGCGGTGGCACCCGCAGCGCCGAGGAGCTCCTGGAGCTCGTGGGCCTCGACCCCAAGCGTACGCTCGAGAGCTATCCGCATGAGCTTTCCGGTGGCCAGCGTCAGCGTGTTCTGATCGCTATGGCCCTTACCCGCGACCCCAAGCTGGTCATCTGCGACGAGCCCACGACCGCTCTGGACGTTACCGTCCAGAAGCAGGTCATCAAGCTGCTCAACGACCTTCAGGCCAAGCTCGGCTTTGCCATGATCTTCGTCTCGCATGACCTGGCGCTGGTCGCCGAGGTCGCCCATAACATCACGGTTATGTACGCCGGTCAGGTTATCGAGCAGGCGCCCACCAAGGAGCTGCTCACTAACCCGATCCACGAGTACACCCGCGGTCTTCTGGGCTCCGTTCTGTCCATCGAGAGCGGTTCGGGTCGTCTGCACCAGGTGCCCGGCGCCGTTCCGAGCCCGCGCGATTTCCCCAAGGGCGATCGCTTCGCGCCCCGCTCGAGCCATCCGCGCATTGGCCTGGACACCCGTCCGGTCTTCAAGCGCGTGCCCGGCACCGAGCACTTCTATTCCGAGCTCCCCGACGAGGTGCTCAAGGCAAATGGTTTGACCCCTCACGCGGAGGTGATGTAGATGAGCGAGACCGCAGTCAACGGCGTCGAGCCGATCATCTTCCTTGATGACGTCCACGTCA
>CABUDZ010000062.1 GCA_902490445.1 uncultured Collinsella sp.
GATTCGAGCCCGAGAGGGCACGGGCGTTAAGCAAACGCGAAAGCGTTTGTAGCCCGTGGGCGAAAAGCCGCCAGGCTTTGAAGCCGGAGGGCATGCGCAGCATGCCCGGACATCCCCAGCTCTCCGCCAGTATGAACTTGAAGAAGGGTCCCATTTGGGGCCCTTTTTATTATCAAGAATGGCGGCTGGGGATTCGAACCCTCAAAAAAGGAGGCATCCTTTCGGACGCCTCCTTTCAGTGGACTTATTATTCTTGCGCCCTACACCTCGGGCGCCTTGGCGACGGTCTCGCTTTCTGCCGTGAGTGGGCGGTTGTCGATGCGACGGCCCAAGCGATCGAGCTTCACGAGCAGCCATTCAATGGGATTCGGCCCTGCGCCTTCCTCGTCGGCAACCAGGTCCATGACGACGATCTTGGTGCCATCCTGCTTGAGCGTAACGCTGCCCACCTTGTCGCCCACATGCACCGTGCCCGAAAGATCGTCGTAGCTAACCTTTTCGGTCACCTCGCCGGCAAGGGAAAACACGGTCGCTTGCGCCGTAGGATCGGCGAGCGTGGCGTCGATCGTCTTATCCGTCCAGTCGGTTTGGCCAATGCGCGCCATAAGCGGGTTGCCGTTGGCGGTCTTTTCCTGCGTGTTGGCGATTGCGACCGTCACCTTGTGACCGTAGTACCAATTGGCAAGGGTTGCGGTATCGGTAAAGCGCTGGTCGGTGGTGGTGGAGTTCAAAACGACGGTGTAGATCTCGTCGCCATCGCGGTTGTAGGCACCCGTAAAGCAATAGCCTGCATCATCGGTGGTGCCGGTCTTGCCACCGATGTTGCCATCTTGGCCTAGCAAATAGTTATGCGTGTCCATGGAATGCGAATGGTCGGTGCCGTCGGCGCCCGTGACCTCGATCCAGGAATCCTCGCTCGCTACGACCTCGCGGATCGTGTCGTTTTTCATGGCCTCTTGCATCATCAGCGCTACGTCGTGTGCGGTTGAGTGCATATCGCCAGCCCACTCATCAAAGTCCAGACCATGCGGGTTTTCAAAAAGCGTGCCGGTGCAACCGAGCTTCTTAGCGCGCTCGTTCATGGCTTTCACAAATGTTGCCTCGGCGTCTTTGGTCTTAGGGTCGATCTTCTTGCCCACATATTCGGCGAGCACGATGGCGGCGTCGTTGCCCGAGGGAATCATCAGGCCGCGCAGTGCCTGCTCCACGGTGAGCTCGTCGCCTTCGAGTAGGCCGGCTGTTGAATTGCCCACGGTGGCTGCGGCGTTGCTCACCGTGACCTTCTCGTCCATCTTGCAATTCTCGACGGTTAGGATTGCGGTCATGACCTTGGTGATCGAGGCAATCTTGACCTGCTCATCGGCGCCGCGGGCATAGTAGACGGTGCCGTCTTTGCCCATGACGAGGGCATTGGTCGCATCGATATCGGGCAGGTTTTCGGCCGTGATGCCGCGCGCATCGGCGGTTTTGCCGCAAACATTGTCGGTCGTGAGCACTTGGGCGTCGGCGACGGTGGGCGCGCCAGCGGCAAGGGCGATAGCGCAGACAAAGCCGGCGGCAAGCTGGGCTGAGCGCTTTGCAAAAGAGGTGAGGGACTTCACGGATTTCGCTTTCGACGGGATGGTCTCTTCTGGAACTAGAGTATATCGTTTGCCGGCGTCGGCGATCATCGCGTGCGTGCGTGGCCCACATCCGCGCCCGAACGGGCACAAGGGTGCTTAAGGCCGACTTAATCACCCACGCTTGTTGTGTGTGGCGTGCGTCGCCTCGGGCATAATGGAGCGCGAGAGGAGCACGCATGAACGAGCGCATTTTGGTAGTTGATGACGAGAAGGCCATCGCCGACTTGGTTGGTATCTACCTTACAAAAGAGGGCTTTGATGTCCAGATTGCCTATAGCGGGGCCGATGCTGCCAAGGCAATCCTGGAGCAGGAGTTCGATCTGGCACTGTTGGATGTCATGCTGCCCGATATCGATGGCTTTGAGCTACTGCGTACGATCCGTTCCAGCCATACCTATCCCGTGATCATGCTGACGGCGCGCGATGCCCAGCAAGACAAGATCGAGGGCCTTTCGCTTGGC
The DNA here is from genome assembly GCA_902490445.1 of uncultured Collinsella sp. GTDB lineage: Bacteria > Actinomycetota > Coriobacteriia > Coriobacteriales > Coriobacteriaceae > Collinsella. Next base: position 2,084 of record CABUDZ010000062.1, read on the forward strand.
GCGGACGATTACGTGGTTAAGCCGTTCCGTCCGCTGGAGCTCATCGCGCGTGTGCACGCTCAGCTTCGCCGCTACACCAGCTACGGTAGCCGCTCGCAGGCGGCCGAGTCGCCGACCATCCAGCTCGACGGCCTGGAGATCAACCGCGATGCTCGTTCCGTAACGGTGGACGGTGCACCGGTGCGCCTCACTCCCATCGAGTATTCCATCTTGCTGTATCTGGTTGAGCATCGCGGCAGCGTGGTAGCCGTGGAGGATCTGTTCCGCGCGGTGTGGAACGAGGATTTTATGCCCGGCTCCAACAATACGGTGATGGTGCACATTCGCCACCTGCGCGAAAAGATTGGCGACGACGCTCAAAAGCCGCGCTTTATCAAAAACGTCTGGGGCGTCGGCTACATAATCGAATAGCGCCTTTGATGGTGGGGAAGTGGACATGACAAAAGACGATAGGCAGGCATTCGAGGTGCCCGATCGACTCTTTGAATACGTGAGGTCGGTCGTCGACAACCGCGCACTTGCAACGGTGCTGCTCTTTTTGCTGAGCCTGCTGCTGATTGGCATCGATAACATCGCTGGAATCTTGGCGGTGCTGCTTGTCGGCTTTTTGCTGATCGATCGATTTGAAATCGTACGCCGCTGCGTGGTGATTGGCGGTGCCGCGTGGGCCATGACGTTGGCGATTGGCGCCATGGCACTCGGCGGCATCGAAGGGCCGGTGCTGTTCGATGCCGGCTTTGTATTCAACATGCTTGGCTTTGTGCTGGCGCTTGCCGTGTGCGTGCTGTTCTTTTGCGGCCGCGCCCTGTACTACCAGGGCTATGAGCAGGGCGAGCAGCATGCCGATTGTGTGCTGGCCGCTCGTATTCAAGATCGCCTGATCGATCACCCCGACACCTGGGACAACATCGACGGCGACTTCCTGGAGGTCGAGGGCGCACTCAACCGTGTGCGCGATCGCGAGCGCAAGGTGCAGCAGGCCTTGCGTGACGAGTCTCATCGCAAGGACGATCTGGTCACGTACTTGGCACATGACCTACGCACCCCGCTTGCCAGTGTGGTGGGCTATCTTTCGCTGCTTCAAGAGACTCCTGAGCTGCCGGTTGAGCAACGTGCGCACTTTACGGGCGTGGCGCTCGACAAGGTGCGCCGGCTCGATGCGCTCATCGAAGAGTTCTTCGATATCACGCGCTTTGACTTCCACGATATCGTGCTCACGCGCGGCTATGTTGATCTGGGGTTGCTGCTGGCTCAGGTGGCTGACGAGTTCTATCCCATCCTCAACGAGCAGCATAAGGAAGCCCAGGTTGATATTCGCGAGGACCTGACGGTGCTCGTGGATGGCGACAAGATGGCCCGCGTGTTCAACAACATCATGAAAAACGCCGTCGCCTATAGCTATGAGGGCTCGACTATCACGATTGAGGCCAGGCGCCAAGACGATGGCGGCGTGCGCGTGCACTTTATCAATCAGGGCGATCCTATCCCTGCGGCTAAGCTCAAGGTGATCTTTGAGAAGTTCTATCGCCTGGATGCGGCGCGTGCGACCAATCGCGGTGGTGCCGGCCTGGGCCTTGCTATTGCCAAGGAGATCATCGCGGCACACGGCGGTACCGTTGCATGTGAATCGACGCCCGAACACACGATATTCACCATCGAGCTGCCCGCCGCATAGCCAGTGTGCCCTTACAAACACTTGACAATGTGCTCACGTGCGTATGAGCCGCGATTCCTACTATCGATACTGCTGAATTGATATCGATATGGAGGTGTGCGGTATGACGGCTGCTGCGGCTGTGGAGCCCACGGAGCTTGAAGAACTCATGGAAGCGCAGGCCGAGGCCGCGCATGAGCGCGAGGTTGGGGATGCGACTCGCCCCACGGCAGAGGATCTTGCCGCCTCGCCGACGCGCATCGACGTCGAGGGCCTCGACCTGTTCTATGGCGATCACCATGCGCTCAAGGACGTGAATATCAAGATCCGCGACAAGCAGATCACCTCGTTCATCGGGCCTTCGGGCTGCGGAAAGTCCACGTTGCTGCGCTGCTTTAACCGCATGAACGACGGCATCAAGGATTGCCGCATCGAGGGCAAGATTGCGCTCGATGGTCAAGATATCCTGGGCGATTGCGACATCTGCCGTTTGCGCCAGCGCGTGGGCATGGTGTTCCAACGCCCCAACCCATTTCCCATGAGCATCTACGACAACGTCGCCTACGGTCCTCGCGGTATGGGTGTGCGCGACCGCGCCGTGCTCGATGAGCTGGTCGAGGACTCCCTGCGTCGCGCTGCCCTGTGGGACGAGGTCAAGGACAAGCTCAAAGAGTCGGGCCTGGGTCTTTCGGGTGGACAGCAGCAGCGCCTGTGCATCGCCCGCGCACTTGCCGTGCAGCCCGACATTCTGCTGATGGACGAGCCGACCTCGGCACTCGACCCTGTGTCGACGTTGGTGGTGGAGCAGCTGGCCTGCGAGCTCAAGGAGACCTGCACGCTGGTGGTCGTGACGCACAACATGCAGCAGGCCGCGCGTATTTCCGATTCGGTTGCGTTCTTTTTGCTGGGTGAGCTGGTGGAGCACGCGCCCACCGCGCAACTCTTCAAGAATCCGTCCGATCCGCGCACCGCGGATTATTTGACGGGGCGTTTTGGCTGACGCTGTCTTTTACAGGTGCCTTTAGGGTTAAGATGCGGTCATATCGGCCGCAAAGGGGTTCAACATGATCTATTACGTCGAGGACGATGACAACATCAGGGATTTGACAGTCTACGCGCTGCGCAAGCAGGGAATCGAGGCCGAGGGCTTTTCGTGTGATGGCGAGTTTAAAGCTGCCGTGGCGCGACGGGTGCCCGATGCTGTGCTGCTCGATATCATGCTGCCCGACACCGATGGCTTGGCGATTATGCGTCGTCTGCGTGCCGATCGCCTGACGGCGACGGTGCCCATCATGATGCTTACCGCCAAGGACACCGAGCTCGACAAGGTGATGGCGCTCGATGGCGGTGCCGACGATTACCTGACTAAGCCGTTTTCGCTCATGGAGCTTGCGAGCCGCTGCCGCGCACTGCTGCGTCGCGGCGGCATGGTCAAGCAGGCGAGCGATGTGCTCAGCGTGGGCGACATCGTGCTCTCGCCCAGCCATCGCGAGGTGACCGTTGCCGGCGAGCCGCTTAAGCTCACCCTGCGCGAGTTCGACCTGCTCGAGTACCTCATGCGCAAGCCCGGCGTGGTCTTTACCCGCGAGTCGTTGCTGCAGAGCGTGTGGGGCTGGGACTTCGACGGCGGTTCGCGCACCGTTGACGTGCACGTGCAGACGCTTCGCCAAAAACTGGGCGAGCATGCCAGCGCCATCGAGACCGTGCGCGGCGTGGGTTATCGCCTGGCCGAGCCTTCTGCCGGTGATGGTGCCGAAGGCGACGACACCGCGGCCACCGCATCGGAGGAGTAACCCGTGGTCTTCGCCCCCCAGGGAAAACATACGCTGTCGCACCGCGTTTTTGTGACGATCTTTGTCTGCGCCATGGCGGTTATCGTGGCGTTTACGGTGCTGGGTGCGTTCTTTGTGCAAAACACTTTGGCGGATGCCACGAGTGCCAATCTGGCGCAGGAAACCGAGCTCATTGCTGCCGCTCTCGACGAGCAGCAGGAGCCCATTCCGTTCTTGCGTAGCCTCGATCGCGAGGACTTACGCATCACGCTGATTAACAAGGATGGATCGGTTGCCTACGACAACGAGGCGTCGCCTTCCGCACTGCCCAACCATGGCGATCGCCCCGAGGTCATCGAGGCCTTTGAGAGTGGTTCGGGTTCCGCGGAGCGCGCAAGCTCTACACTCGACGAGATTATGCTGTATCGCGCCGTCACCCTTGATAACGGCCAGGTCGTCCGCTTGGCGCAGGCCCAGCCTGGCGTTGCGGCGATTTTGCTGTCGATGCTGGCGCCGATGCTGCTTATCGCAGCAGCGGGTGCGGTACTCTCGTTTTTTATGGCGCGCCGTGAGTCCCGTGCCATCATCGCGCCGTTGCAAGAGGTGGATTTGGATCACCCACGCCGTAGCTATGAGCACGCCTATGCCGAGATGGTCCCCATGCTTGAGCGTATCGAGTCGCAGCGCCAGGAACTCAAGCGCCAAATGGCGGTGCTAGCGGACAACGACCGTATGCGCCGCGAGTTCACGGCGAATATCACCCATGAGCTCAAGACGCCGCTTACGGCGATTTCGGGCTATGCCGAGCTCATCGCAAATGGCATGGTCGAGGGCGAGGACGACCTGCGCAACTTTGGCGGTCGCATCTATCGTGAGGCGGGCCGCTTGGCAGCGCTTGTCAACGACATCCTTACGCTGTCTAACTTGGACGAGGCCGAACGTGCAACTGAAGGCGAGGCAGTGCCCATTGGGTCCACGGAGCCTATTGAGCTCTCGCGTGCGATCTACGCGGTTGAGCAGCGTCTTGAACAGGTTGCCCGTCAGGCGAATGTGACGATAAGTCATGAGACCAAGCCTGTGGTCATCGAAGGCGTGTCGCGCTTGGTCGACGAGCTCATCTATAATCTGGCAAGCAACGCCATCCGCTACAATCGGCCCGGCGGTACGGTTACGCTGCAGTGCGGCACTAACGACGAAGGCCATCCGTTCCTCGCTGTCGCCGACACGGGAATCGGTATCGCGCCTGAAGAACAGGGCAAGGTATTTGAGCGGTTCTATCGCGTGGACAAGAGTAGGTCCAAGGCACGCGGCGGAACCGGCCTGGGGCTTGCCATTGTCAAGCATGCGGCCCTGTATCATCACGCCACGCTTGATCTGTCGAGCGAGTTGGGCGTGGGAACCACCATTACGGTGACGTTTCCCATACAGCAGGACGAGCCATTCGCATAGCGATACAACACAGATATTGATGTAGACGCCGCATTTGACTTTCGGGTGCGGCGTTGTTGTGCAATTTTACGATTGCTTCCGACATTTTTACAGGAGAGCCTGTTTCTTATGTATAGAGTTTGGTCTCGGTAAAAAGATGCGATAACATACGGACAGTTTTGTCAATCCGAACTGGGGAAATGAAAGGCAAGCTGCATGACCCTTCTCGAACTGTTCCAGCTGCTGAAGAAGCACCTCAAGCTGGTCATCACCCTTCCGGTGGTCTGCGCGATCGCCATGGGCATCGTGTCCTTCGTTGCGATGGACAACACCTATACCGCGACGACGAGCATGTACATTCTCGCCAAGACCGACGATAGCGGTCAGATGAGCTACAACGATCTCTCGGCGAGCCAGATGCTTTCCAACGATATCGCCACGCTGCTGGATAGCGATAGCGTTAAGAGCGGCGCCGCCAAAGAACTGGGCCTCACCGATTTGGATGACTACAAGGTGTCTGTTTCCTCCGAGACCACCACGCGTGTCATTACGCTTTCGGTTACCGGCACCGATGCCAAGGAGACGGCTGAGGTCGCAAAGGCCATTGCCAGCTCGGTGAGTACGGTCGCTCAGAACGTCGGCGCTGCCCAGAGCATCAACGTTATCGACGAGGCTAAGACCCCCGAAGCCCCCAGCGGCCCCAAGCGCACGCTGTATATTGCCGTCGCGTTCCTCGCCGGTATCTTTATCGCAGTTGCCTATGTCGTTTTGGCGGACATGCTCAATACCCGCATCCGCGGTGCCGAAGAGGCAGAAGAGCTCCTGGGTATTCCCGTTGTTGGCCGAATTCCGGCTATGAAAGGTGGTAAATAGGCATGGCTAAGGCAAAGAACACCGATAAGCTCGTTGTGCAGAATGCCGCCAAGACCCTTCTGGCCAACATCCGCTTTGCGAGCGTGGATGACCCCATTCGCACCATCACCGTTACCTCTTCGATTCCCAACGAGGGCAAGTCTACGGTTTCCATTAACCTTGCTCAGGCAATCGCCACGAGCGGCAAGTCCGTGCTCCTGGTCGAGGCCGATATGCGCCGCAGGTCCCTTTCCGATATGCTCGGCGTTCGTTCGCGCGGCGGACTCTATGCGGTCCTTTCCGAGCAGATCTCCATTGACCAGGCAATTGTCGAGACGGGTCAGAAGAACTTCTACTTCCTCGATGCTGAGCCGCATATTCCCAATCCTGCCGACATCATCGTCTCCCATCGCTTTGCCAAGCTGGTCAAGGCACTGTCTGCTAAGTTCCAGTACGTCATCTTCGATGCTCCTCCGGTCGGCACCTTCATCGATGCTGCCGAGATTGCCAGCCTGACCGACGGCGCGCTGTTCGTGGTGCGCGAGGACTTTACCAAGCGCGAAGAGGCGCTCAACGCTATCGCCCAGCTTAAGAAGTCCGAGAAGGTCAAGCTCATCGGTACCGTCATGAATTACTGTGAGACCGAGACCAGCGAGTACTATTATTCTTACTACACCAAGGACGGTAAGAAGGTTAAGAAGGGCTCCGACGATCAGGGCACTTCCAAAAAGGGCATTTTCACCAACCGAGCAAACGTTTAGTTGATTAAGGCTGACCTATGCGTGACATTCATTGCCATATCTTGCCGGGTGTAGACGACGGCGCCGCCGATCTCGAAGAGAGCTTGGCGATGCTCGAGGCTGCCAAGCGGGCCGGTGTAACCAGAATCGTTTGCACTCCTCACTGCCGTGATCCCTATTTTGATTACGACAAGATGTGGGATGCCTTTGAGCTGCTGCGCGATAACGCTGACGGTTTTCCGCTCCAGATGGGCTTCGAGGTCAACCATCGAAAGCTCGTTGAGCTTGGTATCGATGCCGCGGATCACTTGCATTTCGATGGGACCAACGAGTTTCTGCTCGAGCTTTCGACGCATGCCGATGCGTATGCGTTTAGAGAGTACGAGAACACGATTTACGATTTGCAGTGCCGTGGCTATCAGGTGATCATCGCTCATCCTGAGCGCTATCGTGCGGTTCAAAAGGATGTAAGCGTGGCGGAGCGCCTGGTCGATATGGGCTGCAAGCTGCAGGCTTCGGCGGACTTTATTGCCGGCGGTCGCTTTGGTCGCGAGAAAAAGCCGGCACAGCGCCTGTTCGATCAGAACCTGTACAGCTTCATCGCGAGCGATGCCCATAACGTGGGTCATTACGACTGTCTGGCGAAGGCTCGCGCGAAGTTTAGCGTGCGCGGAGCTCATTTTCGCTAAAATCTGTCCCTAACGTTCGCGTTGAATGAAAGGGCAGCTATGGATATCCAACTTAAGACGGGATGCTTTGATGACGCGGCGTTGGTGCGCCGCGTCGTTTTTATGGACGAGCAGGGCTACGAGAATGAGTTTGACGCTATCGACGAGGATCCGAACTGCATCCATGTGACGCTCTATGTAGACGGTGAGCTTGCCGGTTGCTCGCGCGTGTTTCCCGAAGAACTCGAGCGCGCAGCTGACGCAGAGGCTCCGGTGTCGCCGGCGTGCGACTTGGACGAAGGCGTCGCGGCGGGGGAGACCTACATTATGGGGCGCGTGGCCGTGCTGCCGAGCATGCGCCGTCGCGGTTTGGCGAGCAAGATTGTCGAGGCCAGTGATACGTGCGCGCGTGATGCCGGCGCCAAGCTCATTAAGCTGCACGCGCAGGAATACGTGCTGCCGCTCTATGCCAAGGCGGGTTACACGCAGATTGCCCCGGTGGACTACGAAGACGAGGGCCAGCCCCATGTTTGGATGGCCAAGCGCGTAGATGGCAGATAGGGACGTTCCTTTCCTGCCGGCAGTCGGGGACACTCCTTGGCAATTGGCGCATCAGAGCGTTTGGACATACAGTTTTTCGATTCCGTATGTATATATGCGCGCTAATGGGTTATAAAATCTAAGTCTGGACATAGCAGGTCTGCGATGCGGCTCGGGCAACCGGGCCGTTTTTGCGGACGGGGGTAGCGCGAAAGGACTGCACATGCGTCAATTTAAGACCGAGAGCAAAAAACTGCTCGACCTCATGATCAACTCCATCTACACCAATAAGGAAATCTTCCTGCGCGAGCTTATCTCCAACGCGAGCGACGCCGTCGACAAGCTCAACTTTAAGAGCCTGCAGGACCCGAGTGTCAAGCTCGACCAGGGCGACCTGGCTATTCGCGTCTCTTTTGATAAAGACGCCCGCACCATTACCATCTCGGATAACGGCATTGGCATGACCGCCGAGGAGCTCGAGCGCAATCTGGGCACCATCGCCCATTCCGGCTCCGAGGAGTTTAAGACCGAGAACGCCGAGCAACAGGGCTCCGATGTCGACATCATCGGCCAGTTTGGCGTGGGCTTCTACTCTGCCTTTATGGTTGCCAGCCACGTAAAGGTTGTCAGCCGCGCCTATGGCGAGGACACCGCTCACGTGTGGGAGTCTGATGGTCTTGAGGGTTACACCATCGAAGACGGCGAGCGCGCCGAGCACGGCACCGATGTCATCCTGACGCTGCGCGAGAACGAGAAGCTCGACGCCGACGGCGAGGCCGAGACCTACGATCGCTTCCTGACCGAGTGGGGCCTCAAGAGCCTGATTCAGCAGTACAGCAACTATGTGCGCTACCCGATTCAGATGATGGTGAGCAAGAGCCGCCAGAAACCCAAGCCCGAGGACGCCGGCGACGACTACAAGCCCGAGTACGAGGACTACCAGGAGCTCGAGACCATCAACTCCATGACGCCGATCTGGAAAAAGCGCAGCTCCGACGTTGAGCAGAAGGATTACAACGAGTTCTACAAGTCCACGTTCCACGACTTTGACGATCCCGCGCGCACTATCAGCTTCCATGCCGAGGGTACGCTTGAGTACGATGCGCTGCTGTTTGTGCCGGGTCGCGCCCCGTTCGATCTGTACAGCAAGGACTACGAGAAGGGCCTGGCGCTCTACAGTTCCAACGTGCTGATTATGGAGAAGTGCGACGACCTGCTGCCCGACTACTACAACTTTGTGCGCGGTGTCGTGGACTCTGCCGACGTGACGCTCAACATCTCGCGTGAGACGCTGCAACAGAACCGTCAGCTCAAGGCCATTGCCAAGCGTGTCGAGAAGAAGATCACTGCCGATCTTGAGGACATGCGCGACAACGACCGCGAGGCATACGAGAAGTTCTTTGAGAACTTTGGTCGCGGTCTGAAGTACGGCATCTACTCGAGCTACGGCATGAAGGCCGACGAGCTCGCCGACCTGCTGCTGTTCTGGTCTGCCAAGGAGCAGAAGATGATCACCCTGGCCGAGTATGCCAAGGGCATGCCCGAGGATCAGAAGGCCATCTACTACGCCGCCGGCGACTCGCGTGAGCGCTTGGCCAAGATGCCCGTGGTAAAGGGCGTGCTCGAGCGCGGCTATGACGTGCTGTTGCTGACGCAGGATGTGGATGAGTTCACGTTCCAGGCTATGCGTGAGTACGTGGCCGCCGATATGCCCAAGATCTACGAGGACGACGCCGCCCGCGAGGCTGCCGAAAAGGCCGTTGCCGACGGTGCCGAGCCCGAGGTCGAGGATCGTCACCTGGAGCTCAAGAACGTTGCGACTGGCGATCTTGATCTGGCGACCGAGGACGAGAAGAAGGAGGCCGAGGACGCCACCAAGGAGAACGAGGACCTCTTTGGCGCTATGAAGGAGGCACTCGGCGACAAGGTCGAGAAGGTTGCCGTCTCTGCGCGTCTGACTGACGCTCCCGCCTGCATCACCACCGAGGGCCCGCTTTCGCTCGAGATGGAGAAGGTGCTCCAGAAGGGTCCCGAGGGCGCGCCCGACGGTATGCCCAAGAGCCAGCGCGTGCTCGAGCTCAACGCCAAGCATCCGGTCTTTGCCAAGCTCGTCGCTGCTCAGAAGGCAGGCGATGCCGACAAGATCAAGCAGTACTCCGGCCTGCTCTACGATCAGGCCCTGCTGGTCGAGGGCATCCTCCCCGAGGACCCCGTTGCCTTCGCGGCGGCTGTTTGCGAACTTATGTAGTTTGGTAGTTACGCGGTTCTACGAACCGCGTAACTACTCGACGCTGCCCTTCGTTCCGCCGTTCTAACGAACGGCGGACCAGCCGACGCTGCGCGGGCACCAGAGCGACAACTTGTCATTCAAAGAGGACGGCATGACCAGAAGGTCTATGCCGTCCTCTTTTCATGCCAATTTGTTCGCTCTGGTGACCGCTCGCTGGCATTACCAAAACATCGACGGTCCAATAATGATCCCTTGGGGAC
>CABUDZ010000063.1 GCA_902490445.1 uncultured Collinsella sp.
TCTTGTCCTCCTCGGCAGCTGCGCGCTCGATAAGAGCGTTGAGCTTGTTCTCGGACATGCCCTCGGCCTGCGTGCGATACATGTTGCGCAGGGGACGAATACGAACGAAGTCGTAAATAAAGTCACCCAAAATGACGACGTAGGACAAAACGATGCCGACCATCTGGACAGGGCTGGACACCATGCCAGCGGGAGCGAAGTAGAGCGAAGCCCAAATTGCCACGACGAGTACCATGCCGATAGTAAGCACGGCCCACCAGATACGACGGCGCTTGGTGTAGTCCTCATCCTGCTTGAGAAGGATATTCGACACCGTGTAGATGCGGTCCTCCTTGGCGCGCTGCTTAGCCTTGCGGGCGCGCTTCTCCTCTTTAGAGAGGCCCTCGAGGTTCTCGCCCTTCTCGAGCTCTTTGCGGCGTGCCTTGGATGATGCCGGCACGACATGAACAGAGCTCGCTGCCTGACGGGCGGGCTTAGCGGATGCGGCGGACTTGCGCGCAACCCCGGTAACCTCGCGGGATTGCGTGCGCTTGTTCGTGGCGCTACGGGTACTCACTTACGCGTTCTCCTTCATGCTTGTGAACTGGGAGCCCGTGATGATTTGGAAGGCCTCGCGATAGCGCTCGGACGTGCCATCGATGACCTCGGCGGGCAGGTGCGGGGTCTCCCCCGTCATATCCCAGTTGGCCTTGAGCCAATTGCGGACGAATTGTTTGTCGTAGCTGGGCTGGATCTTGCCCTCCTCGTAGCTGGCAGCAGGCCAGAAACGGCTGGAGTCGGGCGTGAGGCACTCGTCGATCAGCGTGACCTTGCCATCGATGACACCAAACTCGAACTTGGTGTCGGCAATGATGATGCCACGGGTCGCTGCATACTCGGCGGCAGCCTTGTAGATCTTGAGGGAAAGGTCACGAATCTGCGTGGCGATATCCTCGCCCACGATCTCGCAGCAACGCTCGAACGAGATGTTCTCGTCGTGGTCACCAATCTCGGCCTTCGTGGACGGCGTGAACAGCGGCTCGGGAAGCTTGGAAGCCTCGGTCAGGCCCTCAGGCAGCTGGATGCCGCAGACGGTGCCGTTCTCGTCGTAGGTCTTCTTGCCCGAACCGGTCAGATAGCCGCGGACGATGCACTCGATAGGAATCGTCTGGGCCTTCTTAACCAGCATGGCGCGGCCGGCGAGGTAGTCACGATACTCAGCAAACTCCTCAGGGAAATCCGCCGGGTCGATGGAAACGAGGTGGTTGGGAACGATGTCGGCAAACTTATCGAACCAGAATGCCGAGATGCGGTTGAGCACCTCTCCCTTAAACGGAATCTCGTCGGGAAGAATGAAGTCGAACGCAGAAATGCGGTCGGTGGCGACCATCAGCAGGTTTTCACCGGCATCGTAGATATCACGAACCTTGCCACGGGAATCCGGACGACGCTCCATCGTTGTCACGTGAGTCACTCCTTACCAAAATACGACAGTAATGCGGGTTCTTTCCCGCACGTTTTCGCAAACTCGGAGCGGCAGGGACGAAACCCCTCCTTCACCGAATAGCGAAAAGCTAGTGCTCCATTGTAGTAGATGCCGCGTCCGCCGTGTGCTCGCGAGGCAGATGAATTGTAAAAGTCGTACCCTTTCCAAGCTCCGACTCCACGGAAATGTAGCCATGATGGCGCTCGACGATTTGTTTAGTCACGGCGAGGCCCACGCCCAGGCCACCCGCCTCGCGGGCGCGACTGGCGTCGGCACGCCAAAAACGACCAAAGATGCGCGACAGATCGTCCTTGGCAATACCGATGCCGGTATCCGAAACGGCAATACTGACATGCTTGCGGTCACTGAGCACCGACACCACGACCCAACCGCCCTCGGGGGTGTAGCGCATGGCGTTGCTCATGAGATTGATGACGCATTGTGTAATCATGTCGGGATCGGCTTCGACGACATCGTCGTGACCTTGGGTCTCGTCAGCAAAGCGCAAGCGCAGATCGCGGTCGACAAACAGGCGCTCCTGGGCATTGACGATGGAACGCACGAAAGGAACCATGTCCACCGGCTCAAGGTTGAGCGGAGCCGTGCTGTTTTCCATGCGCGATAGATCGAGCATCTGCTGCACCAGACGAGCCAGGCGACGCGTCTCGGAAGCAACAGTCTCCAAGTGCTCATCGTCGGTAGGATATACGCCATCCTGCATGGCCTCGACCGTTGCGAGCATGGCCATAAGCGGAGTACGAAGTTCGTGAGCCACGTCCGAGGTCAAACGTTTCTCGTGTTTCATATCCTTCTCGAGCGAAGTGGCCATCTCATCGAAGGTCTCACCCAGCTGATCAATCTCGTCATCGCCGCGCAAGCCCGTACGAGCAGACAGATCGCCATCGCGAATTTGCTTGGCCGTGCTGGTAATACGGTGAATCGGCTTGGTGAGCATGCGCGACACGAGTGATCCGATAACGACCGAAATGCAAACTGCAACAACCGCAGCAAGGGCCATGGCGTTAAAGGTCTTCTCCCTAAACGCAGAATCTGCCTTGGTGAGCAAGGCATCGGAGCCGATGGCCCACAGCTTTACTTGTCCGACATGCTCGCCGGAAGACGTTATGATTTCGACGTTTGCAACGCTATCGGAGCCGGTGGGAGCCGACGAGACCGGACTATGCGATGCTTTTTTCCCGCTCGAGCTGCTCGACGGCGATTCGTTCTCGCGCACATCGGCGGTCGCGCTTGCCGAAGGCCATGAGTCGTCATAAACGACAACGCCTTTCTTGTTGACGACCTGCATACCCAAATCGTCGGACACCAAACTCGATGTCGCGACCGTACGTAGCTCGCCCGCAGTCCAATTGCCGTTTTCCTCATACGACGTCGCAAGCTTTTCGGCAGCGGAATTTGCGATTTCGACGATATTGGAGCGCGTGTAATCCGAAAAGACCGTGCCCCACACAACAGAGACCACGCCCACCAGCACCAATACCGTCATGAGCGATGTCAGAGCAAAAGCAAGTGCCATGCGCGAGGGATAGCTCATCGTTGGCCGTGAATCGGAACGAGGCGTGTTCCAACTAGCCTTGGAACCCGCCTCGCTCTCCTGCTTGTGCTTTTGTCCGATTTCAAAGCGCGCAGGTGTCATATGTGATTTCCCTATTTCTCGTCCGACTTATCGGTCTTGGCCGGAGCCTCGAAGCGATAGCCGACACCGTGGACGGTGTAGAGCCACTTGGGCTTCTTGGGATCATCGCCCAACTTGGCGCGAAGGTTCTTCACGTGGCTATCGATGGTGCGCTCATAGCCCTCAAAGTCGTAGCCGAGCACCTTCTCGACCAGCTCCATGCGGTTGTAGACGCGACCGGGGTGACGGGCAAGCGTGGTGAGCAGCTTAAACTCGGAAGCCGTCAGGTCGACTTCCTTGCCCTCGACCAAAATCTTGTGGCCCGAGATATCGATGACCAGATCGCCGAAGTCGAGTACCTCGACGGCTGGCTCGTCGGCCTGATGGGCACGGCGGAACAAGGCGCGTACGCGCGCGACAAGCTCGCGCGGCGAGAACGGCTTAATCAGATAGTCGTCGGCGCCGAGCTCAAGACCGATAATACGGTCCTCGATCTCGCCCTTAGCCGTCAGCATGATGATGGGGACATCCGAGGTATCGCGAATGGTGCGGCAAACGCGCTCGCCGGGGATCTTGGGGAGCATAAGGTCGAGCACGACCAGGTCAAACTGATGCTTCTCGAACTCCTCGATCGCGGACTGGCCGTCGCCGACGCCCACAACCCAGTAGCCTTCGCGCTCGAGATAGGCAGCGACGGCGTCACGGATTGCCTTCTCATCCTCGACCAGCAGAATCTTTTTTGCATCTGAAGCCATAACACGGCCCCCCTGTCTCAATTAGCTAAGAACAAGCCCATTTTAACGCACCTGAACCCGCCGGATGCCACTATGACGCGGCAGCTCGGCGGGCGGTACTCACAATTACAACGCGCTTATTCCCCTGTTGGCGCCTTTTTAACCCCTCTAAGCTTAAAGAGAGAATAGGCGTGCGGTGACCGTCTCTGGTATACCCTGGCTGTTGCGCACCGTGGCGTACGTAAGGAATGAGTCCGATTTTCCCGCCGTAGCTGGATAATCGCCATACTCCAGGGCTCGGTCGGGCGACAGAAGCGAGCCGTAGGTCTTAGCCGAAGTGTCAATCAAAAAATGCGACGCCTGGACTTTAACCAGGTATTTATTTTTCCTTCCCACAACGCACGCGAGCGGCTCACGCGAAAGGAAGAGGTACGGCCCGCCCTCGTTACCGATATAGGTGCCCATATTGCCCAGGCTACCCACACCGTTATACGTGGCCTCAATGGAGAACACGAAGGTGTCGCCCATATACACGGCCTCGAAAGGCGAAACCGACGAAGGAAGCACCAGCTGAGCTCGCTTCGTATTGTTGCCGTCAGTCAGGTCGATCGCCGTCATACCGTAATAGACGCCCTCATCATTGTGCACGCGGGGCGAGATGGTCAGGATGCCGTCGCTCACACGCGGGGCGGATGCGAAGCGGCCCGTCGACTTCCAAATAGTCTCAGGCTTGGACTCGCTGGGCGACTGACGGTAGCAGTACGAATCGTTACTCGTCTTGCTGCCGCCGGACGAGGGCATCTTATACCAGATGACCGACGACCCATACGCTGTGAAGAGCGGCGGATCGTAATTTTCGCCACCGCGATCGAGCTCGACAGCGTTGCCGGTAAGGGAGGAGCCTGCAAGGTTTTGCGCATAGAGTTTCCAAGACGCATTGGCAAAGTTCATCTCGACCCACGCGAACACGCCATCACCCGCGCGAACGTCGTAAAACGCATAACCGGTTCCCTCAACGGGATCCTCGATAAGTGTGGTAAGCGAGCCATCGCCCAGGTTGAGCACACCAAGCGT
Source organism: uncultured Collinsella sp. (assembly GCA_902490445.1). Lineage (GTDB taxonomy): Bacteria > Actinomycetota > Coriobacteriia > Coriobacteriales > Coriobacteriaceae > Collinsella. The sequence continues at coordinate 4,907 of CABUDZ010000063.1, forward strand.
ATTGGCATGCAGGGCAGAAGCAGGCGCCATCATCGCGGCAGCGTAGTCGCCATCGCAGTAGTACAGCAGCGTGCCCAGCGGCAGCGTCCACGACGCCGCCGGCTCAAGATCGATATCAACAGCTTCGTACTCATCAGTGATCGAGACAATCTTCGAATCGTCCTTGATAACTTGCGGCTCGCCGGCGGCATCGTCGCTGGTGCCCGTTTTTTTCGAGCAACCGGCAAGCACCGTGGCAGCGCCCGCGGCAGCACCGCCGAGCACAAAGCCACGGCGCGATATTCCATTCTTGATGTGGTCGGCGATACCCATTAGGCGATCTCGGCGCGAGCGGCCTCGATAGCGCGCGTAAGCTGATCGGCGCAAGAGGTCTTTTTCATACCGCAGGTATTACCAGCGAGAACCTCGATGACGCGATCGGCAGGAGCACCCTCGACCAGCTTAGAGATAGCCTTGAGATTGCCGTTGCAGCCACCGGTAAACTCGACGCCCACCACCTTGTTGCCGTCATCGGACAGGTCAAGGTGGATATTGCGAGTGCATACGCCCTGAGGCTTGTAATCAAAACTAATCATTGCGTTCCCCTCTCGTAAAGCAATTTCAGACGTCTATTATCCCCGTCCGAACCGATAAAGTATCGCGGGCACCGATTCAACATTCCCCAATGCGCAAATCGGCGGTAGCAATACTAGCAATCTGCTTCCCGAGCGTGGACTTTTCGTTTCTCTTGATACATGTTGTGGTCAGCGATGTGGTAAATCTCGGTCAGTGTATAACCGGGTGCCTCTGCCGTCGCGACGCCAAACGACGCACTGACTGTCAGCACCTCATCGCTCGCAGCAGCAAGGCTGAGGCGAAGATCTTGCACTACTTCACATGCGGATTCGCGATCGGTGTGAGGGCAAATCAGCAAGAACTCGTCGCCACCAATGCGCATAGGCACAAATTTCTCGCCTGCCGCCCGCCTCAATACAGACGCCGTACGCCGCAGCAGCTCATCGCCCATTTCGTGACCGTAGAGATCGTTGGTACGCTTGAGGAAATTGCAGTCCATCATGATCACGCTCACGGGCAGGGACTCGTTCACCAGGTCGTCGCCAAGGGACTCAAGGTAATTTCTATTGCGAAGCCCCGTCAGCTTGTCCTGGAAAGAAAGCTCCTCGGCGCGCTTTGTCATCGAGATGTTATGCGTTGCCACGACGACCGATTCCAGTCGACCCCGCTCATCGCGGCGCTGTGGAACAACCTGCAGCGAATACCACGTACCTCGGCAGTCTCGAACCTCGGCATCCAAGTACGGCACGCCCTCCATACGATCCCGAAGCGTCTTTATATCTAAGAGCTCCATGACCGCCTCGCGACTTTCGGGACTCACAATGTCTCGGCAAACCGTTGCAAAAAAGTCATATGCCTCGGAGTGCTCGGCAAATATCTTCGCCACCGATGGCGACATGTTAATCCCCTCGATCTCAAGCGTGTCGAGATGCAACAGGAGGGTCGACTCATACGTGGTACTGATGGCATTGATGATGCCGAGCTGCTTGTCCTTTTCGGCCAAATTGCGACGATCGGCGACGATACGCACCAACAGCACTACAACCAAAAACACCAGGAACGCCAGTACGCCGGCAGTGATAAATGAAATCCTGCCCGACATGACCTCAGATTTGGGATAGAACGCAAACAGGCGATAGTCCTTATACGCCGCACGCACGGCATACCAGGTACTTCCCCGATATTCGACACGTGATAAGCCTTCGTCTTTCCAATCAATTCCGCTATCGGCAAGAAGCCGGGCGAGAGCTATATCGACGGTCGAATCGTTTGAAGAAACGATTTGTGCACCGCGCATCACGAACACCGTTGGGCTCTGATGGAATGTGTTGTTCACGAGCACGTCGGCGATCGTATACGAATAATCATCGGCGGGCTCGGGCGCAAGCGATCGATACCCCAGCGCTACGCCATCACCGTACGGAACAACACTCACGGCAAAGTCGACATCTCGACGCTCTACGACCGTCGAGTAGGACACCTTGGAGCCTCGGTACATCGATGCGACCGACGAACAGGCAAGCTCCTCTCGCCACAGCATCAGCGGATCGCGACCGTCGATATCGTAATGAGCGGTCATATGACCGTCGGCGTCCATGACCAACATTCCCGAAAGGTGCTCGGTATGGACGTACTCCTCGACGAGGTCATCGTTGACTTCAACGTGATCAGGTGGCAAGAACGTCGCAAACGACTCGAGCGCGGCATCCAAATTGTGCGTCGCCTCGGTTTTTCTTCCCTGTTCATATCGGTCATATTTTTCGCAGGCGTTTTTTAAAAACACCATGGTTTCCTGGCCAAACCCAAGCGTTTTATCGAGACAGCGATGCGTGCCGACCACATACAGCAGACCCAACAAAGCAGCGCTGGCCACAACGCAGATAGCCACGGTGACTAATGCCTTTCGGCGTAAGCGGCGCTCATCATTTGTCATGATTCCGCTCCTTGCCCGTCCGTCGTCGCCCCCGCCTTGTACTTGCCCACAATGCGCTCAGTCGTGCCATCTCGATCCATCTCGAACAGCACGGTATTGAGGTTTTTGACGTACTCCCCCTCATAGCCGTCCTTAAACGCAACGCCCAGGTCAACCGTCATAACATTGTCGGCGAACACACGATACAGGCCGGGATACTGAGCGCCAAGGCAATCAAGCGACCGAGCGTCCGCCATCCAACAGTCAACATACCCCTTGACGAGGGCGGCTTTGCAAAGTTCGGCAGAGCCATATGATTTGATGTTCACGTCCGGCGAGATTTCCAGATCGCCTGCAAGCAATCGGCGTTCACTCACCGAACCGGCAATCACCGCAACAGTCTTGCTGCCATCGAGATACGCCAAGGACTTGATACCACTCGTTTTCTTGGCGGCAACCGAAACCGTCACGGTTAGATACGGCTCGGTCCAGTAATAATCGTCTTCGCGATAACAGGTCGAATAGTCGCACCACAGACAATCGATATCGCCGTTTTTAAGCAGGCGATCGCGGTCATTCCAAGATATGTCGATGAATTGCGGCCTGAGCCCCGCACGTTTGCAAGCCTCGCGTGCGATATCGATATCGATACCAGCGTAGTCGCCCGTGGTATCGATATACACATAGGGATCGTTATCCGTAACGCCAATTTTGAGTTCCGGGAGATCTTTATCGGATTCACTCGATGGGGTAGAACTGCTTCGAACGGCATACGTCAGGGCGACCACACAAACGGCAACAAGGAGTATGAGCACGGACGAGACGATAGCGCCTCGTTTGATACGTCTGGGCACACGACTCTTTTCATCGAAACAGCAGATAAGGTTCATTTTATTACCAGGGGGCCAGTGCAGCAGTGAAAAAAAAGCGCCTTGCCCAAAACGGGCAAGGCGCCAATGGCTGAAATGCATCCGCAGGCGGTCGAATTAGGTCAACCCTACTCGAAGCTCAGCTGCTCCCGAATGCACCCCCGACCGCTGCCTCGTTCAGGCCGTTGGCGCCGACCGCGTATCTGGCGGTTTCCGACGCGCCGCACTGCACGCGACACACGGGCTGAAGTCTTTAACGTAAAAGCCCCGTAGGTAAAACGAGTTACCAACGGGGCTTGGACTGAAAGGTCGCGCTTAAACGAGAGGGGCGCCCCAGCGCTCGAGACGTTTGCGCATAAGCGCGAAGGCAATCAGCGAAGCGCCGGCAACGGCCATAATAAAGGCGACGGCAGGGGCCTGATCGCCCGTATTGGCGAGCGCACCCTTAGTAGTCTTAGTAGACTTTTTGGTCACCTTGGTCGTCGTCTGCTGACCAGGCTGAGACGGCGTCACGGGCTGCGTAGGCTGAGCCGGCTCCCCATTGGCCTCCTCGCCCGTCACCACGTACGTCGAGAAGTGGCTCGTGCGGAAGCAGAGGTAGTCCCCCTCGATCCACGTATCCATAGCCTGGGTGGAACCATCCTCAGCAACGTAGAGCACCTTGAGATTGGTGAGCGCCTTCATGGCGGCAGTCATCTTGACACGGACGATGAAGGACATGCCTTCGTAGTCCTCGATAACCTCGCCGTCCTTGAGAAGCTTGATATCGAGCTTATCGGCAACCTTGGTACTCCCCTGCTCAAGGCCGGAAATTGTAGCATTGGCGGCGTCGGTAAGATTTGTCGGTTCCTCGACCACAAGAGAGATGCTGTTGTTCTGGGCAATGCCGGCAGCGGCATTGTTCTCGGCGCTTACGCTAACGTCCGTTCCGTCGCTACCTGCAACGCCCGCAATGGTCCTCGCCGCTACAGTAACGGTACAGGTCGTTGTTTTGTCACCACAGGTGGCGGTGATCGTGGCGGTACCGGCCTTAAGCGGCGTCACGACGCCGTCTTTGACCGTAGCGATCGACGAGTCGCTGGAGGTCCAGCTCACCGTTGTATCGTCTGCATCTGCAGGAGTCACCGTTGCGGAGAGCTTTGCGGAGGCGTCGCCTACGGTAAAGGAAAGGTTCGTCTTGTTGAGCTCAACCTTCTGGGCGGGATTGGTCACGCTCACCGAAACGGTCTGGGAGAGCGACCCTGCAGTGATGACAAATGAACCAGAACCGGTCTTGAGGGCGACAACGGTGTAGGAGCCATCGCCGTTGTCGACGACCTTAAACGCCTTCGAAGCACCCGTGTCATCCAGAGCGAGCTTGGTCTCGTCGACCTCACCTGCTAGGGCTCCGGCAAGAGAGGCTTTTACGGTACCTTCTTCACTCTTCGCAAGGTTGAGGGAGGACTGATCGACTGTAAGACTCGTTGCGGGATTAGAGACGGTCACCGCGCAATCCTGAGAATAGGTGCCATCTTCGGTCGAAGCAGTGATGGTTGCGGCGCCCTTGGAAACAGACGTCACTTTGCCGGTTTGATCGACCGTAGCGACGCTGTCGTTACTGGACTTCCAGACAACCGTCTGGTCAGCCTCCGCGGGAACGACCGTTGCCTTAAGCTGCTCGGTTGCAGCGCCCACAAGCGTGACCTTCTGCTTATCGAGTGTGATACCCGTTGCAGGTTGAATAACCGTCACCTTGCACGTGGCGCTATACTCGCCGTCCTCAGTGGTAACGGTGATCGTGGCAGCACCGGCCTTGACCGGGGTCACGACGCCGTCCGCAACCGTGGCGACCTCCGGGTCGCTCGAAGACCAGGACACATTCTTATTCGTTGCATTGTTGGGCTCAACCGTTGCGGTCAACGTCGAGGGCTCACCGCCCACAGCAAGCTTAAGATTCGACGCGCTGAGACTGACGCTCGAGACCCTTACTACCGGAGTGGTTACCGTAATTGTATCCGTGGTTGCAGAGACTCCATCAACTGTTGCCGTGATCGTGGCATTACCGTCACCGACAGCGATAACAAGACCGTTGCCATCGACGGTAAGGACGCTCTCGTTAGAAGAGGACCAGACAACCTTACTGGCCTTATCGTCAGGGGAAACCTTTGCCTTCAACTGCTGAGTCGTGCCCTTGTCCATAGATGTTGAGTAACCATCCGTAATGGAGACCGTAGTTTTTGCAGGTTCCTCGCCCGGCTTGACGACGTGAACGGTCATAGTGTCGCAGAGACGACCACCCAAGTACATTGAAACCGTTGCATCGCCGTAACTATGAGGCACTAAATACCCCAAGTAACTGCCACCATTAAACATCGGTCCTTTTACCTCGAGGACATCGGGATTATCTGAAGTGAAAGAATACTTTGCGCCGGCATAGGAGTCCATCAATTCCTCAGCGCTTTTGCTCAGCACGCCCTTTGGATATTCAAACCCCCTGTCACATTCCAGCCAAAGCCAATCTTTGGATATACTATCTGAACTGACCTCACAGGGAAATGTATAATCGCTCGACACAAACTTAGCCTTCGAAAGGCTCACTTCCGCAGGGTCGACAACCTCTATCTCAAAGGGATGGTCATTGCCAAGGCCATCACGAGCATGAGCCTTAACGGTGCCAGGCTTTATTGCCTTAAACGAGTTTTCACCATCGGTAAGCTCAACAACATCGCTGCTTTCTAGAGAATAGGTTACAGAGCTAACGAGCGCATCCCAATGTGCACGCTGGCATGCCTTCAGTGCTTCATTTGGGGAAACGTTGAGAATGGCAGAAAGATAAGAGCTGTCCCCAACCAGCATCTTTTGTTTTTTGTTCCCACGCTCATTGAATCCAGGCTCCTGATTCTCGGTTACAACATCACATAGCTTCTTCGTCTCGGTCTCGCCGTTGCAATAGTCGACAAGAACCTTGGCCTCTTTTGCATCTTTCGCCAACGCCTCGAGTTGCAAAGAAGCGCTTAGCTCAGAAGTTCCATATGAATCATAATTCGAATTCACCCTTGCCTGAACTTTGGAATCCTTTGAGGGATCTTCCTTTATTTCAAAATATGTAGCCGCACGGGTCTCGTCCTTGGGGCGAACGTAAACTGTCCCCTCTAGCAATGCATAGTGCGTGTTCCCGCATTTTTGCGGACAATCATCCGTGTAACCCAGCGTTGCAGTCGTTGTCGTCGCACCGGATTGGTCATAGGATACGAAACTCACCTTAATTGGATTGACATTAGCCACGCTCTTAATCTTAAGAGAACCGTTTAAACTCTCGTCAGCCCTGCTCTTCATGGTTATAGTCGTTGTGCCGACTTTGGTGGGACTAATTGTCAACACCCAATCACGTGATTTATAGCTCACTTTAGCGATATCCTCATCAGACGATGTGATATCGATATCACTAGGGTCAATGGGCGCCCATTCGTGATTTTTATTAAAGGCTCTGTCACAACAAATGGTTGATTTTTGACGAGAAATAGCGTATAATAATAGT
>CABUDZ010000064.1 GCA_902490445.1 uncultured Collinsella sp.
GAGCATCAGGCCCGTGCGAGCGGGGTTGTAGACAATGTCGATAACGCCTTCGAGCGCATCTAGCCCTTCGAGCGTGCAAGGCGCGTCGGGGCAGTGGGGGAACATGCCGGCAGGTGTGCAGTTGACGAGCAGTGCCGCATAAGATTGCTGCGCGATGTTGTCGTAATTGACCTCGCTCGTACGACCCACGGGTACGACGACGGCGCCCAGGTCACCGAGTACCATGCTCGCCGTGGTGCCGGCTCCGCCGGTGGCGCCGAGCACGAGGGCCTTCTTGCCGGCAACCTCAACGCCCAACTCCTCGACCAGGCACTGAAAACCGAAGTAGTCGGTGTTGTCGCCCCGCAGGCGGCCGTCGGCCAGGCGCGTGATGGTGTTGACGTTGCCCATACGCTCGGCCAGCGGGCTCAGTTCGTCCAGGTAGTCCATGACGGCGCGCTTGTAGGGGATGGTCACGTTGGCGCCCTCCCATTCGTTGCCCGTCATAAAGGCCTCGAGGTCCTCGGGCTCGCGCTCAAATCGCACGTACTCGAGCCCCGCGAGCTCCTTGTAGATGGTCGGGGTGTAGCTGTGGCCCAGCACGCGGCCCAGCACGCCGTAGGGGCGGGTTGCGGCGGCATCGGTCATCTAGAGCACCTCCGTGTAGCTGCCAAAGTAGGTGAAGTTTTCGCACACGTCGTCAATCGAGTCGAGCAAGTCGTCGAGGGCTTTGCTGCCAAAGGGACAGTCCAGATCGAAGTAGAACATAAACTCAAAGTCGCGCCCGGGGATGGGGCGGCTTTCGAGCTTGATAAGGTTGATGTTGAGCGCGTAGAAGCGCTCGAGCACACGATAGAGTGCGCCCGGTTCGTTGGCCGTGGTGATCATGAGCGAGGTACGGTTGGCACCGGGATATACGCGCGGCTCGCGGCTGATGACGACGAAGCGCGTGTAGTTGTTGTCCGAGTCCTGGATATTGGGCTCCAGCACCTCCAGACCATAGAGTGCCGCGCAGCTGCGCGATGCGATGGCGGCGACGTCGGTGCGCTCGGAGTTGGCGACCATCTCGGCCGACATGGCCGTGTTTGGGTACTTGGTGGCGTGCAGGTCGTGGGACTCGATAAAGCCGGCACACTGGGCAATAGCTTGGCCGTGGCTGTAGACCTCGCGCACGTCGGCGAGCTTGGTGCCGGGCTTGACGAGCAGATTGTGGTCGATCTTGAGGCGCAGCGAGCGCACGATATGGAAGTCGAACTGCGCGAGCAGGTCGTAGACGGCGTTGACGGAACCTGCGGTGGAGTTTTCGATGGGCAGTACGCCAAACTCGCAGAAGCTGTCGCGCACGGCGCGCATAACGCCCTCAAAGGTCTCGAAGAACGCGATATCGGGCACATCGAAGAGCTTACACGCGGCGATCTGGCTGTAGGCGCCCTCGACGCCCTGGCAGGCGACGCTAGCCGTCTGGGGGAAGGGTGTGTTAAAGGGTGATTCCGTGGCATGGGCCTTTTGCGAGACGGTGATGCCCTTGAGCTCGTTGATGTAGCGCTGCTGCTCGGCCTTGCTCATGCTCATGAGCAAGCGGAACAGGGTGATGGTCTGCGCCTCGTAGCGCTCAGGTGCGCGGCTGGCGAGGTTGTTGAGCTTGGAGCGCTCGCGGGCGGGGTCGAAGACAGCCTTGCCCATCTCGATCTTTGACTTAGCGACCTCGGTGGCAATGTCCATGCGCTCGACAAAGCTGTTGAGGAGTGTGGTGTCGATGCCATCGATGGCCTGGCGGATGTCAGCAAGGTCCATGGAGACCCCTTTCACGTGTCGGGGGATGTTGAGGGGTTGGTAGTTAGCGCTGGGCGGCGTCTTCGAGGAGGGCGTCCCAGATGGCGAGGGCGGCGGCTGCTTCGGCTACGGGGACGGCTCGGGGGACGATGCAGGGATCGTGGCGGCCGTGGACCGAGAGCTCGGCATTTTCCATAGCGTCCATGTCCACCGTCTGCTGCTCGCGGCCAATCGAGGGCGTTGGCTTTACGGCCATGCGCCACATGACGGGCGCGCCGGTCGAAATGCCGCCCAGGATGCCGCCGGCGTTGTTGCACTCGACCTCGATCTTGCCGGTCTCAGCATCGATGCGATACGGATCGTTATTCTCGCTGCCGCGCATGGCGGCGACGGCAAAGCCCATGCCAAACTCCACGCCCTTTACGGCGGGAATGCCAAACGCGATTTGCGCGATGCGGTTCTCGATACCGTCGAACATGGGGTCGCCGATGCCCGCAGGCAGCCCGTAGATGCCGCACTCCACGATGCCGCCGATGCTGTCGAGTTCGTCGCGTGCGACTAGGATCTCCTCGCGCATGCGGCCGGCTGCGGCGGCGTCAATGCACGGCAGATCGTTCGTAAGGATCGCCTTGCGGTCGGCCTCGCGATAGACCATGTCGTCCATCGGCAGGTCGGAGATACCGCCGATCTGCGCCACATGCGCCATCACTTTAATGCCGCGGGCCTCGAGTGCCTGCAGCGCAATGCCGCCGGCGATGCACAGGGGTGCCGTTAGGCGGCCGGAGAAGTGTCCGCCGCCGGCGACATCGTGCATGTTGTGATACTTCACGCGCGCAGGGAAGTCCGCATGTCCCGGACGGGGCTTGCGGCGCAGCTCGGAGTAATCCTTGGAGCGCGTGTTGGTGTTCTCGATAATCGCGGCGATGGGCGCGCCGGTGGTATGTCCATCGACAACACCGGCGATGATGTGGGCGGCGTCGGCCTCGCGGCGTTTGGTCGCGGTCTCGTCGCGACCGGGGGCGCGACGGTCGAGGAAGGCCTGCAGCTTCTCCTGGTCCACGGCGATGCCCGCCGGAATGCCATCGAGGGAGCAGCCGATGGCGGGGGAGTGCGACTGGCCGAAGATGCTTAAGCGCAAGACGTTGCCAAAGGTCGAGGACATGCTATTCCTCCTCGAGCGTGACCTTGCCGCCCAGCAGGCGGTAGTGGTCGAAGAAATCGGGATAGGACTTGTTGACGGCCTCGGCGCCGTGAATCACGACCTCGCCGGTGGCGCGGCTCGCGGCGATGGCGGCCATCATGGCGATGCGATGGTCGTTGTGCGAATCGACCTCGCCGCCGGTGAAGGCGTCGACGCCCTTGATGATGAGATCGTCGCCGGCAATACGCACCTGCGCACCCAGCGCGCAGAGCTCGCGGGTGGTGGTGGCCAGACGGTCGGATTCCTTGATGCGCAGACGGGCGCAATCGCGAATAAAGGTGCGGCCTTGTGCCAACGAGGCCACGGCCGAGATGACGGGCACCAGGTCCGGAATGTCGTGGGCACTCATCTCAAAGCCGGCGAGCTTGTCGGACTGCACGGTGGCGGCGTTGGTGGAGCGCACGATGCGGGCGCCAAAGCGCGAAAGCGCGGCAAGCACGTTACGGTCGCCCTGTGCGGAGCTTAGCGACACGCCCTCGACGGTGATGGGGTCGGTGCCGATGGCACCGGCGCACAGCCAAAAGGCGGCGTTGGACCAGTCGCCCTCGACAGCAACGCTGCCGGGCGTGCGGTACGAGCCGCTGCTCACGCGGAAGTTCGTGACCTCGGGCTGGCCGTCCTTGGCCGGAATACGCTCGACGTTGACCTCGACGCCAAAGGCCTTCATGGCCTGGATCGTCAGGTTGATGTAGGGACGGCTCTCAATGAGGCCGGTTACCTGCACGTAGGAGGGCTGGGCCAGCAGTGGGGCTGCCAGCAGCAGGCCCGAGATGTACTGCGAGCTCACGTTGCCCGGAAGCACAAAGGTGCCCGGGCGCATGCGGCCGCTCGTCTTGAGCGGAAAACCGCCCAGACCCTGTAGGTCGCAGCCGGCGGCGATGATCTCGTCCGAGAGCGGGGAGAGCGGGCGGGCGCCCAGGCGGCCCTGGCCTACGAAGGTGGCATCCGCACCCAGCGCGCAGGCGACAGGCAGCATAAAGCGCAGCGTGGAGCCACTTTCACCGCAGTCAAGCGTGCCGCCGGCAAGGGCCTTGAGCAGGCCAAACTCAACACTCTTCATGGTGGGGTGGACCTGGAAGCCGTCCTCGACGGTCTCGATGCGAGCACCCAGTGCCGTAAGGCAGCGCACCGTGGCCTCGATGTCGGCGCAGGTGGTGTTGCAGGTGACGTGTGTCTCGCCGTTGGCAAGCGCAGCGCAGATGATGAGGCGATGCGCCATCGACTTGGACGCGATGGCGGGAACGGTGCCCTTGAGCGGGGACGGGGTGATGCGGGCTAGCATGCGGATGCGTCTCCCTTCTGGCCGAGGCCCTCGGCAATGAGTTCGTGGAAAGTGGAAAGTGGCGTGCGGTCGATGCTGCAGCGGCCAATGCCGTGCGGAATCACCAGGTCGATGGTGTCGCCCGCGCGCTTCTTGTCGTGGAGCGCTTCGGCAAAGACGGCATCGGCATCTAGGCCGCAGCGGGTCTTGAGGCCATGGCGGGCGCAGAGCTCCTCAATACGACCGGGCAGCGCAGCATCGCAGACGCCGTGCAGGGCCGCGGCGCGCGTGATGATACCCATGCCGATCGACACGCAGTTGCCGTGTCCGAGCTCAAAGTGCTCGCAGGCTTCGACGGCGTGTCCGGCGCTGTGTCCAAAGTTGAGGAGCTTACGCTGGTTAGTCTCGCGCTCGTCGGCGACGACCACGGCGTGCTTGATGTCGATGTTGCGGGCGATGATGAGTGCTACGCGGGCCACATCGTGGTTGAGCAGCTCCAGCGTGAGCGGGGTCTTCTCCAGCTCGGCGAAAAGCTCCGGATCGGCAATCACGGCGTGCTTGACGACCTCGCCGCAGCCGTCAGCGAACTGCTCGGGCGTGAGGGTGGCCAGGCACCCCACGTCGGCAATGACCACGCTCGGCTGCCAAAAGGCGCCGGCCAGGTTCTTGCCGGCAGCCAGGTCGATGGCGGTCTTGCCGCCCACAGACGAATCTACCATGGCGAGCAGGCTCGTCGGGATCTGCACAAACTTGCAGCCGCGCATGTAGGTGGCGGCCACAAAGCCCGCCACGTCGCCCACGACACCACCGCCGAGTGCCACGATCACGTCGGAGCGCGAAAGCTCGTGCTCGGCCACAAACTCCAAAATGGCAACATAGGTTTCGGCGCGCTTATGGGCCTCGCCGGCCTCGAAGGTGCAGATGCTCACCTCGTAGCCTGACGCCTCCAGGCTCTGCTTAACGGGCATCTGGTAGAGCGGGCCCACGTTGGTGTCCGTCACGATGACGGCCTTGGTGCCGCCGGCAGTGGCGCGCACGAGCGGTCCCGCCTGCTCCAGCAAAAACGTGCCAACATGCACCTGGTAGGGGCGTGCGGTGTCGATATCGATGGTAATCGCCATAAGCTTCGGTCCTTTCGACCTGGCGTGATAGGTGGTCTAGTGGGAGGCCTCGTCGTCGAGTGCGCGCTTAATTCGGTCGCCCTCGGCAAGGAGATTCTCCAGATAGCGCTGGTCGCGGTCTTTAAGGGCGCGGCTGTAGGCGCCGAGCGATTCGATCAGATGGTCGATCTCGAAGGCGAGCGCATTGGCGTCGTCGATCATGAGCTCGGACCACATCTGCGGATTGAGGTGCGCCACGCGGGTGAGGTCGCGGTAGCTGCCGGCCGAAAAGCCGTGGTGGACCTGAGCGGTCGGGCTCTTAACATAGGCGTTGGAGACGACGTGCGCGAGCTGGCTCGTAAAGGCGATGACGCGGTCGTGCTCGGCGGCGCTGGTCACGCTGAACTTGCCAAAGCCCAAGGGGCGTACCATCTCGCGCACCTGGCCCAAAAGCTCCAGTTTGAGCGCATCGTCCACCGCGGGCGGTACGAGCACGAGCGGGGCGCCCTGGAACAGGTCGGCGCGGGAGTGCGCATAGCCCGAGTACTGCGTGCCCGCCATGGGGTGCGCGCCCACAAAGTAAAAGCCGTGCTCGCGGGCAAGCTCAAAGGCGCGCTCGCACACGATGCCCTTGACGCCCACCGTGTCGATCACCACGGGGCCCATGATGGCCTCGGTGTCGGTGGCGTCGGCGAGCGCCTGGGCGTGCGCCTCGAGCCACTCGATGCATGCCTCGGGATAGCAGGCAAGGACGATGATGTCGCATTCGCCGAGCGTCTTGTCGTTGAGCTCGCCGGCAACGGTGCCCATGCTGGCAGCCGTCATGACATCGTCATCGGGATCCCAGGCCAGCACGCGGACGCCCGCCTGCGCATAGCCGCGGGCAAAGCTGCCGCCGATGAGGCCAAGGCCGACGATGCCGGCGCACTTGGGGCCGCCCTGGTTGACGCGCGCGTTTCTCACTGTACCCATGGGCTACTCCATGGTCTCTTGGCAGACGACCTCGCGGATGGCTCGGATGCGGCGCATGGTGTCGTCGAACTGATCGGGGGTGAGGGCCTGGGCGCCGTCGGACCAGGCGCGGCTCGGCTCGTCGTGGACCTCGATCTCCAGGCCGTTGGCGCCGCAGGCGGTCGCGGCAAGCGCCATGGGCTCAACGTAGCGGGTGTAGCCGGTGGCGTGGCTGGGGTCGGCGACGACGGGCAGGTGCGACAGGTGGTGCAGCACCGGCACGGCGTTGAGGTCGAATGTGTTGCGGGTGCGGGTCTCGAAGGTGCGGATGCCGCGCTCGCACAGGATGACGTTGTCGTTGCCCTCGCTCATGATGTACTCGGCGGCCATGAGCAGCTCATCGATCGTGCCGGACATGCCGCGCTTAAGCAAGATCGGAGTCTTGGTCTTGCCGACCTCTTTGAGCAGAGGGAAGTTCTGGGCGTTGCGGGCGCCGATCTGCATGACGTCGATTTTCTTGTCCAGGAAGACCTGCACGTCGCGCGGGTCCATGATCTCGGTGACGATCGGCATGTCGAGCTCGGCAGACGCCTCGCACAGCAGGTCCAGACCGGCGGGGCCCATGCCCTGGTAGGCGTACGGGGAAGTGCGGGGCTTGTAGGCACCGCCGCGCAGCATCGTGGCACCGGCGGCCTTCACGCGGCGGGCGATGCGGATGAGGTTCTCGCCCTCGACGGAGCACGGGCCGGCGATGACCTGGAACTGATCGCCGCCGATCTTGACGCCGTGGCCGCAGTCGATGACGGAGTCCTCGGGGTGGAACTTGCGGTTGGCGCGCTTGAACGGCTCGGAGACGCGCTGCACGCGCTCGACGACATCCATGGACTCGAGCAGGAACGGGTCGATCTTGGTCGTATCGCCCACCAGGCCGATGATCGTCTCATTCTCGCCGCGCGAGACATCGGTCTTCAGGCCCTTTTTCTCAATCCAGCTGACGATATGGCTGACGGCCTCGTCGCTGGCGCTCTCTTTTAAAATTGCAATCATGGTGTGCCTCTCACCTCGATGGATAACCCTTGCAAAAACGGCCCGCATCGCGAGCCGTGTACATATGGTGCATGAGAGTTTATACTATCTGACTCGCTTTTGCCTTCTAAAGTGGGCCGTTGAGCCGCGTCTTCCTCGGAATTGCAAAGCTTTTTCTTTTATTTTGATAGCCCGTGGTGCACTTGGGTATAATGCCAAACGTTGGCCCTATTAGCTCAGGGGATTAGAGCGTCTGCCTCCGGAGCAGAAGGCCGTTGGTTCGAATCCAACATGGGGCACCATCGAACGTGAGACCGTCCGAACCTCGCATGGTCCGGGCGGTTTTTCTTATACCGACGCGACGTGATGGGACGTGGTATGGCAGCAACGGATATCGAGCGCGGACTCTCGACCGCCGAGGTCGAGGAGCGCATCGCCGCCGGTAAGATCAACCGCAACATGGAGCTCAAGACCAAGTCGGTCAAAGAGCTCATCATCGAGAACCTCTGCACGCTGTTCAATTTGATCAACGTGATCTTGGCGTTCCTGGTCATTTTGACCGGTTCGTTTAAGAATCTGACGTTCCTGTTCGTGGTGTTCCTCAATACCGCTATTGGCGTCATTCAGTCCATGCGTTCCAAGAAGATGGTCGATAAGCTCACGCTGCTGACCTCCAAGAAGGCCATCGCGGTGCGCGACGGCTCCGAGGTGGAGCTCGACCTGGACCAGATCGTGCTCGACGACATCATCCGCCTGGGGCGCGGCGACCAGATCCCCGCTGACGCCGTGGTGGTTTCGGGCGAGGCGCTCGTGAACGAGAGCCTGCTGACGGGCGAGAGCGATCTTATTAAGAAACAGCCCGGTTCCGAGCTCATGAGCGGCAGCTTTATCGACTCGGGTCTGCTGCGCGCCCGCGTGATCCATGTCGGCGCCGACAACTACGTGGCCAAAATTAATAACGAGGCCAAGTACGTCAAAAAGGTCAATTCCGAGATCATGAACGCGCTTTACGCCATCGTGCGCTTTGCGAGCATCATCATGATCCCGCTCGGTTTGGCGTTGTTTGCCTCGAGCGTGAGCGAGCTGTGGGATGCCGCGGGAACCCCAGGCAATAGCGCGCTTTCGTGGTGCTTCTCCGAGCTGTTGGCTGGTCATGTGCCTTCGTCGGCGCTGCTGTCCACGGTGGGCGCCCTGCTGGGCATGATCCCGCAAGGCCTGGTGCTGCTGACCTCGTCGGTGCTCGCCATCGCCACGGTGCGCCTGGCCCGCCGCAAGGTACTCGCGCAGCAGCTCTACTGCATTGAGACGCTCGCGCGCGTCGACGTGCTGTGCCTGGACAAGACGGGCACCATCACGTCGGGCCGCATGGAGGTCGAGGGCACGTATCCGCTGCCGGTCGAGGGTATGGGTGCGGGGGAGGGCGACGCCGCCGTTCCCGTCGATACCACAGTGCTCGATTTTGCGCTGGCTAACGTCGCACGTGCGACCTCGGCCGATGCCAACGAGACCTGTCAGGCGCTGCTCAACTATTACGCCGACCGTCCGGTCGAGGTGTCCGAGCCGCTGTCGGTCATTCCGTTCTCGTCTTCCAAAAAGTGGAGCGGCGCGTCGTTTGCACAGGGCTCATATGTGATGGGTGCGGCGCAGTTTGTGCTCTCTGATCGTGCGTTTGCCCAGGTCGAGAACCGTGTCGCCGAGCTTGCCGATACCTGCCGCGTGCTCGTGGTGGCGCTCGTGGACGGCTTTACGCCCGATGGCGATATGGTGGGCGAGGCCGAGCCCGTGGGCTTTGTGACCATCCGCGACGAGATTCGTACCTCGGCGGCCGAGACCATCGGCTACTTTAACGAGCAGGGCGTGACCCTCAACGTGATCAGTGGCGACGACCCGCGTACGGTGTCGTCGATCGCACGCGTGGTGGGCGTGCCGGGGGCGGACGCTTATGTGGACGCCACGACGCTCGATACGCCGGCCAAGCTCGATGCCGCAGTGGACCGCTACCATGTCTTTGGTCGTGTGACCCCGCAGCAGAAGCGCGAGCTCGTGCAGGCACTCAAGCGCCGCGAGCACACCGTGGCCATGACGGGCGACGGCGTCAACGACGTGCTGGCGCTCAAGGAGGCCGACTGCTCCGTCGCCATGGCGGCCGGCTCCGATGCCGCGCGTAACGTGGCCGAGATCGTACTTGTCGACAACGACTTTGCCTCGATGCCCGCCGTGGTGGCCGAGGGCCGTCGCTCCATCAACAACCTGCAGCGTTCGGCTTCGCTGTTCTTGACCAAGACGCTGTTCTCGATGGGCCTGGCGGCGCTGTGCATCGCGCTGCCGCCGTACCCTTTCGAGCCGATTCAGATGACGCTCATCAACTTCTTCTGCATTGGCGCGCCGGGCTTTGTCTTGGGCCTGGAGCCCAACAATGCTCGCGTGAAGGGGTCGTTCCTGACGAACGTGCTCAAGCGGGCACTGCCGGCGTCGATTGCGGTCATTTTGGCCGCGGCGCTCGATATCTTTGTGGCGCGCGTGTTTGGCTTTAACCAGCTCACGCTGTCTACGATGTGCCTGCTTACGTCGTGCGCGGCGAGCGTCAGCCTGATCTGGCGCATCTCGCAGCCTCTCACGCCCTTGCGCGTGGTGCTCTTTGTGTTTGTAGTCGCTGGCATCTTGGTGGGCGTTATCGGATTCCCGGAGCTGCTGTCTATTGCTAACCTGTCGATGGGCCAGATGGTTATCTTGGCTGTCATCGTGGTCTTTACCTGCTCGGTGTTTTTTAAGCTCGCCACGATGATAGATTCGCTCAAGCCGCGTCGTCGTCATGCCGCAACTGGTTTTGGCCGCGGTGTTCGCGTCCGCCTGGGTCGCGGTGGCGGCAAGGTGAGCTCGACGGGTTCGACGGCGGAGCGTTTTGCCAAGCGCGTCGCCGCCGACATGGCGCAGCGCCGCGAAGCTCGCACCGTTCGTGAGGCCGAGGCCCGCGCACTCGAGGGCGTGGCCCAGGCCCAGCCCAAGAAAAAGAAGCCCACGGGCGCCAAGCGCTCCCGCGTAACCAAGTCCGCCCAAGGCATCAAAGTTTCGATGCCAAGCAAAAAGAAGAAGTAGCTACGCGCCCTGGCGATGTTGAATTGGTGCCTTGCTCCTGTGGGGCCGTGGCGATGTTATGCTCTAACCTCGATTGTTTGAATTGCTTCGAAAAGAGGATGCCGTGATCTGCCCGCATTGCCTTAAGACTATCGAGGACGGCGCCTCGTTCTGCCCCTACTGCAACGCCTATGTGGGTCCGGGCGATGGTCCCGAGCACACCGAGTTTGTGTTCTGTGAGGGCTGCGGTGCCCGTCTTTCTCCGCATGATCGTACGTGCCCCAAATGCGGACGCCCCGCTCCGGGTATCCTCTCCGAGGACACGGCCGCATCCGACCTGGCAGCGGGCCGCACGGCGGGCTTTCCGCGCCTAACGCAAGAGCAGATCGATACCGAGGTGCCGCATGCGCCAGCCTCTGCCGCCGCGGTGCTTTCAGACGCCGCCGACCCCAATGAGACCTGCGTGCTGCCGGCTTTCGATAAGGATTTCGGTATCCCCAAGGTCGTTATTCCCACGCCGGTTTCACTGCACGACGATCCTCAAAAACCCAAGCGTAAGGTGCATCCCGACGAGGACGCCTATCACAAGCACAAGCGTCATATTCCCAAGCCGCTCATTATCATCGCGGTCCTTGCCGTCGTGTGCGGTGGTGTCTATTGGTTCGTGACGACCGATCCCATGGGTGTTATGCCTGACTTCTACGACCAGTTTGGCCAAGCTGCACAAACCACCTTCCCCACGCGTCAAAAGGGCGAGGCGATTGAGGACGATACCAAGCAGGACGATTCTGCCGAGGTGGTCCAGGAAGAAACCGTGCTCACCGATGATCAGCTCTATACCAGGCTCGACGGTCTGTATCAGACCATCGTGTCCTACGCTGACGAGGACCAGATTGGCGAGGTCATCGATTCCTTTAACAATGGTTATCTCCGAACGCCGCTGTCCACCCGTCAGGAGCTGTCGCAGAGTGCCTACGCCCTGCGCGACCAGATCAAAAAGACGCAAGATGAGCTCAACAATCTTAAGTATCAGGACGATACGGTCTATGCGGATGACATCGCCCACTTAAAGCAGCTTGCCGAGTGGATGTATGAGCGCGTCGACGTGATCTGCCAGAGCTGGGATATCTCGCTGGCCATTCCCGATGGCGAGTCGATGAGTTCCCACCAAAGCGAGATCCTGGCGCCCATCGCGCAGGGCGGCAACAGCGCGCTGAACCAGTACGATGCCAATGTGGGTTCCTGGAAGCCGCAGCAGCGTTCCTAAAATTAGTTCGCCATAGTGGTTGATTTCCGATCTCAGCCGAACACATTGAGCAAATAGGCCGTTCCCGCACCT
>CABUDZ010000065.1 GCA_902490445.1 uncultured Collinsella sp.
TGTGACCTCCCGGTTATCAGCCGGACGCTCTAACCAACTGAGCTACAGGTCCATCGCGCAAGGGATATATTAGACGAGTCGTTACGCGCACGTCAACAACTTTTTTGAAAATCTTTGAGAGGGCTGGTCGCCGGGCTGACGAGATGGTTTTGGTTTGCTGCTCGGACAGTCCTGCGCAAGACGAAGGCCACATTAAGTGGCCTTCTTTGCGTGCGGAACTCGCGACAAACCAAAACCATCTCGTCAGCCCGGCGACCATGGGGTCCCAAGGTTTTCAAAAAAGCGGTCGGCGCGCAGGTGCGCCGACCGCCGATATATGGGGTCTGATATTTTCTACCAGCTAGGGCCTCTTACTCGTCTAGGAGATCCTCTGGCATGTCGTTGCCGTCGCCTAGGTCGACTGGGGCCTCTTCGGCGTCGGTTGCGGCCTCGGCGCCTTCGCCTTCGGGCTTCTCCTTGGCGGCCGTCATGCGGGCTACGGCGCAGATGCGGTCGTTGTCGTCGACGGTCATCATCTTGACGCCCTGGGTAGCGCGGCCAGTCTGGCTGATCTCGTCGGTCTTGACGCGAATGACCGTCGCGCCCTCCGTCACGATGAACAGCTCGTGCTGCGGGCCCACCGTCTTCATGGCCGCGAGGTTGCCCTTACGCTCGGTCATTTGGATGGTGTAGACGCCCTGGCCGCCGCGATTCTGCTCCGGGTAGTCCGCGACCGGCGTGCGCTTGCCGTAGCCGCGCTCGGTGATGACGAACAGATCGCCGTTGCCGTTAGTGACTTCCATGCCCAGAACGCTCACGCCGTCCTTCATACCGATACCGCGAACGCCGCTGGTATCGCGGCCGGTGGCGCGCACCTGTTCCTCGGAGAACATGATCGCCTTGCCCGCGGTGGTGGCCAGGATAATCTTGTCGCCCTCGCGCACGCGGCGCACGTTCAGCAGCGCGTCGTCGTCACGCAGGTTGATAGCGATCAGGCCGTCGCGACGGCTGCGGTCATACGCGCTCATCACGGTCTTCTTGACCATGCCGCTCTTGGTGGCAAACATCAGATACTCGTCGGCAGGGAACTCGCGGCAGCTGATGACGCTCGCGATCTTCTCGCCCTCCTCGAAGGGCAGCAGGTTGACGATCGCGGTACCGCGTGCCTGGCGCGTACCCACCGGCAGCTCGTGCACCTTCAGGCGATAGACCTTGCCCTTGCTCGAGAAGAACAGCACGTACTCGTGCGTGGACGCGATGAACATCTCGTCGATGACGTCGTCCTCTTTGAGGTTGACGCCCGAGACGCCCTTGCCGCCGCGCTTCTGGGCGCGGTAGGCGGCCACCGGGATGCGCTTGACATAGCCGGTGTGGGTGATGGTCACGACCATGTCCTCGTCGGCAATGAGGTCCTCGACGTCCAGGTCCTTCTCGACATGGCTGATCTCGGTGCGGCGCTTATCGCCGAACTTCTTGGAGATCTCGCGCATCTCTTCCTTAATGACGCCCAGGATCTTCCCCTCGTGCGCCAGCAGGTCCTCGTAGTAGGCGATGGCGCGGCGCAGGCCGTCCAGCTCTTCCTGAATCTTGTCGCGCTCCAGGCCGGTCAGGCGGCGCAGCTTCATCTCGAGGATGGCCGTGGTCTGCTCGGGCGTAAAGCCAAAGCGCTCGATCAGGCGGCTGCTGGCCTCGGAGTCGGTCTGCGAGGAACGGATGATGCTGATGACCTCGTCAATATGGTCGAGAGCCATCAGGTAGCCCTCAAGGATATGCGCGCGGGCCCGGGCCTTCTTAAGGTCGAAGCGGGTGCGGCGGGTGACGACGTCGACCTGGTGGTCGATGTAGTGCTGCAGCATCTCGCGCAGACTCAGGCATTTGGGAACGCCGTTGACAAGCGCCAGGTTGTTGGCGCCAAAGGTCGTCTGCAGCGAGGTGTACTTGTACAGGTTGTTGAGCACGACCTGCGGGATGACGCCCTTCTTGAGTTCGATGACCAGACGGATACCCTTCTGGTTGGACTCATCGCGCATATCCGAGATGCCCTCGATGCGCTTGTCGTTGACGAGCTGGGCGATCTTCTCCTGCAGGGTGCCCTTGTTGACCATGTAGGGAATCTCGGTAAAGACCAGGCGGCTGCGGCCGGTCTTGGTGGACTCCACGTGAGCCTTGGCGCGCACGGTAATGGAGCCGCGGCCGGTCTCGTAGCTCTGCTTAATACCGGCACTGCCCATGATGATGGCGCCGGTGGGGAAGTCCGGACCGGGCATGATCTGCATGAGCTCGTCGACAGTGGCGTCGGGATTATCGATCAGGTAGCAGGTTGCCTCGATCGCCTCGGTGAGGTTATGCGGGGCGATATTGGTGGCCATGCCGACGGCGATGCCCTGGCTGCCGTTGACCAGCAGGTTGGGGAAGCGCGCAGGCAGCGCCTGAGGCTCGGCGAGCGATTCGTCGTAGTTGGGCTGCCAGTCGACAGTATCCTTCTGCAAGTCACGCAGCAATTCCATGGCGGGCTTTGCCAGGCGGCTCTCGGTGTAACGCATGGCCGCCGCGCCGTCGCCGTCGATGTTACCGAAGTTGCCGTGACCGTCGATGAGCGGCGTGCGCATGGAGAACCACTGCGCCAGGCGGACCATGGCCTCATAGACCGCGGAGTCGCCATGCGGGTGGTACTTACCGATAACTTCGCCGACCGTCCAGGCCGACTTCTTGTGCGGGCGGTTGGGGTAGATGCCGCTCTCGTTCATCGCGTACAGGATGCGGCGGTGCACCGGCTTTAGGCCGTCGCGCACGTCCGGCAGGGCGCGCGCCGTGATGACCGACATCGAATACTCGATAAACGACTGCTTCATCTCGCGACCGAACTCCGAAATCTGGAGCTGGCCACCATTGATATCCTCGCCGGCCGAGGCGCCACGGTCGACTTCGCCAAAGCTCTCCTCGAGCTCACCGTCGTCCTCTTCCTCGTCATCATCGGCATCGGGGTTATAGGCGTCCGGATCGCCGTCCTCGCCCTGCTCAGCACGGGCAAGCAGGCGCCTCAGATCATCGGGCATGCCGGCGTCGCCGGCCTCGCCCATGCCCTCGTTATTGTTGATATCGTCTGCCACGTTACCTCCTCATGGTTTGCGTGGTCCATTAGTTCCCTACCACGGAGACGGATTACCGGGAATGCCGGATAACCCTCCTAGGTTTTCCAGGTGCCCCAGGTTGCCCTGAAGGATGAGGGCGCACGCCTTGCGTGCGGCGCCCGAAATCCTGAAGGGCAAGATGGGGTGCCTGGGAAAGCTAGGCGTCTAGGAAGCGTGCGTCATGCGCGTGCTTCTCGATGTACTCGCGGCGATAGCCGACCTCGGAACCCATCAGCTCGCGCACGGCGCGGTCTGCCACCACGGCGTCCTCGATCGACACGCGCTGCAGGATGCGGGTCTTGGGGTCCATCGTCGTCGAGGCAAGCTGCTTGGGGTCCATCTCGCCCAGGCCCTTGTAGCGCTGGACGGTATAGCCCTTGCGCTTCTTGGTGATCTTGCCGTCCTTGGCCTTGCCGTCCTCGTCGTTGTCGTCGGGGTTCAGGCCCAGACCCTGGATGGTGTCGCGCAGGATCTCGTCTTCGGGCTGGCGGCCGTTGGGATACACGTAGTGGATCTTGTTGCGCACCTTGATGCCAAAGATGGGCGGGCACGCGACGTACACGTAGCCGGCGTCAATCAGCGGACGCATGTACTTGTAGAAGAACGTCAGCAGCAGGATGCGGATATGCGCACCGTCGACGTCTGCATCGGTCATGATGATGATCTTGTGGTAACGCGCCTTGCTAATGTCGAAGTCGCCGCCGTCGCCGGCACTCGTCGTGACGCCGCAGCCGATCGCGGTAATCAGCGACTGGATGGTGTCACTCGAGAACGCGCGATGGTCACCAACGCGCTCGACGTTCAGAATCTTGCCGCGCAGGGGCAGAATCGCCTGGATGTCTCGGCGACGGCCGTCCTTGGCCGAACCGCCTGCCGAGTCGCCCTCTACGATAAAGAGCTCGGTCAGCTCGGCATCGCGCACCGAGCAGTCAGCGAGCTTACCGGGCAGGGACGCCGTCTCGAGCAGGCTCTTGCGGCGGGTCGCCTCGCGCGCCTTGCGGGCGGCGTTGCGCGCCTTGCAGGCCTGTTGCGCCTTCTTGACGATCTCACGAGCGGGCTTGGGATGCTCCTCGAGGTAATCGGTAAGGCCGTCGGTCACGATCTTGAGCGTGAGCGCGCGCATATAGGAGCTGCCGAGCTTGGCCTTGGTCTGACCCTCAAACTGCGGGTCGGGCAGCTTGACCGAGATAACGGCCGAAAGGCCCTCGCGCACATCGTCGCCGGTCAGGTTGGCGTCTTTTTCCTTGAGCAGATTCTGCTTGCGCGCGTAATCGTTGATCACACGGGTGAGCGCGGTGCGGAAGCCCTCAAGGTGCATGCCTCCCTCGGGAGTGTAGATGTCGTTGGCAAACGACATGACGTTCTCGCCGTAGCCGCTATTCCACTGCAGGGAAACCTCGACCTCGCCCATCTTGGCGACAGGCGCGTCCGGGTCCGATTTGCCCTCGATGTAGATGGGCTCCTTAAAGGCCTCGGGGACGTCCTTGCCCTCGTTGAGGAACTTGACGAAGTCGATGATGCCGCCCTCGTAGCAAAACTCCTCCACGTGGGGAGACGCCTCGCGCTCGTCGGTCAGCACAATCTTAAGGTTCTTATTGAGGAACGCCGTCTCCTGCAGACGGTTGTGCAGCGTATCGAAATCGTAGATGCAGGTCTCGAAGATCTCGTCGTCGGGCCAGAAGGTGACGGTGGTGCCCGTTGAATCCGAGGTGCCCACGACCTCCATCTTCTTGACGGTCTTGCCGCGCGAGAACTCCATCTCGTAGGTGTTGCCATCGCGACGAACCTGAACGACCACGCGCTTGGACAGTGCGTTGACGACGGAGATGCCCACGCCGTGCAGGCCGCCCGAGACCTTATAGGCCGAGTTATCGAACTTACCGCCGGCGTGCAAGATCGTCATAACGACCTCGAGCGTCGGGATCTTTTTAACAGGGTGCTCGTCGACGGGGATGCCGCGCCCGTTGTCGACGACCGTGATGGAGTTGTCGGCGTGGACCGTCACCTGGATCTCGGTGCAGAAACCGGCCATGGCCTCGTCGACGGAGTTGTCAACGATCTCCCACACCAGGTGATGCAGACCGCTGGCGCTCGTCGAGCCGATATACATGCCCGGGCGCTTACGAACGGCCTCGAGACCTTCGAGAATCTTAATCTCGCCGCCATCGTAATCGTTTTCGTTTGCCACACGTCCTCCTTCAGTCAAGAAAATGTGTACAGCCTTACTAGTTTATCGTAAAAAAATACCCTCGGGACCGAGGGTATTTGGCTCTACAAGGCCACCAGATGCGATTTAAGGCTCTTTTTTGCTTTGCACGCCCTTGGCCCACTCGGCACTGGCTCTCATGGCATTCTCGAGGGCCTCGCGCAGTTTTTGGTCTTCGATGGGCGCCACCTGGCGCTCGATCTCGGTGCACTCGGCCTCACTTAGGTCGGCGTGCGGGGCCGGCGGGCGCTCGGTCGTCGCCGGGCGCAGGCGCTCCTTGGCGGCGGGCGGCGTGTGACCGGGCACGGTGGTTTTGAACACCAGGCCGTCCACATGCGCACCGGCGCGCTCCATGCGCGCGCGGATGATCTCGCGCAACAACGTCATTTCCTGCGTCCACGAGGGCGAGTCGAGATACACCAGCAGCTCATTGGACTCGGGCAGGTAGCGCAGTCCCGTCACATGCCGCCCCTCGCGCGTGCCCGAGCACACCGCGTTCCATGCGCGATAGACCGTGCGCGACTCCTCGGCGGCCTCCATCTGCGCACGGCGCTTAGGCGTTGCAGCCGCCAGGATGCGCTGGCGCTCTGCGTTCAAAAACCCGCTGAAGGCGACTGTCTCGCTCTCGCGCTCGTAATTAGCACGTCTCACCCATGCTCACCACCTTGGCTCGATCAAGCAGGTCATCGGTAAAGTACCCCAGGTTGGTCGTAGTTATGACCGTCTGGATATCATCGCCAATCAGCCGCAGGAAAGCGCCGCGACGCTCGCCGTCGAGCTCGCTCATCACGTCGTCCAAAAGCAGCAGTGGGGCGGTGCCCAGGACATCGCGAGCCACGGCAACCTCGGCCACCTTCCAGGACAGCACCAGCGTGCGCTGCTGTCCTTGGCTGGCAAATGAACGGGCGGAGCGACCCGCCACGGTAAACTCGATCTCGTCGCGATGCGGTCCCACCAACGTCACGCCGCGGCGAATTTCCTCGTCGGCATGCTCGTCAAGGGCGGCCAGCATGCGCTCGTACGCCCAACCCTTCAGCTCTTCGCGATCCTCGACCTGGGGCAAAGCCCCCAGCGTGGACGCATAGGTCACGTTGGCGGCCTCGCCGGACGCTACTTGCCCGTAGGCAGTGTGCACATGGCCCGCCAGCCGGTCGAGCAGAGCCAACCGGTGCACGAGCAGGGCCGAGCCCGCGCGGGCAATCGAATCGTTCCACGCGCCGAGCATCTCGCGGCAGCACCAGGTCTCCTTGAGCAAGGCGTTACGCTGGGTCACGCAGCGCCCATAGGTGCTCGCAAGATCGGCATAGCGTGCGCTCAGTTGCATGCCAAAGTCATCGAGGGCGGCGCGGCGCACACTGGCGCCACGCTTAACCATGTCCAGATGGTCGGGGCAAAACAGCACGCTCGGAAGAACCCCGCGCACACCGGCGGCAGAGCATCTCTTGCCGTTGCGGCTAAACGAGCGCTTACCGTCCTCCGCGCTCAATCCCATATCAAGCACGCGGCCGTCGCCCTCGAGCCTCAGCTCGATCTTGCACGAGCCCACGCCGTCATGGACGAGCTCGGCTGCGGTCGGATGCCTAAACGAGGCGCCGCTCGTCAGCAGCTGCAGCGCCTCTATGAGATTGGTCTTTCCCGCCGCGTTGGGTCCCGCAAGTATCGTCACGCCCTCGTCCAGGGCAAGGTGATAGCTATCGAAGCTGCGGTAGTGCGCGACGGAAAGATCGCGGGCGAACATGGTCATGGCGCAGCGCTAGATGCGGACCGGCATGACCAGGTACAGGTAGTTGATCTTGTCGTAGGACTTAAAGATGCCCGCCTGCGAGTAGCTCTTGAGCTCCAGCGTGATCTCCTTCTCCTTGGACAGGGCATTGAGGCAGCCGAAGATGTAGTGGTAGTTGAAGGCGATGGTACCCGACTCGCCCTCGGCCTCGACATCGATCGTCTCCTGCGCAAGGTCCTGGTCATTGGAAATGGAGGACAGGCCCATCTGCCCGTTCTCGACATCGATCTCGAACTTGACGGCGGGGTTGGCGCTCGCGATAACGGCCACGCGCTTGAGGGCGGCGTTAAAGGCGGCGACGTCGATCTTGACGCTCGTCACGCACGAATCGGGGATGAGCTGCTTGTAGTTGGGGTACACGCCCTCGATGCGACGCGACACGTAGGTGGTGTTGCCGGCCTCGAAGACGACCTGGGTGTCGGTAGCCCCGATCATGATGGTCGCCTGGCTGGCCATGATGTTCAGCGCGTCGTTAAAGGCGTCAGCCGGAACGTTGAGCTCAAAGGAGCCCTCGAGGGTCGAGGTCTCGACCTGCGTATCGCACACGGCCAAGCGGAAGGAATCGGTCGCTACCAGGCGTACGGTGTTGTTCTCGACCTTCATGTGCACGCCGCCCAGGATGGGGCGAGCCTTGTCGGTCGAGGTGACGCGCCACACGCGGCCGACCATTTCGGACAAGACATCGGTCGGCAGCTCCACGGCACTCTCGATGGCATAGGCCGGAAACTCGGGGAAGTCATTGGCATCGAGCGTGTTCAGCCTAAAAGAGCTCTTCTCGCAACCAATCAGCACCTGGCGCTCGGACAGCTCAAAGGTGACCGGGGCATCGGGGAGGGTCTTGGTGATATTGGAGAGCATCTTACAGGGAATAACCATCTCGCCCTCTTCTTCGACATGCGCCGCGATGCGATGACGGATCGAGATGGTGTAGTTAGAGGTCTGGAATTCCAAGATGCCGTCTTGGGCCTTAACGAGCACGCCCGACAGGATGGGGAGGGTGGATGCCGAAGCGACACCCTTCATAACGACGCCGATGGCTTGTGTAAGCGAGCTCTGGCTGACGGTGAACTTCATCTTTTAATACCTTTCTATAGATATAAATATCTTAATAATAGTAATAGCACTGACGAAACTGTTGATTACTCCCAAAGACGCAGGTCAGACCCAGAAAGAGAATCGACAGCAACCTGTGTGCAACAGGGGTGGTTTTCCACGTTCAAAACCTGCGCAAAACTTTTCATCACCGCGGGTTGGGTTTTAGACACCTTATGCCCGTGGTTTCGACAAGTTTTCAACAGGTGTCTCTATTTCCCTACGAGCGCAGTGTAATTTTATCGCGCAGCGACTTGAGGTCTTCGGTGACGGTGCGGTCTTCCTGGATCATCTTCTGGACCTTTTTGTAGCTCGTACTGACGGTCGAGTGGTTGCGGTTGCCAAATTCGGCGCCCACCGCCGTGGTCGTCATCTCGCACATCTCGATGGCCAAGTAGATAGCGATATGGCGTGCTTTGGCGATATTGGCGTTGCGACGCGGGCCGATGAGCTCCTCGTGCGTCACGCCGTACTGCTCTTCGATGACGGACTGAACCGTCTGGACGTTGATCTTTTTGGCCGATGTGTCGAAGTACTGGCTGGCGATGGCGTCGATATCGTCAAAGGTGAGCTCCCCGCCCTCGCGCTCGCGGTCGCCCGCCTCGCCGGCGCAGCGCTCGCAGAAGCTCTCGAGTTCGCGGATGTTGGTGCCCGAGACCTCGGCCATGTGTTTAAAGTGCTCGTCGGTCAGGTGCCCGCCGTCGCCCCCATAGGCCGCCAGCAGCGAGTCGTCGCCTGCCTCGGGAGCGGCGACGATGGTGTTCTCGTAATAGCGCTGCAAGATCTTGTATTTCATCTCGTAGCTGGGCTCTGCGACCAGGCAGAGCATGCCGGCGTTGAAGCGGCTGGTCAGACGCTCGTCCATGCTCAGGTCCTTGGGGGCGCGGTCTGCCGCGATGACGACCTTCTTGTTGTTGCGGATGAACTCGTCCATGAGCTGGAAAAAGTAGTCCACGCTCGCGCGCTTGCCGATGATGTTTTGGATGTCATCGATGATGAGCACGTCCACGCCGTGGTATGCCTGCATGATAGGGGCGTTGCTCTTCTTTTGGCGGTCGAACTCGGTCATCAGGTCGTCCAGATATGCCTGGGAGTTGGCATACTTGACCTTGATCTCGGGCGACTTCTCGGCGAGCTCGTTTTTGATGGCAAGCAGCAGGTGCGTCTTGCCCAGGCCCGATTTGCCGTAGATGAACAGTGATGTGCACGTGCCGCGCTCGTCCGCGAGGGCGGCAAACTTGAGTGCCGAGCGATAGGCATGGCTGTTCTCGGGGCCGTAGACAAAGTTCTCAAAGGTAAATTTTGAGTTCGCGGCGAGCGGGGCTCCATCCGCATTCTGCTCGGCCGGTACGGTCGGTGCTGGCATGGGTGAAGCGGGGGTCGCAGCTTGCGTGGACTTAGTCGGCGCTCCGCCCTTCATCTGGTTCATCATGCGACGAAAATCATCGGCCGAGAGCGTGTTCTTGATTGCAATGCCCGAATCCGCGCCCGCCGCTGCGTCGTGAGCGATAGGCATGTGCGTGACGGGTGCGTTCGTTGACGTCGCCGCCGCGGTCGGCAACGGTGCCATGGTTTCACGGGAAACATCGCCGTGCTGGTGCTCGATTGTCGGCACGTCGCCTGCGGAGGCCGGCACCGCCGGGGAAGCAGCGGGAGCCGTGGCGGGCGCCGTCGCGGCAGCAGATTCGGCCGTTGCGCCTTGCGGTGCCACGATGTCGAGCGCGATCGGTGCAAAGGCGATTTCTTCCAGATAGGCCTCAATGGTCGGCTGATGCTTTTTGAGCTGCGCGATGGCAAAGCGCGAGGGGGCCTCGATCGTGAGCGTATCTTCGGTCAGGCTTATGGCGCGCGATTGCCCCAGCATGTTGATGAGGCGTGCATCTTGGCCGTCGCGCTGGCAAAAGGCGATGGCATCCCCCAGGATGATGCTTGCTTCCTCGTCCACTGTCTCTCCCGTTCTTTAGCTCTGAGCTCGCACGCGAGCGGCGCCGAGTTCGGTCAGATGGTATTTCTGGCCATGCTTGATGACCAAGCCGGCCTGCGCCAAGTCATTGAGCGTGCGTGACCAAGTGGGGGCCGAGTTTCCAAACGCCCTCGCCAGATCGGTTGCACCGCACGCTTGATTTTGCGCCAGATAGCCCAGCGCGGCGTTGCCGCGATCGCTTACGAACACGTCCGGCTGTGGCTGCGCATACTGATTTGCTGCATTAGGATACATCATTTGAGCTGCTGATTGTTGAGAACTCTGCATCGGCGGCATTTGCTGTTGAAAACTTTGAGGCCACTGTTGGTAAGGCTGCGGAGTCATCTGCTGGGCCCAGGGGTTGTACTGCTGCTGCGGCATCTGCTGGTACGGCTGCTGATATCCCTGCTGGTACTGCTGCGGGAACTGCTGACCATACCCCAGTGGCGGCATCTGCTGATATGGATATCCCTGTTGGTACGGCTGATAGCCCATTTGCTGGCCACCCGGTGCCCCCGTCGCCTGCTGCATTGCTGCTGCATCCTGATCCGCCAGCGGCATGGCCTCTGGCGCGTTTGGCGGCATCGACATCGATGCCGCCTGGGGCTCTTGTGTAGGAAGCATTCCGGGCTGCTGCATCTGTCCCACGGGGGGCTGCATCTGTTGCGTTGCCATGGGCTGCTGCGCAAAAGCTCCCGGCAGGGGATATGCGGGCTGCTCCGTCTCGGGCCGCACGGCAGCACCGCGCCCGCCGGCGCGTTCGATTTCCTGCACGCGTTTAGGGTCCAGGCTTACCGTAACCACGGTGCCGTTGCCCATATTGTCCTCGATGGACACGGCCCCGCCGGCGTTTTCCAAATACTCCTGCACCATGGGAAACCCTGCTCCTGTCCCACGGATATAGCGCTTCATCTTGCTGTTTGCGCTGGTAACGCCAAAGTCGAAAGCGCGCTCCTTGTCGTCGATGCCGGGTCCTTGATCAGCAAAGCGGATGGTGTCTCCGCCGTCCAGAATCGAGATGATGGGCTCGGCAAAGTGTGCGTGGATAAAGTTTTCGACAATCTCGCGGATGACCATGAGCGAGATATGGCCACCTTGTTCTTTCATGCACTGGTAGACGGTGTTGGTCGTCTCTTCCAAATACGTGCGGACATCTTGCGGATCAATGACGATCACACGCGGTGTCGACAGCATGTCGTCATAGACGGCGATGCGCGCGGCGTACATGGCTTTTGGCGCCTGCGTGGTCGTCTGCTCGCCTTCCTCACGCTCTTCGCGCACGCCGGTGATGTGCTCGTTGTCGGGTGCCGGGTCTCCGGAATCGACCATGGTGTAAAAGTCGTCAGACATGCCGCTCGCAATCTTTCAAAAGGTTTCGAACAAATAGTAGCTCACCGTGCAATGTTTCTCATCTTTCG
>CABUDZ010000066.1 GCA_902490445.1 uncultured Collinsella sp.
GGTCATGCCGCCGATGCTCTGCGTCCACCTCTCGTCCTTGTCCGTATCGCCATTGCTCTCGTTGCAGATAAGAATTGTCCCGCCTGGCTTCAGCGTCCGCCAGACCCCGCGGAAGCATCGGGGCAAATCAGGCCAAAAATAGACGGTCTCAAAGGCCGTGGCGGCATCGAAGTGGCTATCCTCAAACACCATATCCGCCACACTGCCTTGCAGAACGGCGCAACGCCCCTCCTGAATTGCAATTCGGTTGAGCTTTCTAGTCTTCTCCACGCTGACGGGCGAATAGTCGATGCCCTTGACGACGCCATACGGGCATTTTTTCAGCAGCCGTTTTATGTTTGCCCCGCCGCCGCAGCCGCAATCTAGCACCTTGGCGTTTGGCGCAAGTCGTAGAAATCGAAGTCCCCACCGCGCCACAGGGCTGTGGCCCAGATTCATCATGGCAACCATAAGTTTTCCGCCGAGGCCCACGGGCTTGCGGGTGTTTGCAAAGAACGACATCTGGCGCCTCCGATTTCGTGCATTCCGCATAGGTCAACGGGAACGAGGCCTTCAGCACCGCGCTTTTCTGCACCGCCCAGCCGTTTTGACGCAGGAAACGTAGGTATTCCTCGCTTGTCCACCTGCTGTGGAGGGGGAATCCCGCCATACTCATGAAAAAGGCTTTTGCCTTGCCGGAAACCGAGTTCCCCGCGTGGGTGAAGGTCGGCGCGATGAGCACGCCGTCGTCCTTCAGCACCCGCCTGATTTCTTGCAGGGCCTTTTCCGGATGCGGCACTATGTGAAGTGCGTTGGACACGATCACCACTTCGAAGGACTTCTGTGCATAGGGCAGGCGGAACATATCTTGTACGGAAAAGTGCAGCTTTGCGGATTGATTGTCCCGCTTTGCTTCAAGGATCATCTTTGCAGAGGCGTCCGTAGCCTCGATGCGCGCCGCCGCATCCACGACGCTCTTTGCGATAAGCCCCGTGCCGGTGGCAACCTCCAGCACGGTCTTTGCTTTCACCACCGGCCGGATCAGCCCATACATCTTCTCATACGCCGCCCGGTCGTTTCGCATGAAACGGTCATACCGACCGGCGTTCTTGTCCCAGAAACCCTCGCGTTCGTGCATGGCTATCGCCCCCAAACAGTTAGAGCCATCTAACTATAACACACGAATCATGCAGTAAGATGAGGCTAACCTTCTTTTCTTGGCTAAGACGCATCTCTTCGGTTTTCGCTTATAACGGCGCGAATCAGATACTAGGCTGGAGCTGAAGAAAGAGCTTGGCGGACAGGTAGGTCGATACCGGTTCCCGGAACGGTGATCCAGCCAATTACACCAGGGCTCTAGTCATTGAGTGGGAATAGAAAATTTCTTAGTTATGGGGGTATTAATTTGATTCCCTTTAGGATAAACCCCCATGACTATATGAATTGGCCTGCTGACTTCAATGAAGATTGGAGGGTAACGGCCAGGGGTGACGGCCCAGCGAGTGCTATTTTGCGAGCTATGCGCATTGAAAGCGACCTCTCGTGGTATAAACTACTTGCCGGAAGCCGCGGCTTTCAGAGTACGGCTTACGTGTACGTTTAACCTCCGTGGGCGACGGGGTGCCGCAAGGCGTAGAATATCGCCCACCTGTAGGGGCCCGCAGCGATGCGGGCCCCGCTTCGTATGAAGGGGGCGTAACCGATGAAGATTGTATCCATCCCCAGGACTTCTTCGGCCACGCCGAGGGCGACCGCGAGCTCATGCTTAAGCACAATCGTCCCTGCATCGTAGTGGTGAGGCTGCGTTTCCGCGGGAAGCGCAGGGACTTCGCCGTGCCGCTGCGTTCCAACATCGCCCCTAACGTGCCCAAAGACCAGTACTTTGCGTTGCCACCCCGCCCCACGACGCGCCCCAACTGCCGCCACGGCATCCACTACATCAAGATGTTCCCCATAACCAGGCCTACCAGCGCCGCTTCAGGACCGAGGGCTCGGCCTACTACGAGACGCTCCAACGCATCATCGACGGCAGCACCAAGCGCATTGTCTCAGAGTGCCAGGCATACCTCGACCGCTACGAGCAGGAGGGAAGGCCTCGCTTTGCCGTCGACATCGACCGCATCGTGGTGCTGCTGGAGGGCGAGAAGTAGGGCACCTCGGCTCAGTCTCGAGCCATACAGAGTCGCTCCGCATTTTTGAACGCCGTGTGTGCGTCCCAAATACTTGAGAAACAAGCTGTGAAGTGCGGCGGCGCGCCCGTGCCCGTGCATAGCCGTCACCATTAGCGTCTACGCGGCGTCGGCTTCAAGTGGAACTGGCCCCACTGCTGTATATGGTTTGCCTTGCTGCACATGGCGATCAATGCCCACGATGCTTCTGCTTGCGCTTCAGCTTTCGCTGCTCGAAGCGCGCCTCCGCCTCATCCGCGCGACGCTGGCTTCTTGCTTGAGCCGACTCCCGCTTCATCGCTTCCCGCTGTGCTGCGAGCGCCTGCTGCGCCCTGGTGCCCATCGCCGGCTGCTTAAGGGCCTTCGACGCCTCGCGGGCGCGGCGCTTGGGGTTCCTCGCGGGCTTGCTCGCCTCGGCGGGATCGTCACCGAAGAACGCGAGCTCCGCCCATTTGCTTGTAACGAATCGCAGGATTTCCTCATCGGACGGTTCCGCGCCGAAGACGATGCGGGCGGCGCCGTATCTGCTGTCCTCGACATGCTCCGCCAGCCCGACCCAGAATTGGCCGTCGTGATATACGGTCAGGGTGGATGACACGCTGATCTGCATGGTTGGTTCCTCCTTTATGTAGATGACCATGCAGAGAAGGGACAACCAAGGAGGCAGGTTACTGATGCGGACTCCCGCGCGCCCACGACTACCCGACGGGGACTGTGTTTTCATCTCTGATGCCCGCATTGTAGCACGCGTGAATGCGCCCGGCATCGCTGCTGACATGGCGCGACTGGGAATTGCTCCTCGATGCATCCCTGTGCATATTGCCTCCCCGGTTTCGAAACTTTAAAAAAATTCGAGTTTCGAAACCGAGGAGGACCGAATGATGGCTTGGGTAGACCGCAATACGTAGGAAGTTTCGCCATCGTCTATGCTGAACACGAGGTCGTCTTCCTCCAATCCGATCAAGCTGACCGAGCAAGCGGCACCTGGATCGACATTCCCCTGCACATGAACCCGCTTATGCGCGCGAACGGGGGGCTACAAGGGCATGACCGCGCAGGAAGCGCTTGGGGTAGCGAACGGGGCCGAGCATCGCCCTGCGCCGGCCTTGGCATCAGGTCCTCGCGCTGGGCGGTAATCCGAGGATCGGGAGTAAGGATTTGCCCAGCATCGATAATGCTCAGCTATACCCTTATTCCGTCTCCCTGCTCTTGCGGTATTCCGCGAGCCTGTCGTTCAATTCGCGGGTCTCGCGGCTCAGCTTGGCGTTGAAAGCAAGAGTGAGGACCGCCAGGATGGCGAGATAGACAACCGTGAAGGTAACCCACGCCCCGGGGTTGTTCACGGGAACCCAAGCAAAGACAAACGCCAATGCACAGAGGGCTGCGTAGAGGCAAACGTCGAACAGCACCAGGCGCGCGGGATACGCCATCTGTCTGATCACCGCGGGCGTGAAGAACACGAACTGCAGCGCGGGGACGGTGACGCACGCGGCGAGAATCGACCAGCAATAGTTAATGCCCTGCTTGGCGGTGTCATCAGCGAAACAAGTCCCTAATGCCAAGAAGGCTATCATGGCAACAGTGAAGCCGATACAGGTGCTTTTCACGAGTTGTCCGAGGTTTTCCGCGGGCGTCTTTTTATCGGTGTCGATAATGTCCCTGTTAATCATTTCGGTCTCCCTTCCTTCGTTTCGACTGCTTCAGACCGAGCTTCGATTTGACGTCGGGCGCATACTGGCGCGAGATAACGACCTGCTCACCGTTTTCCAAGGTGGCGATGATCCTGCCGTTGACGTCGGGCTTGAGGGCGGTGATCGCGCGGAAGTTGACGATGCAACCTTTCGCGATGCGCAGGAAGTCGCAGTCCGCCAGGCGCTCCTCCATCTCGTAAAGGCGCAGGCCCGTTTCGAGAACCGTGTCGGCCGTATAAATGAACGTGTGCTTGTCGACCGACTCGATGAACAGGACGTCTTCTGCGCTCAGCACGCGCGTGCAGCCGTCGGCCGTGCCCGTCACCTTCCTGTCAAGCATGCGCAGCCGAGCCGTTATATCAAGCACGCGGCGATCGACCCTTACGCAGACGATCGTGACTTCTATATCTTGAGCTGCTTCTCGCTCTTCGATTGTGATCTTCATGCGTCCTCCCTTCGGGTTGCTTTCATGCTAGCTGACGAAGATAGCTGAACCTTCGGCGTTTAACCAAGCTGCGCAGTCGAGGAACCAAGATGCAGACTGGGCGAGCTGAACAGCAAGAGAGACCGTAGTCACGCATCCTCGGATCGAGCCCGAAACAGCAATCCCTGCCGCTCATGAACACCGGCACGTGAAACGCTATGCTCAAGAGCACTTAGCTCGAAGAACCCCCCTCGCATGCAGCTATCGAATCCGGGATGCTGTCCGATTGGTCGTGCACGACGACGAGCGTACAATGGGCGGATACCAACAAGAACCTGCCCTCCATGCCAACTCCGCCACCTGACGTGATGGGCGATCCGATTGCTCTTCTGGATTGCCTTGAGAAGAACGCTGACGGAATTACTGAGCAGGACTCCGAGGGCACTGCATTTCTTCATGGTGTTCCTATCGGCAAACCCTGCCCCCAGTTGGAAGCCATCTTGGGCATATCGGCCTTGGAGACGGTGTTGTGACTCATATTAGCAAGTCTTCGCTCGACGGAGTCGGCGTTTCCGTCAGCGCGGAGTTCGGGAGCACATTGAGGTTATTCGCATTTCCCCATGCATTTGAAAGTGGAGCCGTTGAACTCGTGGGTGAATAAGCCGCCTGCGACGATTCTTTCGGTCATCGCTCTTGCACATCCCTTCTGATCTGTGGAAACGTAAGACGGTAAAGCCGCTGGCTACGATTCACTTCGCTAAGCAAGCGCCAAAGAGGGAAAACAACCGTTTTGGCACCCCCACATCAAGGGGAAGCTGATTTTGCTTGGCGCGGATGACGACAGCTTCTGGGAAGCGGGCAAGTATGTCAGGCGAATGGACCAGAGGCTTAAAGGACGCCCGCATGAGTGCGAATACGAAGCGGTCGCCTATCGATACGGCACCCATTTCGTATTGCTCGAGTCTATGCTCAGAATGGCACTGCCGGTGGGCTAGAAATTCGTTATGCGCTTCATATTCCGCTCAGCCAAAGAGCATCCGGACGAATGCGAAGCCACCAGAAAAGATGTGGACAGGCGGCTCTCGACAACATTGCACGAGTGGATTGCGGCTTAGCGCCATGGATGTGGTGTGGTTTCCGGCATGCCGGAGAGTTTAACCTTTTCTGCCACAGCGCAGTTCCTTCTCGCAACAACACTCGGAGGCTTCCCGGATATCGGCAGAGCTTCTTCGGGCACATTACCGGCAGCCCTGCGCAACTCAAGCCTCTAATTCGGTTATTTTTGCGCTACCAGGTGCGCGCGCCAACCTTTTTGAGCCTCCATGGCCAGCACGGAAAGGCCGGCTTCTTCGGCCATGGCACGGAACTGGGATTGCTTCAATATGCGCACGTCGCCGTGGCCGGCCAGGCGGGCAAGCGGCAGCTCGAACGTATTCATAAGCCATACGGCGAAATCGTTTGCCGTGTAGTCGCGTAGGATGAGGCGGCCGCCGGGACGCAGCACGCGCGCGACGCCGGCGAAGAATTTCTCCGGGTTGGGGTAGTGGTGGAAGCTGTTCGAAGACAAGACGGCGTCGAAACTGTTGGCGGGGAAGGGCAAATCCTCCGCGTCGCCGACAACGAACTCGCATCCGTTTAGGCTTTTCGCCTGCGCAACGGCAATCATGTCGGGCGTCAGGTCGAGGCCGACGTAGTGCGCGTTGTGGTATTTTTCATGCAGCAGCTCAATGACCGCGCCCGTTCCGCACCCTACGTCGAGAACGTCGGCGAATGGCTCGCGCTCCAGCTCGGCGAGCATCTGCGGATAGTCATCCTTGCACATCTCGTAGATGCCAGCATGGCCCGATTCGTACACCTCCGCGGCCTTCGTGAATTCCCTGATGGAAAGCTGCTTGTATTCGTCGGCGGTGCGTGCCATGGTGCCTCCTTGGTTGCCAGCAGAACGATAAAAGTAAGTCTAATATAACTTAATCCCGTATCGCAAGCATAAGGTCGCCAAGGCAAGGGAGCTACCCCTGGTCGCAGTGTGAGCAGACGTTTCTGCCGGCACCCATCCATTTGGGAGCCCACCAATGAGTGGCCGACGCCGTCAAGTACGACAAGGCGTCCAGATCGGTAACGATGCGCCAAGGGCTGATATCTCCCTCGCGCGCCCGGCTCCCGGGGCGGTCGCCGCCGTCATCTCCTTCCGCTCCTCGACTCGATGCAGGCGTCCTCATGTACGCGTACCCGTAGTTGCTCGAAGAGTATGCCGTGCCGTTCCCGCCGACGATCGCCCGGCAGTTGTAGAACGTGCCCGCGCCAGAGGCCTCGCTTGGCAGCGCCCAGGTGGGGTCCACGGTGATGGTCACCAGGTTCGAGCACCCCGAGAAGGCGTAGAACAGGTCCGTGAGCTCCGACGGGTCGAACCCCGTCAGGTCGAGCGCCGCGATCCCCGTGCAGCTGGTGAACGCGTAGCACATCGACGCCACGTTGGCGAGGTTCCCCAGCCCCACGAACGAGGTGATGGCGTTGAGCCCGTAGAACCAGTAGTTCATGTTCACGGCGGCCAGCGTCCCCATGTCGGAGCGCATCGACACCGTTCGGAACTGCGTGCGGTAGCTGTATCCGGGGATGACGCCCGCGGCCTGGTACCTCGCGTTGGCGCACAGCCGCCTGGATGTCCAAAAGCGTCTTGGAGCCGTCCACCGAGCCCGACACGGTGAAGTCCGGCGTCCCGTCGTCGTAGACGAACACCCTGAACCACTCGCGCACGTCCGAGTTGGGGTTGGTGAGCACGCCGCCCGCCCCCAGCTTGCAGACCGAGCCCGCGCTGGTGGACGATGGCACGAACCCGTCGGTGCCGCCCACCAGCTTGTTGTACCCGTAGAACATTGACCCCGAGCTAGAGATCACGTTGGTGAAGCTCGTCGCGTAGATCGTCTCCAGGGCCGAGCAGGACGTGAACATCTGCGTGGCGTTGGTCATCGTCGCCATGCAAACCCTCCCGATATTAAGTTGGCAACTGAATATGGCTGTTTATCTCGGGGTTATAATTGCCTCAACGATTTATTTCCTCTAGATAGGTTGCCAATGATGTTCAACACCGCCGAATCGGTTCTTATTGTCGAGGCTGGAAACACCGGCAAGTTCTCCAAGCTTCTCTACAACATGATCGGGAAGAACGATGACACCGAGGCTGGTCCGACCGGGCCCGTCGACGGCAGCGACGACGCCTCCATCTTCAACGAGGACCAGTTCGCTCAAACCGCTATCTCGTCGAGCCAGAAGGTCGTCTTCATCGGCTGGCCGGAAGGCACTGGGGACTACATCGATGCGATTCGGCTCGACAACCCCGAAGCCATCGATGAGGAAGGCGTCTACATCGGCGTGAGCGGGAACCACGCCTGCATCACGGTGAATACCGAACCACCTTCCAAGGAGGACTACTGGAAGTTCCTCGAAAGGGCAAAGAGGCACGGCATGGAGTTCGATGACCTTCTCGCAGCCCTACGCCCCGAAAAGGTGACGGCGGAACCCGAAGAAAACAATGATTCCAATCCCGTGCTTGGTTTTGCCAAGATGGTAGGCAAGACCATCGGAAGGGCTGCCGTCGATGGCGCGAACGGCATCAACCAGGCTGTCGTCCTCCATCAGAAGGCGGCCGAGATTCGCGAGCAGCGTTACCAGTACGCTGTGAAACGCTTCTACCACGAGAAGCTCAAGAGCTTCGTCGAGGCGTAGGAATGAACGATTTCGACAAGGGGTTCGAGTTCTCCGCGCGCTATGCCGCTGCCGTGCCCGCCGGGATGGATGCTGCGAGTTGGGTGAACAGCGTGGAGGCCGCCATCGAGGAGCTGTACTCCGCGATGAACTCCTACGACTACTATAAGAACAGCAAGGCGGCGCAGGACTCCCTCAAGGGATTCCTGGCAGAGGAATGGGCCTTTGGGACGGCAAACGTCGATGCAGCCGTTAAAAGGGTTGACGCCAAGGGTGTCAGGCTCGACTCGCACGACCTCGGGTCTGCGGATGTGGCCTGGGGCGCCGACCAATACCAACTCAAGTTCCTGACCGACCCTAAGAACATCGCGCGCAAGCTCGCGACAACGCTTCGCGATTCGTACAACGGCAGGCCGAAAAGATATGCGGACCTCTCTTTTGACGAGTGGGCCGTCGAGAAGGGCTTCACGGGCAAGACTCCAGACGACTTACTCTACGGCGACATGAGCGGCCTGATCCCGTCGGACAAGCTCGAAGCAGCCAAGCAGTATACGCTGATGCGCATCGAGCGCGCGAAAGGCCGCGGCTTGGACGAAGAGGTGCGGCGCTGGACGAAGGTGCGCGACAACATAACGGATCGAATCAAGACCCCTGAGGGCGTCGAGGGCAGGCCCGCCACGAACGAGGAGATGCGCCGAAAGGCGATCGACGTCTCAAACAAGAAGAAGCTCGACCCTGCGGACGACGGCATGACCACGTCCCAGCTAATCGCCGCAAGCGACATAGTGAAGCAATCGCTCAAGGCCGGCGGCACAGCCGCCGCCCTGAGCGCGGCGCTGAGCGTTGCCCCCGAGATCTACCGCGCTATCGATTACCTGATCGCAGAAGGAGAAATTGACGACGAGCACTTGAAATCCATCGGGACGGCGGCATGCGCCGGCGCCGCCAACGGGTTCGTGTCCGGATCGGCGACCGCGGCGATCACGGCCGCAGCAGCAAAGGGCGCCTTCGGCGAGACGGTAAAGGCCGCCGCAATGGGATCGAGGGGCGCGAACGTCATCGCGTCGCTCGTCGTGCTGACCATGGAAACGTGCCGAAACTCCTATCTCGTGGCGTCGGGGCAGATCGCGCCCGTCGAGATGGCGAGCAACATGGGCCAATCCGTGTTCTCAACCGTCATGATGCTCGGCGGAGCCGCTGTCGCGACCGCCTTGACAGGCGGGGCAGCTTTCCCTGTGCTCATCGGGTCCTTCGTCGGCGGAGCGGCGGGAAGCATGGCGTTCAGGCCCGTCTCGTCCTGCATCATGAAGGCGTGCGTCGAGAACGGCGTCACGTTCTTCGGCCTCGTCGAGCAAGACTACGAGGTTCCCAAGCGCCTGCTCTCGATGCTCGGCATCAAAGAGGCAAGCGTTAAGACGGCGAGGGTAAAGACGGCCGCCGTTTCGACGGCGGCCCGACTCTCTGCGCCTTCGGTGAAAACGACGAACCTGCACACCGCAGACGTTGTCTTCTTTGAGCGAGGGCTCGTCGGCGTCAACAAAGTTGCTTATTCGTAGGCCAGGTAGAATGCGCGGTCTTTCATAACTTGGCAGACCCTGAAGAAGCGCTCCCATTGGGCGACTTGAACTGTTTTATAGACATTTGGAAGCAAGCTAATGAGGAGCCACCGATAACCTAAATAGCATGCGCGGGCGGTGAGCTCAAGAGGGGAGCGGGATGAACTTGAGAATCAAGGAGTAACGGCCCGGTGAGTGTTATTTTGCGAGCTATACGCATTGAAGGCGACCTTTCGTGGTATAAACTACTTGCCGGAAGCCGCGGCTTTCAGAGTACGGCTTACGTGTACGTTTAACCTCCGTGGGCGACGGGGTGCCGCAAGGCGTAGAATATCGCCCACCTGTAGGGGCCTGCAGCGATGTGAACTGCCTCTCATTTCTTGGACAGAAAACTAAAGTCCGAGGAATGGGAGGCTTATCTATGACCACGTACGGTCCGGGCGTCAGGTCCGCTGCCGTCGACATGTTCGAGAGGGGCCTCAGCCCCCTGGGCCGTCGCCCGCAGACTCGGAGTTTCCCCGAGCTCCGTGAGACAATGGGAGCAGACGTTCCGCTCGGCTGGACGGGAGGACCTGCTCGACATGGGATGCAAGAGGTCGTACGACTGGGACACCAAGGTGGCCGCCGCGAGCGCCGTGGTCGACTCGGGGCGGTCGAAGCCCGACGTCATGAGCTCGGTCGGCTTATCGTCGGTCGCGCACGCCTACTGTTTACAGAAGACCACGGAGAACGGAATCCCACTCAAATCGTCCGACTCCGACCCCAACCCCAACGACAGGGCCCTACGGCTCATTTCGCGTCTATCGCCTCTATGAGCACGATGGCCGGACGCAGCCCGTTCACGCAGGCGAACACCCCTTTGTCGTCATCGTGCCTGCCCGCGTCGCCGAGAGCAGCGTGCTCAAATCGGCCTGAATCGCCTCTGCCTTGCTTCCAAGCTGCAGCGGAGCCGAGTCGCCCGAGATGTTTACGCTCAACAGGTGCGCATCCGGCAGCTTCGCGGTCATGCTCCAGAACGGGAGCGTGATGATGCCCGGGGTCATCTCGCCCACGCCGAGCTCCAGCAACAGCACGTGGCTACTACCGAGCTCGCGCACGAAGCGCTCGTATCGTCCGAGGCCCTCGCGCCATGCCGCACCCTGCAGAAACGTGTCGTCGCGCACCCACGGCACAAGATACTGGTTTTCCGTGCGAAAACGCTCATGCCGCTAAATTGAGCGACCGCCTGTACTGCAGCGGGATCATCCGCCCGAGCGATCCCTTAATCCGTCGCCCGTTGCGCCAATCGGCAGAAGCCACGCGTGGACGCTAATCGCTCGGGCGAATCGTCGTCGGTTTCCGTTTAACGATTTCTTTTTCCGCTATTATCCGACCCTCGGACTTCCTCGTGATAGAAGTAGTCCACGATCACCGGATGCCCCTGGGGGACTCTGCCATAAGGCATTTCGTTGTCCACAAAGGGGCAATCGTACTTCTTGGCCATTTCCTCGGCTTTTACTTCAAGCGCTTCAAAGTAGCTGCGGTTGCGCTTGTTATAGATCTCATCGTAAAGCGGTACGAGATCGGGATGTTTCTTGGCGATATAATACAGGATCACTTTTTTGAAACCACCCCGAAGATTGAGATTTTCGAGCCAAAACAAATCGCACCGATCCTTTACTCGCTCAAAAATCATCTCAAAATCCGTGATGCCGGGAAATACCGGGGACACGAAGCAGACCGTACGGATACCTTCGTCATACACCTGCTTCATAGCAGCGATACGACGCTCGATGCTCGACGCGGAGTCCATATCGTTCTTGAAGTTCTCATCCAGCGTGTTGATCGACCATGAAACGGTCACTCGTCCAAGCTTCTTCAGCAGATCGATATCCCGCACCACAAGATC
>CABUDZ010000067.1 GCA_902490445.1 uncultured Collinsella sp.
TGCTCTACAGTCCTGCGCAAGACGGAAAGCACATTAAGTGCTTTCCTTTGCGTGCAGAACTCGCGACTAACTTTAACAGCGGGCCGCCCGTTCCGGGAATCCGACGTGCTCGTCGGGGCAACGTTCCTCACCAAAAAAGACCCGCTCCCCTGTTGGGAAGCGGGTCTTTGGAAGGGCGGTTAACGTACTAGGAAATTATTCCTCGTCGTTGTCCTTGGCCTCTTCGGCGTCGTCGGTGTCCACGAGCTGGTTGAGCAGCTCGTCGAGGGACGCCATGTCCTCGTTGATGGCACCGTTGGCGGGAGCCTTCTTGTCGTCGATCGGGGCGCCCAGGAGCTCCTCGTCGGCGTCGGCGTGATGCGTCGGCGTGGCGGAGGTGCCCAGCAGGATGTCGTCCGGACCGTCGGGGCTAAAGACCATCTGCAGCAGCTGCGAGAGGTCTTCCTCATCGGCAACGTCGTCGTTGTTCTCGAGGATGTAGAGCAGGTCGTGGGCCTCCAGGCCGTCACGGAGCTCCTCGATCGCCTTGGCACCGATGCCATCGATGCGCAGCAGATCCTCCTCGGACTTGCCAACCAGGTCGCCGACCGTCTCGATGCCGACCTCGCTGAACTTGTTGGTCCAGCGCTGCGACACGCCCAGGTCGTCGAACAGGTACAGGCGAGCCTTCTCGGCGGAGATGGTGTGGCCGTTGCGGGTGAACGAACCGTCAGCACCGCCGAACTCGTCGTAGCCGGCCCAGTCGAGCTGCTGCGGGAGCTGCTCGTCCAGGTCCTTGAGTTCAACCGGAGCCCACTCGGGCAGCGACTTGGCGTTGGGCGAAGCCGGGCCGTCGATGTCCACGTAGCCGTCGGCCGTGCGATACGTCAGCTTGGCGTTGGCGTACGGCTTGAGGCCGGTACCAGCCGGGATCTTCTTACCGACGATGACGTTGGACTTAAGGTCGAGCAGGTGGTCGACCTTGCCCTCGATGGCAGCCTCGGTAAGGACGCCAGCGGTACGAATGAACGAAGCGCTCGACAGCCAGGAGTCGATGTTGGACGCGACCTTGAGCGTACCCAGGATGACGGGCTCGGCCACAGGAGCCTGACCGCCCAGACGGGCAACGCGCTCGACCTCGTCGGCAAACTCGTAGCGGTCGACGTACTGACCAAGCAGGTACTTGGAGTCGCCGGGGTTGGTGATCTGAACGCGACGCAGCATCTGGCGTGCGAGCACCTCGATGTGCTTGTCGTTCAGGTCGACGCCCTGGCTGGTGTAGACGTCCTTGACGCTCTCGACGAAGGTGTGCATCGTCGACTCGATGTCGGTCAGCTTGCGCAGGTTGCGGAAGTTGACGAAGCCCTTGGTGATCTGGTCGCCAGCGCGAACCTCGCAGCCGTCCTCGATCTCGGGCATGAAGCGCACCGAAGCGGGGACGCGACGCTCGTCGAGGACACGGGTGTGATCCTCGGAGTCGGTGAGCGTCAGCACGTACTCGGACTTCTCGGGCTTAATCGAGAGGTGACCGGAGTACGGAGCCAGCTCGGCCTCGCGACCCAGGATCTTCTCGTTGACGTTGCCGACGATATCGAACATACGGCTGACCGTAGGAAGACCCTGCGTAATATCGTCGACGCCAGCGACGCCGCCGGAGTGAATGGTACGCATCGTAAGCTGCGTACCGGGCTCGCCGATGGACTGGGCGGCAATAATGCCGACCGCGGTACCGATGGCGACCGGACGACGGGTGGAAAGATCCCAGCCGTAGCACTTCTGGCACACGCCGTACTTGGAGCGGCAGGTGAGCAGCGCGCGAAGCTTGACCTTCTTAAGGCCGGCATCGACCATCTTCTGGATGTCAGCGACCTTCTCGATGTAGCCGTCCTGCTCAAAGAGCACGGTGCCATCGGGAGCCACGACGTCCTCAATGAAGCAACGGCCGACGAGGTCGGTGTTGAGGTCGGTGGTGCCGGGGATGATGAGGTTGTAGGTGACGCCCTCGTGCGTACCGCAGTCCTCCTCGCGGACGATGACGTCCTGGGCCACGTCGACCAGACGACGGGTCAGGTAACCAGAGTCCGAGGTGTGGGATGCGGTATCGACCAGGCCCTTACGGGCGCCGTAGGTCGAAATGAAGTACTCGAGCGGCAGCAGGCCCTCGCGGAAGTTCGCCTTAATGGGAAGGTCAATCGTCTCGCCGGACATGTCTGCCATCAGGCCACGCATGCCGCCGAGCTGACGCAGCTGGGTCTTAGAACCACGGGCGCCGGAGTCGGCCATCATGTAGAGCGGGTTCTCCTCGTCGAACAAGTCGAGCATGAGCGCTGCGACCTTGTCGGTACAAGCGGTCCACTCGTTAACGACTTCGATGTGGCGCTCCGTCTCGTTGATGAAGCCCTCCTCGAAGTACTCGTTGATCTGGTCGACGTTAGCCTGGGCGCGGTCGAGCAGCTCCTGCTTCTCGGCAGGGATGAGAGCGTCCCACACCGAGATGGTGAGGCCGGCGCGGGTAGCGTAGTGGAAGCCAGAGTACTTGATGGCGTCGAGGATCGGACCGACCTTGGCCTCGGGGTAACGATCGCAGCAGTCGGCAACCAGCTTGGCCACGTCGCCCTTGACCATCTTGTAGTTCATGAACTCGTAGTCTTCGGGCAGGCACTGGCGGTTGAAGATGATGCGACCGATAGAGGTCTCGAAGCGTGCGGTCTTGTTACCGGTGACGTCGTAGTCGACAAACTCGTTCTTGCCATTCTTGACGCGGAAGATACGGGTGCCGTCCTCGTTGATGACATTGGCGTCGGCAGCGGACACGCGGACCTGAATCTTGGCCTGCATGTCGACCTCGGAGCGGCAGTCATAGGCGTGCAGCGCGTCGTCGAAGCTGGCGAACACGTGGTTCTCGCCCGGCAGACCGTCGCGGACCTGGGTCAGGTAGTACACACCGATGATCATGTCCTGCGAGGGGATGTTAACCGGCTTGCCGGATGCCGGCGAGCGCAGGTTGTTCGCAGAGAGCATAAGCACGCGAGCCTCGGCCTGAGCCTGGCTGGACAGCGGCACGTGGACAGACATCTGGTCGCCGTCGAAGTCGGCGTTGAAGGGCGAGCAGACCAGCGGGTGCAGGTGGATAGCCTTGCCCTCGACCAGAACCGGCTCAAAGGCCTGGATGGACAGACGGTGCAGGGTCGG
Organism: uncultured Collinsella sp.; assembly: GCA_902490445.1. Lineage (GTDB taxonomy): Bacteria > Actinomycetota > Coriobacteriia > Coriobacteriales > Coriobacteriaceae > Collinsella. The sequence goes on from CABUDZ010000067.1 coordinate 3,172, forward strand.
TGCGCGGTTGAGCAGCACGACGCGACCGTCGATGACCTCTTCGAGGATATCCCACACAAAGGTGGCACCGCGGTCGATAGCGCGCTTGGCACCCTTGATGTTCTCGACCTTGCCAAGCTCGACCAGGCGCTTCATGACGAAGGGCTTGAAGAGCTCCAGCGCCATGGTCTTGGGCAGACCGCACTGGTGCAGCAGCAGCTTGGGGTCGGTAACGATAACCGAACGGCCGGAGTAGTCGACACGCTTACCCAGCAGGTTCTGACGGAAACGGCCCTGCTTGCCCTTGAGGGCCTCGGCGAGCGACTTGAGCGGGCGACCGCCACGGCCAGAGACCGGGCGACCACGACGGCCGTTGTCGAACAGGGCGTCCACGGACTCCTGGAGCATGCGCTTCTCGTTGTTCACGATGATCGCAGGGGCGTCCAGGTCGAGCAGGCGCTTGAGTCGGTTGTTACGGTTGATCACGCGACGATACAGGTCGTTGAGGTCGGACGCGGCGAAGCGGCCGCCGTCGAGCTGGACCATCGGGCGCAGATCGGGCGGAATGACCGGGATGACGTCCAGGATCATGTTCGCGGGGCTGTTGCCGCCCTTCAGGAAGGCGTCAACGACCTCAAGGCGCTTGACGGCCTTCTCGCGCTTCTGCTTCTGGGAATCCTCGTCGGCGATGATGGCCTTGAGCTTCTCGGCCTCGGAGGGGAGGTCGATGGCAGCGAGCAGGTCGCGGACGGCCTCGGCACCCATGCCACCCTTGAAGTACATGGAGTAGTAACGGGTCATCTCGCGGAACAGCGGCTCATCGGAGATGAGGTCGCGCTCGGTGAGCTTCATGAAGGCGTTGAAGGCGTCCGTGCGGAGCTGCTTCTCGTCCTTGCACTCTTCCTCGATATCGACGATGCCAGAGGCGATCTCCTCGGGGGTCAGCGGCTCCTCGTCGGAGAACTCGTCAAAGTTCTCGGGGTCGCCCTGCTCCTTGAGGGACTCGATCTGGCGGGCGCACTCGGCATCGATCTCTTCCAGATCGGCGGCGAGCTCCTCGCGCAGGTCGTCGGCGTCGGCCTCGCGAGCCTCGTAGTCAACCTCGGTGATGATGTAGCTGGCAAAGTACAGAACCTTCTCGAGGTCCTTGGACTTGATGTCGAGCATACGGCTCATCGGGAAGCTCGTGGGGCTCTTGAAGTACCAGATGTGGGACACGGGAGCGGCGAGCTCGATGTGGCCCATGCGGTCGCGACGCACCTTGGCCGAGGTGACCTCGACGCCGCAGCGCTCGCAGACGATGCCCTTAAAGCGGATGCCCTTGTACTTGCCGCAGGAGCACTCCCAGTCCTTGGCGGGACCGAAGATCTTCTCGCAGAACAGGCCGTCCTTCTCGGGCTTGAGGGTACGGTAATTGATGGTCTCCGGCTTCTTGACCTCACCGTGCGACCAGGAACGGATCTGGTCGGCGGAGGCAAGGGAGATCTTTACCGAGTCAAAATCAGTAGCTTCGAAATCTGCCACAGTCAACTACTCCTTATCAGTGGTCGTGGCGGCGACAGCCTCGGGTGCCTCGGCGGTCTCGGCATCCTCGGCCTCGACGTCGGTGTCAACGCCGGCGAGCGCAGCCAGGTCGTCGAGAGCAGAGGTCTCCTCGGCGGTCACAGGGGCGGAGGCGTCCTCGTCGGCATCGTGCATGGGCTCGATGTCCAGCGCGAGGGAGCGGATCTCCTTGACGAGAACCTTGAAGGACTCGGGGATACCCGGGACAGGAACGTTCTCGCCCTTGACGATGGACTCGTAGGTCTTGACGCGGCCCACGGTATCGTCGGACTTGACGGTCAGGATCTCCTGCAGGACGTTGGAAGCGCCGTAAGCGTACAGTGCCCAAACTTCCATCTCGCCGAAGCGCTGGCCGCCGAACTGGGCCTTGCCGCCCAGAGGCTGCTGGGTAACCAGGCTGTAAGGGCCAGTCGAACGGGCGTGGATCTTGTCGTCGACCATGTGGCCGAGCTTGAGGATGTAGGACGTACCCACGGTAATGGGCTCGCGGAACTCCTCGCCGGTGCGGCCGTCGAACAGACGGGTCTTGCCGCGCTCGTCAAGCTGGGTGACGAACTCGGGGCGCATGTGATCGCCAAAGGCAGCGGTGGCCTTGTTGAGCATGTTCTTGTTGGCACGACGGATGACCTCGGCGATCTCGTCCTCCTTGGCGCCGTCGAAGACGGGCGTGGCGGTGAAGAACGGACCGGGGACGTACTTGTCGGAGTCGGCCTGCTCGGTATCCCAACCGCAGGCAGCAGCCCAGCCAAGGTGGCACTCGAGCAGCTGGCCGACGTTCATACGCGAAGGAACGCCCAGCGGGTTGAGGATAACGTCGATCGGGGTACCGTCAGCCATGTAGGGCATGTCCTCGACCGGCAGAACGTTACAGATAACACCCTTGTTGCCGTGGCGGCCGGCGATCTTATCACCCTGCTGGATCTTACGACGCTGGGCGACGTAGACGCGCACCTGCTCGTTGACGCCGGGGGCCAGGTCGTCGCCGTTCTCGCGGCTAAAGCGGACGACATCGATGACGCGGCCGTAAGCGCCGTGAGGCATCTTAAGGGAGGTATCGCGGACGTCGTGGGCCTTGGCACCGAAGATGGCGCGCAGCAGGCGCTCCTCGGCGGTCAGAGCGCTCTCGCCCTTAGGCGTGACCTTGCCGACCAGGATGTCGCCAGGGCCGACCTCGGCGCCGATGCGGATGATGCCGTCCTCGTCGAGGTTGGCAAGCATGTCCTCGGAGAGGTTCGGGATCTCGCGGGTGATCTCCTCGGGGCCGAGCTTGGTGTCGCGGGCGTCGATCTCGTGACGGGTGATGTTGATGGTCGTCAGCAGGTCCTCGGCCACCAGGCGCTCGGACACGACGATACCGTCCTCGTAGTTAAAGCCTTCCCACGGCATGTAGGCCACGGTGAGGTTCTGGCCCAGTGCGAGCTCGCCGTGATCGGTCGAAGGACCGTCGGCCAGAGGCTCGCCCTGTTCAACGGTGTCACCGACGCGCACGAGCGGACGGTGGTTGATGCAGGTGGACTGGTTGGAGCGCTGGTACTTGGCCAGATGATACTCGTCCATGCCGCCGGCATGCTTGACGATAATCTTGGCGGCGTCGGCAAAGATAACCTCGCCGGCGTTCTTGGCCAGGGTGACCTCGCCGGAGTCCAGAGCGGCGCGACGCTCCATGCCGGTACCGACATAGGGAGCGGCGGGGTGAACCAGCGGCACGGCCTGACGCTGCATGTTAGCGCCCATCAGCGTACGCTTGGCGTCGTCGTGCTCAAGGAACGGGATCAGCGTGGCTGCGACGGAGAGCATCTGACGCGGCGAGACGTCCATGTAGTCGACGTCCTCGACGGGCACGTCGGCGGGAGCGCCGAAGGAACCGTCGAAGTCGCGGGTACGGGCGATCACGGTGTGCGGGCGGACAAGCTTGCCCTCGGCATCGGTCGTGATGAACTCGTTGGTCTTGGGATCGAGCGGCGTGTTGGCCGGCGCGATAACGTGCTTCTCTTCCTCGTCAGCGGTCATCCAGTCGATCTGGTCGGTGGCAACGCCGTTCTCGACGCGACGGAACGGGGCCTCGATGAAGCCATACTCGTTGACGCGGGCGTAGAGGGCGAGCGAGCCGATCAAGCCGATGTTGGGGCCTTCGGGGGTCTCGATCGGGCACATGCGGCTGTAGTGCGAGTTGTGAACGTCGCGGACGGCCGTCGGCACGTTGGTGCGGCGGCTGGAGCCGGACTTGTGGCCGGCAAGACCGCCAGGGCCGAGTGCGGACAGACGGCGCTTGTGGGTCAGACCGGTCAGGGGGTTCGCCTGGTCCATGAACTGCGAGAGCTGCGAGGAACCGAAGAACTCCTTGATGGAGGCCACGATCGGGCGGATGTTGATGAGCGACTGCGGGGTGATCTCGTCGATGTCCTGGGAGCTCATGCGCTCACGGACGACGCGCTCCATACGGCTCATGCCGATACGGAACTGGTTGGCAACGAGCTCGCCGACGGTGCGGATGCGGCGGTTGCCAAAGTGGTCGATGTCGTCGACCTTGAAGCCCTGCTCGCCGGCAGCGAGGGACAGCAGGTAGCGCAGCGTCGCGACGATATCCTCGTCGGTGAGCACCGTGACCTCTTCCTCGGTGGTGAGGTTGAGCTTCTTGTTGACCTTGTAGCGACCGACGCGGGCCAGATCGTAGCGCTGCGGGTTAAAGAGCAGGCCCTCGAGCAGGCTGCGGGAAGCATCCACGGTGGGAGGCTCGCCCGGACGCAGGCGACGGTAGATCTCGATGAGGGCGTCCTCGCGGGTGAGGGCGGTGTCGCGCTCCAGGGTGCGCTTGATCACATCGGAGTTGCCGAGCAGCTCGATGATGTCGTCGTTGGTGACGGCGATGCCAAGGGCGCGCAGGAACATCGTGGCGCTCTGCTTGCGCTTACGGTCGATGGAGACCATGAGCTGGTCGCGCTTGTCGACCTCAAACTCAAGCCAGGCACCGCGGGACGGGATGATCTGGGCCTTGTAGATCTGCTTGCCCGAATCCATCTCGGAGCTGTAGTACACGCCCGGGGAGCGGACGAGCTGCGAGACGACGATACGCTCGGTACCGTTGATGATGAAGGTGCCCTGATCAGTCATCATGGGGAAGTCGCCCATGAAGACGAGCTGCTCCTTGATCTCGCCGGTCTCCTTGTTGGTGAGACGGACGTCGGTCAGAAGCGGAGCCTGATAGGTCATATCCTTCTCGCGGCACTCCTCGACGGTGTGCGCGGGGTCGCCGAACTGATGCTCGCCGAAGGTAACCTCGAGAACATGGTTCTGGCTCTGGATGGGGCTGGATTCCTTGAACGCCTCACGAAGGCCCTCGTCCTTAAAACGCTCAAAGGATTCCCTTTGAACAGAGATAAGGTTGGGGAGCTCCATGGCCTCCGGGATTTTCCCGAAGCTGACGCGCTTGCGCTCAGTGGCAGTGTATGCGTAGGTCACCAGGTTTTTCCTCCTTCACGGAAATGCTCGGTGGGTTGGCGAGGCATGGCTTCGCCAGTTATCGCAACCTAATAGTTTATCAGGTACCGACTGTTGGGCAAGAAAAGTCTTGACGCGATTGAGTTTTTGGAGTAGCAAAGTTTTTCGGCAGAAAATGCGCAGGTAGATTAGTGCGTATCGAACACCTGTTCATATATTTTCTGTGAACGAGACCGCTGGTGCGGGCCTCTGAGCGGCAGAATGGCGGCGAGGGTTGGCCGGACGGAAATTACATCCCGTTTTGAGGCCCCAAACTGGGGCGCAGTTTCCGGTTGAGCCCTGTTTGGGAAAGCATATCCCGTTCTGAGCCGAAATTCCGGGTCGCAGTTTCCGCTAGGGATTCCAACCGGAAAGCACATCCCAGAATTCGACCAAATTGTGGGTCGCACTTTCCAGGGCTAAGCTGTAACCCGCATAAAAAACGGGTGCAGACCGAAGTCCGCACCCGTAAATGTCGGTGCCCGATGGCTTACTTGCGCATCAATCCGCCGCGCTCGTCGATGGCGTCCCAGAAGGCATCGGCAAAGCGGGGGTCGTTTGCAGCCATGAGGGCGTTAGTGGCCATCCAACCAGAGGGAGTGCCGGTGTCGTAGCCCGACAGCGGGTCGATGACGACGGCGTACATGGCCTCGCGGTCGAGCGAACGGGCCATGGCGTCGGTGAGCTGGATCTCGCCGCCCTTGCCGGCCTGCTGATCTGCCAGCAAGTCCATGACCAGCGGGCTCAGCAGGTAGCGACCGACGATGTACAGGTTGGACGGAGTCGCCTCGGGAGCGGGCTTCTCGACCAGACCGCCGATGCGCCAGACAGCGCCCGGCTCGGCATCGGCAACGTTCTCGGCGCCCTCGAGCGAACCGACGCGCTCGCCGGCGATAACGCCGTAGCGGCTGACTTCCTCGGGCGAGCAAGCAGCGACGGCGATAACCGAAGCGCCACCGTGCTCCTTGGAAACGGCGAGCATCTTGTCGCAGATGTCGCGGTTAGGCACAACGTAGTCGCCCAGAAGAACCAGGAAGTTCTCCCCTGCAACGGCGTCGGCAGCAGAGCGAATGGCATGGCCGAGGCCCTTGGGCTCGTACTGATAACGGAAGTCGACCGGCATACCGCCAGCGTGGGCGACGGCATCGGCATAGGCGTTCTTGCCGCGCTCGCGCAGCAGGTTCTCGAGCGAACGGTCGGGCTGGAAGTAGTTCAGCAGCTCGGGCTTGCCGGGCGAGGTAACGATGATGGCGTCGTCGACCTCCTCGGGGTCGAGTGCCTCCTCGACGACGTACTGAATGACGGGCTTGTCGAGCACCGGCAGCATCTCTTTGGGCGTGCACTTGGTGCCAGGCAGAAAACGCGTGCCAAGACCGGCGGCGGGGATGATTGCCTTCATGTTATTCAAAGATCCTTTCGCAGGCGCAAAAGCGCCCCATGCGTGCGGCACACAGCCGCAGACCAAATTGCGATACCCAAGCATCTTACCGCTGGAACTATATGTCGCTACAAGGCAGAGACAATTCTTCAGCAGGTCAACGCAAATTATTGCTCGAATGGTGCAATTTTATTGCCCAACGGCAGGGCACCCGATACGACGCAAATCACAGAACATGGCAGTTTGAGCAACCGATGCCGAGGGACCGAAAAACAAAAAAGACGGGGCTCGCAATGCGAACCCCGTCTGCAAAGAAATCTGGCGAGAAAGCCTGATTACTTGAGGGTGACAGCAGCGCCAGCAGCCTCGAGCTTCTCCTTGGCAGCCTCGGCGTCCTCCTTCTTGGCACCCTCGAGAACAGCCTTGGGAGCGCCCTCGACGACCTCCTTGGCCTCCTTCAGGCCAAGGTTGGTGAGCTCACGGACGGCCTTGATGACCTGGATCTTGTTGTCGCCGAAGCCCTCGAGCACGACGTCAAACTCGGTCTTCTCCTCGGCCTCAGCAGCGCCAGCAGCGGGAGCGGCGACAACAGCGGCAGGAGCAGCGGCGGAAACGCCGAAGGTGTCCTCGATAGCCTTAACGAGCTCGGAAGCCTCGAGAAGGGTCATTTCCTTAAGAGCATCGATGATCTCATCGGTGGTAAGCTTAGCCATTTCTAAGTCCTTTCGGTTTCCGTGTCTGTGCACGGAGATCAGTTAAAACACGGCGCGAATGCGCCAGGGGTGCGGCGTTGCCGCCGCGGGTGAAAACAGCGACTAGGCTGCCTTCTGCTCGGAGACCTGCTGGATCGAACGAGCGAGACCAGAGGAAACGCCGTTGACGCAGACAGCGATGTCGCGAGCGAAACCGGAGATGAGACCGGCGATCTGGCCGAGAAGCTGATCCTTGGTGGGCAGCTCGGCGATAGCCTTAACATCATCAGCGGAAACGGCCTTGCCGTCGGAGATACCGCCCTTGATCTCAAGGACGCCCTTGGACTTAGCAGAGAAGTCCTTAAGGGCCTTAGCGGCCTCGACCGGCTCGGACTCGTAGAACACATAAGCGACGGGGCCGGCGAGGATCTCGTCGAGCTCGGGCTGCTCCTGGTTCTTGAGAGCGATCTTGACCAGGTTGTTCTTGTAGACCTTCATCTCGGCGCCGCACTCGCGAAGCTGATGACGCAGCTCCTGAGCCTGCTTAACCGTCAGACCGTTGTAGTTGACGACGAACAGACCGGCGTTCTCGGCGATACGGGACTCGATCTCTGCAACCTTGTCGATTTTGTACTGCTGGGGCATGAATTACACCTCCTCGAATTCTTTCCGGGCACGGTCCGCCACAAGGACGTGACGGGGGCATGTCCAAAAAGAAAGCCCCCGCGCTGCATGAGCGACGGGGGCGAGAAGACATATCTACTCGACCACCTCGGCTGGCGGGATACCCCATTAAGCTCGCGGGCGATGCCCGTTTGCACCGGCTGTCTCTGGCAGCGGATTCGTGCGTGAACCGAGAGTATTATGGCGGGGACCCCGGCGTCGGTCAACGGGAAACCGGGCTGCACACAATTCCACCATCCGGCCGCGCCGCCGAAGGCCAGGCGCAAGGTTTTCGCTCGGTCAGGTCCTGGGCTCGCACGAAGAGCACATTAAGTGCTCTTCGGCTCGTGCGGAATCTACGAAAACCTTGCGCCTGGCCTTCGGCGGCGCGGCCTGCGGTGACTTTGGGGCAGCCCGGTTTCCCGTTGGCCGGC
>CABUDZ010000068.1 GCA_902490445.1 uncultured Collinsella sp.
CATCAAAAACCGAACCAGTTTTTTTTTTTTTTTTGTCTCTGGAACACGCCGCTTGGCGAGCAGGGCTGACGCACGCGCCAAATCGTCTTCGACGGCAAAATAATCCTCGGGATAACCGGGAATGTCATCGAGCACGACATGACGGCGCTTGAGCTCGGTCTCGATTTTACGCTGTCCCCAACCGCGCCGCTTGCGTTCCTCGATAAAGTACGAGCAAAAGCGGTTCTCGTCTAAAAAGCGATACTCGGTGGCGCGCTCGACGGCGAAATCGATCGCGGGCTGGCGAAAGCCGTAGCGTGCCAACTTGTCACGGACCTCACCCGTCGCATGGTCGCGTCGCGATAGCATCTCGGTCACCATGGTAAGTGCACATTTACGCTCGATGAGCTGCACCGCTTCACGAAAGTTATCCCAATCACAGGGAAGATCGGGGCGATTTTTGACATACAGGCGCGCGACCCGCACGGGAATCCAAATGGACCGCTCAAAACCGCCCTCAAGCTCACAATCGATCTGTGCGCAAGGCTTTTTGGACGCATACCCGCTCGAGAACGAGGAGGCCGCCTTCTTATCGGGAAAGACGACCGTGGCCTCGGTCACCGTATACGACATGAGCGTAACCGCTACTCGTCGTCATCATCGAGCATGGCGGAACCATCGATGGCGTAAAGCTCGTCAAACTCCTCAGGCGCAGGCTGATCGGTCAGCTCGACCTCGGACGGAGCATCGTCATCAAACTCAAGCCCGCAGGCAAGGCGGACCTTATGCTCAATCTCGTCGGCGCAATCGGGGTGTTCGCGCAGGAACGCCTTGGCGGCCTCGCGACCGTTGCCGAGCTTGTCCTCGCCATAGGCAAACCAGGAGCCCATCTTCTTGCAAATGCCGCACTCGACAGCCATGTCCAGAATCGAGCCCTCCTTAGAGATGCCCGTACCGTACATGATGTCGAACTCAGCAGAACGGAACGGAGCTGCCACCTTGTTCTTAACGACCTTGGCGCGCACGCGGTTACCGATAACCTCATCCTTAAGCTTAATGCTGTCGATGCGGCGAATGTCGATACGCACCGAAGAGAAGAACTTAAGGGCGCGGCCGCCCGTCGTGGTCTCGGGGTTGCCGAACATGACGCCGATCTTCTCTCGCAGCTGGTTAATGAAGATGCACGTCGTGTTGGACTTGGACAGCGAACCGGCGAGCTTGCGGAGCGCCTGGCTCATCAGGCGAGCCTGAAGACCGACCGTAGTGTCGCCGATCTCTCCCTCGATCTCGGCACGCGGGGTCAGCGCGGCGACGGAGTCGACGACGATGGCATCGATGGCGCCGGAACGCACGAGCATGTCAACGATCTCGAGCGCCTGCTCACCCGTATCGGGCTGGGAAATCAGTACCTCGTCGATATCCACGCCAATGCGCGCGGCATACGTGGGATCGAGCGCGTGCTCGGCATCGATAAATGCCACAACGCCGCCCATAGCCTGGGCCTCGGCCAGGATCTCGAGCGAAAGCGTCGTCTTACCGGAGGACTCAGGACCGTAAATCTCGACGATGCGGCCGCGCGGCACACCGCCGATACCCAGAGCGGCATCGAGGGCCAGAGCGCCCGTGGGAATGGCCTCGACCTCGAGCTCGGGACCACCGTCGCCGTACCTCATGATGGAACCCTGGCCGAATTTCTTCTCGATCTCTGCCTTGGTGGTGGCGATCATCTCATCGCGCTCTTTACCTGTCGTGCGAGCATGAACGGTACGTACGGGACCTGAATTCTTGGCCATGAATAGCCCTCCTCTTAACAACCTGTATCGATAATAAACGAACGGCTGTTCGTGGTCAACCGTTCAGGCCAATCATATACAGGCAGTCTTTCCAAAACCCAACCAAACGCCGACCAAACACTGACCAAATGCTTGACCACAAAGGGCCGAATAAGAACAAAGAAGGCAAGAATACACCTATAACCAGCGCAAACGCTAAATTCGTCAGGGGTCCCTATCTCCACAATTAAGGGGCCCTAAGGCCCCTGAAAACACGTCTATTCCATAGAGTTGAGCACAAGGGCAATGCGTCCCAATGCCTCCGCGACCGCATGGGCACGAACACACGAACGGTCGCCCTCATAGTGGCAGCGCACAGAGTCCACGACCGGCACTTCCCCATCAGTCGCGCGATACGCCCAGCCAATATAGAAAGTGCCAGCCGGATCGTCCTCAGTGCCGCCGCCGGGGCCGGCATAACCCGTTGCGCTCACTGCAATATCGCTCTGGTGCAGCTCCAGCGAACCAGCCGCCATCTCGCGTGCGGTCTGATGCGACACCGCGGTATAGCGGTCGAGCGTCTCCTGCTCAACACCCAGAACGCGATGCTTGATCTCATCGCAGTAGGTCACCGCACCGCCACGCAGCACCGCCGAGGCGCCCGGGATATCGGCAATCGTCGAGGCGATCATACCTGCTGTCAGCGACTCAGCCGTCGAAACCGTCACGCCCCGAGCGCTCGCGCGCTCGACAATATGACGCGCCAGCTCCTCGTTATGTGCGGAAATCTGATCAAAAGAGTCCGTCATACCCACCAGGACCTAGATCGAAAAGACGATCTTGCGGCAGTTCCAGAAGTATTGGGCGCCCGAGATGACGGTCAGGACAACGGCAACGGCGTACAGGAAGCGCGACACCGAGTAGATGCCGAGCGTCAGCGCCACCGGGCCAAGATGCAAGCCAGCCATCGCAAAGACGCACAGATAACCGCAGATGGAAACCATCGTAGTCGCCGTCTTGTACTTTCCGAGCCTATCGGCCGCAACGACCACGCCGGCGGCACTCGCAACCATGCGCAGGGCGCTTACCAACAGCTCGCGGAACAAGATGATGAACACGGACCAAACCGTCACGGTGCCAAAGTCCAAGAACAGCAGCAAGGCCGAGAACACGAGCAGCTTATCGGCGATGGGGTCCAAGAACTTACCGAAATCGGTAATCTCGTTGCGCGAGCGCGCCAGGTAGCCGTCGACCTTATCGGTGCACGACAGGATCACATACAGAATGAAGGCAGCGGCGGCGAGCGGGCCGTCGAAGGTGCTCCAATCTGTACCGGCAACACTCGTGTGAGAAAGCGCCGACACAATCATGAACACCGGGATAAAGACGATGCGAACGCACGTCACGATGTTGGCGGGCGTCCAAACACTCGTCAGTTCCTTATTGCTCTCGTTTGCCACGACGCTCTCCTACTCCACAACATGGCCGATAAGCTCATAGCAGAAGCTATCGGTAAACTCGACCGTCAGAATATCGCCCACAGATGCCTCGCTGGCATCCAGATGCACCGCGCCATCGGAATCAGGCGCCTGGAACCAGGCATGTCCGATCAGCTCGGCGCCGTCCTCGGTCTCTTCGATACCGTCGACAATCACCTGGGCGCGCTCGCCCACATGTGCGGCAGTTGCAGCAAAACCGAGCGACTCGGCCAGGTCCATGGCCTCCTGGGCGCGCTCGAGCTTGACCTCTTCGTCGACCTGGCCCTCCATCTTGGCGGCCAGGCTGCCCTCCTCCTGCGAGTAGGCAAAGACGCTCGTGTAGTCGAAGCCGACGGTGTCCATAAAGTCGATAAGGTCGCGGAACTCGTCGTCGCTCTCGGTCGGGAAGCCGACCATGGCCGTGGAACGGATCACGATGCCGGGGATGCGCTCACGCAGATCGCGGAACAGGTCCTCGAGCTCCTGGCGCGAACCAGAACGGCGCATAGCCTTGAGGATGCGCGCGTCGCAGTGCTGCACGGGAATATCGATATAGGGCAGCACCTCGGGCGTATCACGAATGGTCTCAATGAGCTCGTCAGTCATGCCCTCGGGCTGCAGGTAGAGCACACGGACCCAGACGTTCTGCGGACGCACGGCCTCGGCGACGGCGCGCAGCAGCTGCGCCAGATTGCGCGGCGAGCCATCGGTGACGTCTTCGTCGGCAAAGTCGGTGCCCCAAATACCCGTGTCCTGGCCGATCAGCACGATCTCGCGCACACCGCCGGCAACCAGGTCGCGTACCTCGGAGATAATGCTCTCGGCATTGCGCGAATGATAGCGACCGCGAATATAGGGGATCATGCAGAAGCTGCAGAAACGGTTGCAGCCATCGGAAATCTTGACGTAAGCAACGGCGCCCTCGACAGTGCGCTTGACTTGCGGAATATAGGCAGCGATCTCACGCTCGACACCCAGCACGCCATCGATGACCGCCACGATGCCGTCCTCCTCGTCGGCCTTCACAAAGGCAGCGACCTCGGGCAGCTCATCGGGCAGGTCGTCGCCATAGCGCGACGGCACACAGCCGCACATGACGATGGGACAAGAACGAACGCCGTCCTGAACCTCGTTGGCGAGCTCGAGCGTGGTCTCGATGCTCTCGGACGTTGCGGAGGCGAGGAACGAGCATGTATTGACGATGGCGATATCGGCATCCTGTGGGTCGAATGCCTCCTCGTAGCCCGCGGCGGTCAAAAGAGAACGCATGCGGTCGGTGTCAACCTCGTTCTTAGCGCACCCGAGGGTGATGTAGAGCACGGAGCCCAACGGTGTATCCATGTTGGAGAGCAGTCCTTTCGAATGATATTAGCGGTAGTTGGTGAACTGCAGCGGCTGGCCGTAGTCCTGGTCGCGCAGGAATTGGATAACGGTCTGCAACGCGTCCTTCGAAGCAGAGGAAACACGCAGCTTCTCGGCCTCGATGGTCACCTTGACCTTGAGCTTTTGGTCCTTGATGTCCTTATTGATCTTCTTGGCGGTCGCCTGGTCGATACCCTCGACGATATGGCCGAGCACGCGCACGGTGCCGCCCGATGCCGCCTGCGGAGCATCCCACGAGACAGCCTTGAGGTCGATGCCGCGCTTGATGAGCTTGGAGCTCAGGACATCGATGATCTGCTTGGAGACAAAGTCGGCCGGGGCGTTGATTGTAAAGAGCTTGTCGCCCTTCGAAAGCTCGATCGTGGCGCCGGAATCCTTCAGGTCATAGCGCTGGGAAATCTCGCGCGTGGTCTGCTGGAAGGCGTTGTCGACCTCTTGCATGTTGACCTCGGACACGACGTCGAAGCTGGAATCTTTAGCCATGATGTTTCCTTTCGCGTACGAGCGGCTTAGTAGCTATCGTACGAATAGTCAGTAGAATCGGTGGGCGTCTGGCCGTCAGTTGCGGTATCGGCGCCATCCGTGGACTGGGCATCGGTGCCGTCGGTGGTGTCGGTACCATCGGTGGTGTCGGCACCATCAGAACTTTCACCATTCTCGGAATCAGTCGTCTCCTTCTTGGGAACGGTGATCGTCACGCGCGCCACGCCCGAGGTCTTGGTATCGTAACGGACCTTTTCGCCGTTCTTGGTAACGGTGACATCGGAAGGCTTAGACGTGGTGATCTCGATCGAGGACTCGGGCGTGTACTCCTGCTCAAAGGGGCCAGTCGCCTGGGCGCCATAGACCAACTTGCCGTCGACCTTGACCTCAATCCAAGCAGTCTTGCCCTTGGCAACGGAGATCTTGACCTTCGTTACCTCGTTCTCTTCCTTTTTAGCCGTCGTCTTGGAGGCGTCCGAATCGGTCGACTCATCCGTCGCCTCATCGGTGTCCTCATCCTCGTCGACGATTTCGGTCTTCTTAGAAGACTTCTTGGTCGTCGTCTTGGTAGCAGTGGGCGTCTCGGGCGTGGTCTCGGGCGTCGAAGATGCGCAGCCGCGCAGAAGTACCACGATGAGCACGATCAGCAGCAACGCCACGGCACCGATACCGGCGTAGACGATACGCGGATCGAGCCCGTTGTTTTGAGGAGCACGGGAACCGCCGCGTCCACGACTGGAACTGCTGCGGCCGCCTCCCTGAGGCATACGGCCACGATGGCTATCGGAACGGCCGCGATAGCCACCCTGGCCCTGAAGGCTGCGCTGACCCGATCGGGGCGCAAGTTCACCGCGGCCTTGATAGCCACGCTGGCCCGCACGCGGAGCCGAAGAGCGCTGGCCATACGGCTGTGATTGAGAGCGAAGACGCGGCGTCACCTGCGTGGTATCGGCGTCCGCATAGCCGCCGCGAGCACGACCGGCAGAGATACCACGGTGACCGCGATCGGAATAGCCGCCGTCGCCGTAGCCGGCACGAGGGTCACGCGCCACGCCGCGGGCAGCGGGAAGTGCACGGTCCTCGGGCATCGGCGTACTGCGGAACCGGTCACGCTGCGAGCGAATCTCCTCGCCCGAACCCGTCTCGGTAATATAACCGGCCTGCTGAGGACGCTGTCCATAGCGAGTCGAACGACCGCCCTGAACCATCAGAAAGCGCCCGTTATCGACAGAGGAACGCGAATTGACGTAGCCGGCGGCGTCCTGGAAACGACCGCCCTGCTGCGACGTCTCGCGTTCGTATGCCATCAGTTCGTCAAAGTAGGCATTGACGACCTCGCGCGGATTGAGGCCCAAAAAACGAGCATAGCTCGAAATCATGCCCTGCGCATAGCCGCGCGGCGGCATCGAAGCAAAGTTACCGGTCTCGAAAAACTCGATGATCTGCGGCCTGATTTTGATGGTGTTGGCGACCTGCTGAATGGAAAGGCCCATTCGGCGACGCTGCTCGAGCAGCATGTCACCAAAGCGTGCAGCCATCAGAATCCTCCAAACTCACGATCTTCACGTGCCATCTCGGCGTCGACAGATTCCAGCGCGGCAAGCCCCTCCTCGTCCAACAGGACCTCGCGCGGCTTGGAACCGTCGGGCGGGCCGACGACACCCTTTTCTTCCAGCATGTCCATAATACGCCCGGCACGCGCATAGCCAACCTTCAGGCGGCGTTGCAGGCCAGATGTGGAGCCCAGCTGCGATTCCACCACAATATGGGCGGCTTCCCAAATGAGCGGATCATCGTCTTGCGGCTCGGCGACGCCGGTGCGGACAATGCCGCCGCCACCAGCCATGGACATGGAAGCGGGCGCCACGGCGGACAGAATCTCCTCGTGGTAGTCGGGCTCGCTCTGCGACTTGACGAACTCGACAATCTCGTTGATTTCGTCGTCCGAGACAAAGCAGCCCTGGATACGGCGGGGCTTGCCCCAGTCGACCTTGGAGAACAGCATGTCGCCCAAACCGGTGAGCTTCTCGGCACCCATCTGGTCGATGATGACGCGCGAGTCGATGCCCGTGGCGACGTTAAAGGCGATGCGGTTGGTGATGTTGGCCTTGATAAGGCCCGTCACCACGTTGGAGCTGGGGCGCTGCGTGGCAACGATAAGGTGAATACCGGCGGCGCGGCCCAGCTGTGCAATACGCACGATCGAGGCCTCGACATCCTTACCGGCGACCATCATCAGGTCAGAGAGCTCGTCAATGATAATGACCAGGTAGGGCATCTTTTGCGGCGGGTTGTCGTAATGCTCAAACTCGCCGGCGGCCTGCTTTTCGTTATAGGTCGAAATCTTACGGACGTTGAGGCGTTCGAATACCTTCAGGCGGCGCTCCATTTCGGACACGGCCCACTGCAGGGCGCTCGCGGCCTGCTTGGGCTCGGTCACCACGGGCACATAGAGATGCGGCAGACCGTTATAGCCCGCAAGCTCGACGCGCTTGGGGTCGACCATGATCAGGCGAACGTCCTCGGGAAGGGCGCGCATGAGCAAGGTCGTGATGATGGAATTGATCATGACCGACTTACCGGAACCCGTGGTACCGGCGATCAGCAGGTGGGGCATCTTGGCAAGGTCGGCGACGACCGGCGTGCCCTCGGCGTCGCGGCCGATGGCAAGCTCGAGCGGACCGCCCTTCACATAGGGCAGCACGTCGCCCAGATTGACGTTCTGGCGCTTGCGGTTGGGAATCTCGATGCCCACGAGCGAGGTGCCGGGGATCGGGGCAAAGATACGAACCGACTGGGCGGCGAGCGAAAGCGCGATATCGTCCTCGAGGCTCGAAATCTTGCTCACGCGCTCGCCCTCACCGGGCTGCAGCTTAAAGGTCGTCACCGTGGGGCCGGCGATCCAGCCGACCACGCGGGCACTGCGGCCAAACTCAAGCAAGGTGGATTGCAGTGACTCAGCGGTCTGCTCCAGCTCCTTATCCGAAGACGCGGCAGAAGCCGACTGCGGGTTGGCATGTAGGATTTCGAGCGGCGGAAGCTTGAGGCCGTCCTCTTCTTCGCCCTCGTTATCTGCGGCGCCGCCGTCCGCTCCCCCATCACGAGCCGCAGCCGATTCGACAGCACTCGTGGCAGGCGCATCGGCAACCTTGGGATGCTTTAAGAAGTCGGGAATCTGAGGTGCGGCCGAAACAGGGTTCACGGCAAACGGCGGCTCGGACTCGTCAACCTTGTCCGGATCGTCCTCCATCGAAAGCTGTCCAGTGACCTGACCGCGCTTGGCGTGGCGACGCGGCAGCAAGGTTGTCTTGGCGGTCTCGAGCGGAGCCTCGTCGTCCTCGTCGTCACCCTCGGTGAGCTCAATCTCGCTATCGGACCAAGACGGGTCGGGCTCGCTTGTGTTGAGCTTGGGCGCAGCCTTGCCCTTCTTGGCATGGCGGCGCGGCAGCAGCGTGGTCTTGGCGCGCTCGGCTTCAACCGACTCGGATACGTCGACAAATGGGTCATCGTCCTCGTCGTCATCCAAAACCGGGTCGACATCGCCACCCATGACCGTGGTCACCGCGGCGTCAGTCCCCTTCTGGCGCAGAATGCTCAGGTGCGGACGAGCGACGCCGGGAACAGACAGGGCCTCTTCATCGCCCCACGGGCTCGCATTGACATCGGCACGTCGACGCTCGGCAAAATCGGCAGCGCGATCGCGTGCGGAGCGCAAAACGCCACCCACCGAAAAGCCGATAATAACCAAACCAACGACGACAAGCCCCAGCAAGACAACCATGGCGATAGGTTTACCCAGGGCGTTTTGCAAGGCACTTGCGATAAAGGCGCCAATGTAGCCGCCCGACACGGAAAGGTTCTGCGGCGTAAACATAAGGTCGCACGAATCGCTCGTGCCCGGCACCATCAGCGAAAGAATGGAGACGACGGCGATAAAGACCAAGGCGCCGCCCGCAACAGAGCGCACGTTGAGCGGCGAGTCCTCACCCAAAAAGAGCGTGGCGGCAAACAGCAAGATGACGATCGGCAGCACGTAGGCGCCCAGACCAAAGCCCAGGTGGTAGAAACCGGCAACCGCAGCCGTCACGGGCGCTGTTGCCGGAGAGATCACGGCAATGAAGGACGCGATCGCCAAAACGGCGATGACCACACCGGCGATATCGCGATTGGCCGAAGGCTCGACCAAGGGCTCAAACTCATCGAACTCGGACTCGTGGCCCTTATTGGCACGCAGATGGGAACCGGCACCCTTAGCAGATGCCGGTTGGTTATTGGCCTTATTGCCTTTGGCGTTTTGTGCAGATCCGCGCGCCAAACTAAACCTCCATGACGACCGGGATGATCATCGGACGGGTGCGCGTACGGCTCCAGATAAAGTTAGAGAGCGAATCGCGCACGGCCTTGCGAATGGCATCGGAACCGCTGCTGGTAAAGCTGAACTTACCCTTCTCGATCGTCTTCATAATGGACGCGGAGGCATCCTCGGAGAACTGGTCGTCGATGGCAAACGAGACGCCGCGGCCCGAGAACTCGATGGCCTCGATCTTCTTATGTTTGAGGGAGACGATGGCAACGGCCGTGACCATACCGTCGTTGGCGAGCTTCTGGCGATCGCGCAGGACGATGGGGTCGGTATCGCCGATACGCAGGCCGTCGACGTAAACGACACCGGACTCGACGGGCGTACCGCGCTTGACGATACCACCGCGCATCTCGAGCGTGTCGCCGTTATCGAGGATAAAGATATGATCGTCCTTGATGCCCATCTTGCGGGCCAGCTGGGCATGGGCGCGCAGATGCACGGCCTCACCGTGAACCGGCATAAAATACGTGGGCTTGGCCATGGCCATCAGGAGCTTGAGCTCCTCCTGGCTACCGTGACCCGAGACGTGGACGAGAGCGCGGTTCTTATCCCACACGTCGCAGCCGAGCTTGGCCAGGCTGTTGACGACCTGCTGGACGGCCTTCTCGTTGCCAGGAACGGGAGTTGCCGAGAGGATAACGGTATCGCCCTCGTGGATGGAGAGCGTCTTGTGCTCGCCATTGGCCATGCGGGACAGGGCCGACAGCGGCTCGCCCTGCGAACCAGTGCACATGACGACGATCTTGTCGTCAGGCAGGTTATCGATATCGAAGGCATCGATGATATCGGCATCATCGATGTTGAGATAACCGAGCTCGCGCGCCACGCGGGTGTTCGTGAGCATGGAGCGACCGGTCACAACGACCTTACGGCCGCACTTGCGGGCGGCATCGCAGATCTGCTGCAAACGATGGATGTGGCTCGAGAACGATGCGACGAACACGCGACCCGGGGCGTTCTTGATGGCGTGCAGCAGGTTGGGACCAACCTCGGCCTCGGACTTGGTAAAGCCGGGAACCGTGGCATTGGTGGAGTCGGAAAGCAGCAGGTCGATGCCCTGCTTGGCAAAGCGGCTGATAGCGGCATAGTCGGGCGTAACGCCATCGATGGGCGTCTGGTCGAGCTTAAAGTCGCCAGTGTGCATAACGGTGCCCTGATTGGTGCGGATGAACACGCCCAGAGCGCCGGGGATGGAGTGCGTCATCGAGAAGAAGTCGAGCGAGATGCCGCCGAGGTTGACATGGCTGCCGCCCTTGACCTCGCGGAACTTGGGTGCGCGGATGCGGAACTCAGAAAGCTTGCCCTCGATAAAGCCAAGCGTCAGCTTGCTCGAGAAGATGGGCACCTTATTGTTGAGGTCCTGCAGCAGATACGGAAGCGAACCGGTGTGGTCCTCGTGGCCGTGGGTGACGACGATACCGCGGAGCTTCTCCTCGTTCTCTAGAACATAGGTGTAGTCGGGAAGCACCAGGTCGATACCGGGCTGGGAGTCATCCGGGAACATGAGACCGGCGTCGACGAGCACCATGTCGTCGCCGCACTCGAAGACCGTCATGTTCTTGCCGATGCCGTCAAGACCGCCGAGCGGGATGATCTTCAAGGGAGATGATTTTTTAGCTGCCATAGGTTAGTGTGGTTTCCTTTCTTCGAAACGGGTCTGGAACAACCGACGGGGCGCTTCTGGCAAACCGACCGTCGGGAACGTACAAACATGCATCACCGAGTCGATGCAGTAACCACAGTATGATACCCATTTGAA
The DNA here is from genome assembly GCA_902490445.1 of uncultured Collinsella sp. GTDB lineage: Bacteria > Actinomycetota > Coriobacteriia > Coriobacteriales > Coriobacteriaceae > Collinsella. The sequence goes on from CABUDZ010000068.1 coordinate 11,218, forward strand.
CCAATACAGACCACCCATGCATTAAAGCCCC
>CABUDZ010000069.1 GCA_902490445.1 uncultured Collinsella sp.
AAAAACGTTTTACTGTTTGAATCAACGAAAGTAACCTCTTCTGTGGTGATATAGTGACAACAACACATCACGTGGTTACTACCAGTTGAGAGACCACTGGTTCTCAAAGAACGCTTTCCAAGAAGCTTTAAGGGCGATTGCCCGTTGGCTTCCGAACATCATCGGACTCAGATCGTACACACCTTCGGAAGGGAAATTTGAATGGTTGGCTTTATTCTTACCGGTCATGGACAGTTCGCACCCGGCCTTGCAAGTGCTATCGCTATGGTTGCCGGCGACCAGCCCGCTTTTACCGTCGTTCCTTTTGAGGGCGACCAGGCTGCTTCCTACGGTGAGGATCTCCGCGCCGCTATTACCGCCATGCGCGAGGAGTGCGATGGCGTGCTCGTCTTTACCGACCTGCTTGGCGGCACCCCGTTCAACCAGGCAATGATGATTGCCCAGGATGTCGACAACGTCGAGGTTCTGACTGGCACCAACCTTCCCATGGTTATTGAGCTTCTGTTCCTCCGCGGTAACGCCACGCTCGCCGAGCTTGGCGAGCAGGCCGTGACCGTTGGCCAGACGGGCATCACCGCCCAGACGGTCGCATCCGTTGCCGGTTCCGAGGAAGAGGATATCTTCGGCGACGAGGACGGCATCTAATGGCCGATTTCGGAGCCAACGTCCTGAGCTCCTCGGTCGCCCTTTTAGGCCTGCTTGTCATCATGGGCTTGATTTACACCATCTGGTCGCAAATCAACATGAAGAAGAAGCAGAAGTACTTCAAGGAGCTGCACACCGAGCTCAAGCCGGGTCAGGAGGTTCTTTTCGCCGGCGGTATCTACGGAACCGTCAAGGGCATCGAAGGCGAAAAGGTCCAGATCAAAGTCCGATCCGGTGCCGTCGTAGATGTTTCGCGTTACGCGATTCAGGAGATCAAGTAACTGTCGTCAGCAAATAACGAAAGGAAGCTGATCAACATGGCAGAACCCAACATTCTTCTTACCCGCATCGATAACCGACTGGTCCATGGTCAGGTCGCTACCCAGTGGAACTCCACCCTGGGCTCCAACCTCATCCTCGTCGCCAACGACGATGTGTCGACCAACACCATGCGTCAGAACCTCATGAAGATGGCCGCTCCCGCCGGCGTCGCTACGCGTTTCTTCTCCCTGCAGAAGACCATCGACGTCATTGGCAAGGCGAGCCCGCGCCAGAAGATCTTCATCGTGGCCGAAACACCGGAAGACGTGCTTACGCTCGTCAAGGGCGGTGTGCCTATAAAGAAGGTAAACATCGGCAACATGCACATGTCGGAAGGAAAGCGCCAAGTCGCCACCTCCGTCGCAGTTAACGACGAGGATGTCGCTGCGTTTAAAGAGCTGCAGGAATTGGGGGTGGAGTTGGAGATCAGGCGCGTTCCGAGCACGCCTGTTGAGGATACGAGCAAGCTCTTCTCGTAATCCTCGTGATCCACGTTGTCAGGAATGAAACCCTGACATTCTGTACGTGAACCAAAAGTGCGTACATACATTTTGAAAGGAGGAGCAAGATGGAATTCTCGATCATTCAGGTCGCACTGGTCTTCGTTGTTACGTTCATCGCGGCAATCGACCAGTTCAACTTCCTCGAGTCTCTCTATCAGCCCATCGTCACCGGCGCCGTCATCGGTTTTATCCTTGGCGACCTCAACACCGGTCTTCTCGTGGGTGGTACTTATCAGCTCATGACGATCGGCAACATGCCGATCGGAGGCGCTCAGCCGCCTAACGCCGTCATCGGCGGCATCATGGCAGCCATTCTCGCTATCGCTACGAAGCTCGAGCCCAACGCGGCAGTCGGCCTCGCCATTCCGTTCGCTCTGCTTGGCCAGCTTGGTGTTACCCTGGTCTTCACGCTTATGTCCCCGCTTATGTCCTCGGCCGATAACATGGCTCACAACGCGGACACCAAGGGCATCGAGCGCCTGAACTACTTCGCCATGACCCTGCTCGGCCTGATCTTCGCTATCGTCGTCACGCTGTTCTTCATCGCTGGCGCCACCATCGGTGCGACCATCGCCGCCGCCATTCCGGATTGGCTGCAGACCGGTCTCTCCGCTGCAGGCGGCATGATGCGCTTCGTCGGCTTCGCCGTCCTGCTCAAGGTTATGATGAACCGCGATATGTGGGGCTTCTTCCTCATGGGCTTTGGCCTCGCGCTCATCACCGTTGCCAACGATTCTCTGGCAACCCCTGCTCTGCTCATCCTCGCTCTCATCGGCTTCGGCATCGCCTTCTGGGACTTCCAGCAGCAGACCGAGCTGAAGGGTGCAGCTGTTTCTGACGGAGGTGACTTCGAAGATGGCATCTAATGAGTATGTGATCCCGGAGCACTACGAGGATCTCACTCCTGCTCCGCAGCTCGACCAGAAGACCCTCAACAAGATGGCTTGGCGCTCCTGCTTCCTGCAGGCCTCGTTCAACTACGAGCGTATGCAGGCCGCTGGCTGGCTCTACTCCATCATCCCCGGTCTGGAGAAGATCCACACCAACAAGAACGACCTCGCGGCTTCCATGAGCCACAACCTGGAGTTCTTCAACACTCACCCGTTCCTCGTCACCTTTGTTATGGGTATCGTGCTTTCGCTCGAGCAGAACAAGGTTGACATCCCCACGATCCGCGCCGTCCGCGTCGCCGCAATGGGCCCGCTCGGTGGTATCGGTGACGCCCTGTTCTGGCTGACGCTCGTGCCTATCACGGCCGGCATCACCTCCAACATGGCTATCAACGGTAACGCCGCTGCGCCGCTGATCTTCCTGGTGATCTTCAACGTCGTCCAGTTCGCTCTGCGCTTCTGGCTCATGAACTGGTCCTACAAGCTTGGCACCAGCGCTATTGACGCTCTGACCGCCAACATGCAGGCCTTTACGCGTGCCGCTTCCATCATGGGCGTCTTCGTCGTCGGTTGCCTGGTCGTCACCATGGGTGGCACCCAGATCAACCTCCAGATCCCCAACGGCACCACCCGCGGCATTGCTGCCCACACGGTTGTCGTCTCCGAGGAGGAGGCCGAGAACTTCACCGGCCTGGAGGGTATTGATACCGAGACCGCTGAGGCTGGCACCATGGCCATGACCGATGCCGACGGTAACGCTCTTACCGCTTCCGATGCCGACGGCAACGCTGTCGAGTGCGGCGTCACCGATCTGGGCAACGGCATGGCGTCCGTTACCTACGGCACCGTCACCGAGGATCCGGTCAACTTCTCCGTTGCCGACACCCTCAACACCATCGTCCCGAAGCTCGTCCCGCTTATGCTTACGCTGCTGCTTTACTACATGTTCGCTAAGCACAGCTGGACCCCGACCAAGGGCATTCTGCTGCTCTTCGTCCTGGGCATCCTGGGCGCTGGCCCGCTTGGTCTCTGGCCGAGCATCTGGTAAGGCTCTAGCTTGAGGGGTGTGTCCCTACGCGGCTCACACCCCGACCCCTTAAGCCATGTGTATGTTAAAAGCCGCGTGCTCGAAAGAGCGCGCGGCTTTTGTTTTCTTAATGATTCGGGTGTTGCAGACCGATAATGCTTAACACCCTAGGTAGTTAGCCGAATTCGAGCAAAAGGGAGGATAGGATGGCGATCGGAGCGCGTAAGCAACCGCTGTACGATCAGCTGGTCGATATTCTGACCGAAAAGATTGACCATGAATATCGCGCCGGTGACATGATTCCTTCCGAGCGCGAACTTTCGGAGCGCTATGGTCTCTCGCGCACTACGGTACGCCTGGCTCTGCAGGAACTGGAGCGTTTAGGACTGGTGGTTCGGCAGCACGGTCGCGGTACCTTTGTGACCGACCGTTCGGCAAAGGCAACCAATCTTATGCAGTCCTACAGCTTTACCGAGCAGATGCGCGCGATGGGTCGTGACCCCGAGACCACGATTCTCGATTTTTGCGAGATGGAGGCCGATAAGAATCTGGCCGAGCATATGGGATTACGTATCGGTGATCGCATTTTTAAGCTCAAGCGCCTTCGTTCTGCCGACAACATGCCCATGATGGTCGAACGTAGCTATCTACCGGTTCGTCAATTTCTGTCCCTAAAGCGACCGCTGCTGGAGCGTAAGCCGCTTTACGATGTGATTGAGCAAGACTTTAAGCAAAAAATACGCGTGGCCGAAGAGGAGTTCTATGCGAGCATAGCCCGTCCCACCGATGCCCACCTTTTGGAAATCGTCGAGGGCTCGCCTGTGCTCGATTTGGTTAGGACTACGTATAACGAGTCAAACGAGGTTGTGGAGTATACGCTCTCGGTTGCTCGTGCCGATCAGTTTAAATACAAGGTTTACCACCAGCGTAGCGATTAGTGTCTGCACCGTTTCCATATGATGATTCTTTGTATTTAACTGGTTACTACCAGATAACCAACCGAAGTGTATAATTGCACGTCAGAGGATTACTTCTAGAGAGAGGTATTAGAAATGTTCGAGAAGAGTGTCGAGGAGCTCACCGAGCTCGGCGCCCAGATCACCACGGCCGAGATTGCTCAGCAGCCCGAGCTTTGGCGTGATACGCTCAACATCTATCGCGAGAACAAGGAGGCCATCGAGGCCTTTCTGGCCGAGGCTCGCGCTATGGGCGAGGGCCGTCTGTCCGTTGTCTTCACCGGTGCCGGTACGTCCGACTACGTTGGCGATACCTGCGCCCCGTACCTGCGTCACGCTGGCAACACTGATCTCTACGACTTTAAGCCCATCGCCACGACCGACATCGTGAGCGCTCCGCGCGACTTCCTGCGCGCCGAGGATCCCACGCTCGTGGTTTCCTTTGCCCGCTCTGGCAACAGCCCCGAGAGCCTTGCCGCCGTTGCCGTCGCCAAGGAGCTCGTCCACAACGTCAAGTTCCTCAACATCACCTGCGCTCCCGAGGGCAAGCTTGCCGTCGAGTCCGCCGATGATCCCAATGCGCTGACGCTGCTCATCCCGCGCGCCAACGACAAGGGCTTCGCCATGACCGGTTCCTACACCTGCATGACCCTGCTCTCCACCCTTATTTTCGACACTGCCTCTGACGAGCAGAAGGCCGAGTGGGTCGAGACCATCGCCAAGATGGGCGAGGAGGTTATCGCTCGCGAGTCCGAGGTTGCCGATTACCTCGCTGGCGACTTCAACCGCGTGACCTACTTGGGTTCTGGCTCCTTCGGTGGCCTTGCCCAGGAGAGCCAGCTCAAGATCCTCGAGCTCGCTCACGGTCTGGTCGCTACTTCCTACGACACCTCCATGGGCTATCGTCACGGACCTAAGTCCTTCGTCGACGATAAGACGCTCGTCTTCGTGTTCGTCAACAACGACGCCTACACCCGTCAGTACGACATCGACATCCTCAACGAGATCGGTGGCGACGAGATCGCTCAGCACACCGTTGCCGTTCAGCAGGAAGGTGCCACCGTCTATGAGGGTGAGTCCTTCACCTTTAAGGGCTACGAGGCACTTCCCGAGGGCTACCTTGCTCTGCCGTTCGTGATGTTTGCTCAGGCTATCAGCCTGCTCAACTCCGTGCGCGTGGGCAACACGCCCGATACGCCGAGCCCCACCGGCACGGTCAACCGCGTGGTTAAGGGCGTGACGATTCACCCCTTCACCGCTTAATCGCGTCCCCCTGTAAGGGCGCCCGTCCGCTCATAACGGCGGGCGGGCGCTTTTTGTTTTACGTGAGCTGGGTATAAGCATCACCACAGTCAACTGCTTTAGAAGCAAGGAGTGCATATGAGCACGTACGCAATTAAGGCTGACAAGTTCTTCTTGCCGGCAGGCCCGCAACTGGGCGGCTATCTTATGGTCGAGGACGGCGTCTTTGGCGCCTGGCAGGCCGACGAGCCCTCTTGCGAGATTAAGGACTACACGGGATCGTGGATCGCACCGGGTATGGTCGATACTCACATCCATGGCTTCTACAACCACTCAACTACCGATAACGATCCCGAGGGCATCGATATCAGCTCGACCGAGCTCGCCCGTCGCGGTACCACCAGCTGGCTGCCCACGACGTTCACCGATGGCGTCGAGCAGATCAAGGACGCCTGCGCCGCCATTGCCCAGGCGGACGAGGGCCGCGGCCCCGACTTCTGCGGTGCTCGCATTCAGGGCATCTACCTGGAGGGCCCCTTCTTTACCATGAAGCACGTGGGCGCGCAGAACCCCGCTTACCTGATCGATCCCTCCGAGGAGGTCTTCGACCAGTGGCAGGAGGCTGCTGGCGGACGTATCGTCAAGAGCGCTATGGCCGCTGAGCGCGATGGCGCTGCCACCTATGCTGCCGCCCTCAACGCGAAGGGCGTCGTGACCAGCATCGGTCACTCCGACGCCACCTACGATGAGTGCATCGCCGCCATCAACGCCGGTGCCAGCTGCTTTACGCATACCTATAACGGCCAGCGCGGGCTGCATCACCGTGAGCCCGGTGTCGTGGGTGCTGCCATGTCCACGCCCGAGACCTACGCTGAGATCATCTGTGACGGCAAGCACGTAAACCCTGCCGCCATCAAGGCGCTGCTGCAGGCAAAGGGCTGGCAGCACACGGTACTCATCACCGACTGCCTGGGCTGCGGCGGCATGCCCGAGGGCAGCTACACCAGTGGCGGCATGGACGTCATCATGAAGGACAACCTGTGCTGGCTCGCCGACGGCAAGAGCATTGCCGGCTCGGTGCTCACGCTTGCCCAGGGTGTCAAGAACATCGTCGACTGGGGCATCGCCAGCGCCGATATCGCCATTCGCATGGCAACCGAGGTGCCGGCTCGCTCTGCGCACATCGAGGATAAGTGCGGCAGCATCATGCCGGGTCGCGACGCCGACTTTGTCGTGTTCGACCACGAGCTCACCCTCGTCGAGACGTATGTTGGCGGCCAGAGCGTCGGCAACGCCTTTACCGAGTAACGATAGAAAAAGACGGCGGGCCCGAATCTGCTCGGACCCGCCGTATGGGTTAAACGCTCAAAAGCACCTTCACAGTTACAGCTTGTTAGCAATCTTCTTTGCCGTGCGCTTAACGCCGGCCACCAGGCCTCCTGCAGGATGCTCCTTTTCGTATGCTAGACGCTTCTCGCGCTTGGCGTACTCTTCGACGATGATATCGCCGTACTCATCTTCGATTTTGTCGAAGAAATCGACGGCTCCCTTAATCTCTTCGGCAGTTGGGTGTCCCTTCTGGACGCCGCCGGCGAGCTTGAACGGCCCCCACGTATCAAAGCCGGGGCAGCCGTAGACACCCATAAAGATGGCCTGCCTCATGCGGCAGATGCCATCGATATCCTTGCCGTACCACTTGTTTTTGCCACCATAGGTCATAAGGCCAAATACCTTATCCTGCGGCTGCAGCACGTTCGTGAGCACACGTGCCATGTCCTTGTCGATCTCGGAGTAATAGATGCCCGTGGCGACACCGATCAGATGGTATTCGTGCAGGTCGGGGTACTCGTTTTTACCGAGTGACTTCACGTCGAGGGTATCGATTTCGGGGTGCGCCTCGACGATGGCGTCCACGAGCTTTTTCGTATTGCCGTGGTGGCGTGAGGCATAAAGGATGATGGTTCGCATAAGAAGGCCTTTCAGCTGTAATTGCATCAATGTCTGTATGGTACCCCGTTGTATGGTCGGGATACCGGACACATCGACGAGCGCGCGGGTTTGTCCTTTGACTAGGATTGAGGCGGGCGCTTGCATGAAAAAGCAGTTGTCCGAAAGGATGGATAATGGAATACGCTCTTTCCAACGATTCGATTTCTATCAAGGTTTCCACGGCCGGCGGCTCGTTTACCTCGATTGAGGCTGACGGTCGTGAGTATTTGTGGCAGGGTGATCCCGCGGTGTGGTCCGGTCAGGCGCCGGTCTGCTTTCCGATTTGCGGAGGCTTGCGCGACAACAATGCCATGACGTTTGCCGGGCATCATGTGAAGCTCGCTCGCCACGGGTTTGCGCGCAAACAGGAGTGGAAGCTGCTGAGCCAGAGTGAGAACGAGCTGGCGATGTGCCTGGCTTCGGAGGATAACGCCGCGTTGCTGAGCGATTATCCGTATCCGTTTAAGCTTGTCGCCCGCTATACGCTCGAGGACGCCGCCGTGCGTGTCTCCTATGAGGTGACCAATGAAGGCACCGAGGACATGCCGTTCTTTATCGGTGGACATCCCGGCTTTAGGTGCCCGCTCGATGAGGGCGAGGTCTATACGGACTACGAGCTGCGCTTTGAGAAGGACGAGGCTGCGGAGCTCTGCACCGCCGTTCCATCGACTGGCTTGATTGATGTGGCAAACCGCTCCAAGAACCCCATGGTGGGGAAGACGTTGCCCCTGTCGCACGAGCTCTTCGATTTTGCGGAGACCATCTTTGACGTACTCGAGAGTCGTCAGGTCACGATTTCCAAAAAGGGCGAGGACAAGGGCGTTCGCCTGAGCTTCGAGGGCTTTCCGTACCTCATCGTGTGGAGTAAGCCCGAGGGCGATTTTGTGGCAGTTGAGCCCTGGGGCGGCCTTTCGACCTGCTCCGATGAGGATGACGTGCTTGAGCATAAGCGCGGCTGCCTTGTCGCCAAGCCCAAGGAGACCGTCGTTCGCGCGTTCACGATTGGAATTCTGTAATTGCGTGTTGTCGACGCGTGTTGCGAGTGAGTAGGTGGCTGCGAGATAAGGAGCTAAAAATGATCCTCACCGTTACGATGAACCCGTCTGTCGATACGCGCTATCAGCTCGATGAGCTCGTTATCGATGACGTCAACCGTGTGACGCCCGAAAAGACCGCCGGCGGCAAGGGCCTCAACGTGGCCCGTGTGCTGGGTCAGCTGGGCGACGACGTCGTGGCAACCGGTCTGCTCGGCGGCCACATGGGCGCTTACATGGCCGAGCTCATGGACGCCAACGGTATTAACAACGACTTTGTGCCCATCAAGGGCGAGACCCGCATCTGCCTCAATATCCTTCATGCCGGCAACCAGACCGAGCTGCTCGAGAGCGGTCCGACAATTGCCCCCGAGGAGCTCGATGCCTTTACCGCCAAGTTTACCGAGCTTGCGAGCAAGGCCGACGTCGTCACCATCTCGGGTTCGCTGCCCCGCGGTGTCGAGGCAGACTACTATGCCAAGATCACGGGCATTGCCGAGAACGCCGGTGCCAAGGTGTTGCTCGATACCTCGGGTGCTTCGCTCGAGGCCGCCCTTAAGTCCGAAATTAAGCCCGAGCTGGTCAAGCCTAACCTGACCGAGATCAACGGCCTTTTGGGTACGAGCTTTACCACCGACGATGTGGACGAGCTCCGCGCCGCGCTCGCCTCTGATGCCCGCTTCTCCGATATCCCCTGGGTCGTCGTGTCCATGGGCGCTGCCGGCTCCGTTGGCTTCCACAATGGCCGTGCGTTCCGCGCAAAGACGCCCGATATCCCTGCCGTTAACGCCACGGGCTCTGGTGACTCCACTATCGCTGGCTTCGCGCATGCCATTGCTGCTGGCGCGGACGACGAGACGGTGCTGCGCACCGCCAACACCTGCGGCAAGCTCAATGCCATGGATCCCATGACCGGCCATCTGGTCATGGACCGTTGGGACGAGGTCTACAACGGCGTTGTCGTGACCGAGCTGTAAAAGCCTGGGCGTCGGCCCCGGCATTGCTTGCTAGCTCATGTCGACGACAAGTGCGGTAGCATTATGCTGGGGCGCGACGCCGAGTTTGTCGTGTTCAATCCCGACCTTACCCTGGTCGAGGCGTATGTGGGTGGCAACAGCGTCGGTAACGCGTTTGCCGAGTAGCCGCCAAAGAAGCGATCCGAGAGGGGATTTAGATGATTTACGGTGCATTGGGCGATATCGAGGAGTACCGCGGAATGCTCAAGGGCCTCGACGTGCTGATCGACTGGCTCGAGGAGAACGACCCGGCAGAGCTCGAGGTCGGCAGCCATCCGATTCTGGGCGACAAGGTCTATGCGAACGTCATGGCTCCCACGACGCGTCCCGAGGCCGAGGCTCACTATGAGACGCATCAGCGCTATCACGACCTGCAGATCGACGTTGAGGGTCGCGAGGCCTTTAAGGTCGCCACGGGCAGCCTGACGCTGGTTCAGGAGTTTGACGAGAAGGACGACTACGATCTGGTCGATTCCGACGCTTCGATCGCCGGCGATCTTGCCGACGACAAGTTTGCGCTGTTCGTTGCCGGCGAGCCTCACATGCCCACGCTCGAGTTCCCGGGCGATGGCGCACAGCCGGTCAAGAAGATCTGCTTTAAGCTGCTTGCAGATGCTTACTGGGAGGAGTAGCGAGCCGCTCGGCTGAGCTGTTCGTCCGATGGCGTGATTCCCCTAGGGGAATCACGTTTGGCGGGGTTTTCGGTTTTTGAATAGGGAAGCCTCATTTATTTGCGAAGAACATCGGCTAGCCGCAGGATTGAAATCATCGACCGATAAGTGAGTTCCACTTTTTCGCCCGCAAGCAGTCGTTTCGAGCCAATCTCATCTAGCCCCACAAGCTGAGAAAACAGCGGGCCGCTCATCGTGCCCTCGTCAATTGATTCCCTTATGGTCTTCAAAACGTCCGTATCATGAAGCGATGCCGAGCTGTAGGGGGCAACACGAGCGGAACTCTCAATTAACGACGAGACAAAAGGATGGAGATGCTTTGGACATAGTCCATCAAACACCACATCCCCATTGTCGTTCGAGCCGACCAGGCGCCAAGTATAATGATCGACCCAGTCATCTCCGTCATATATGGCGTTCATGAACAACTTCCCGTCTAGAGAGAGAAACCTATTTGGACATCGGGGCGCAAGACCGCAATCCATATCGGGCCTGCAGCAGCTCCAACCCAACGCACCACATAGGTTCCCTTTCGTACATGTGTATCAATCTGCCCCGAAATGCCGGTGAATGCAATTCCAGACCCGTTTGCCGAACTTAGCCCAATCTTGGAAACCTTCCCGCAAGGCCAACGCAAAGGTATTCTTTAAATTCCAAGAGGAAGTCTGGTCATTCAAAGATGCGTCCATACCATAAAGATGAGTGTAGCAGGTATCGATCCCGGCATCATTAGAGATAAAGCGTCTGCGGTTATCTTCGTAATCGATGGTATGG
>CABUDZ010000070.1 GCA_902490445.1 uncultured Collinsella sp.
CAGGCGCGAGGCGCGGAAACGATGCCTGGAGCGGCGGAGCGGCTTGAAATTCATCTCTAGAGGTCTTCATTGGCTGCGCCAGAAGTGCCTCAAGGTGCCGGTGCAAAAGGAGCGTCCCTAACTGCCGCAGGGGGCGTCGGCCACGGCCGACGCCCCCTGCGGGTGGAAGCAGATTTGGCCGCGTGTTACTTGTCGGTGCCCAGCTTGTGTGGTTTGTAGGCGAGGGCATTGACGAGTGCGTCGGCGGCGGATTTGACGGCTGCCGGCTGCGGATCGTTGACGTGGTCCTCGGGGTGCACGGGCAGGTCTTTCTTGACCGCATCGTGGATCAGGTTGAGGTATTCGGTCACGCCGGTGGTCGACAGGTGCGTGCCGTCGCCGTCGAACAGGTCGTTGCGGTTGGCGCTGTACCCGTACCAGTCGACAACGCGTACATTCTTGTAGCGCGTGGCGGCGTTGGCGATGGCCTGGTTCGTGGACCCGACCCACGGCTGCGGGCTACGCGTGTTTACAAACACGACAATGCGCTGCTCGCCGGCGTCGGCCATGATCGCGTCGACCTGGGCGTCCGTTACCAAACCGTTGGTGCCCAGGGCAAAGACCACGATCTTGCCGGCAAGGTTCTGCTGGATATAGCCCTCAAATGTCGCGCGGCCAGCATCAAACTGGCGGCCCTTTTCGGCATCGATATGGCTGTGCGGGAACACGCCGTCAAAGGAATCAACGGCGCGCAGCGACACGGAGTCACCGATCATCAACAGGTCGTAGGAGCCATCGGGGAAGCCGTCGTTGTCCTTGTCGGTGTCGTCGGCCGCCTGCTGGTCGGTGGGCGCGGTGTTTTTGGCTTCCTTGTTCAGAACTTCGGCGCCCTCGCCGCTCAGCGCAGACGTCTCGGGCACAAAAATCAGGCCGCCCAGTGCAACGACCAACACGACAGCGCAGGCCGCGCAGACAGGGACGTGCGCGCGAGCCCAGTTGGCGGGCGTGGTGGTGCCATCGCGGAATTCGGCGACGGTGCGGCCGAAGGCGCCCTTCCTAAACGGCGTTTCGATAAAGCGATAGGAGCACTCGGCTACGGCGACCACCAGCAGCACCTGCAAAATGTACTGCCACCAGGGCGTATCGTTGATGTTGGCGACCGGGTTCATGAGCAACAGCAGCGGATAGTGCCACAGGTAGATGCTGTACGAGCGCTTGCCGACCCACACGAGCGGCTCGGCTGACAGCGCGCGGGCAACCATTCCCTGGGGCTGCACGCATGCCGCAATAACCATGAGCGTGAGGATGGAGCATAACAGCGTGCCGCCGCGATACTGGAACGCGGTGTAGCCGTTGGTGAGCGCGACCATGGCGGCAAGGCCAACCAGACCCACGACGCCCAACACATCGATGGATGCGGGCGAGGACCAAAAGCGCACGAGGGCGCTCGGCTGTGCCGGAGCGGTCTCGGCTGCTTCGTCGGCCTTCTCGCCAGACTTGCCCTCGGCGTTTTTGCCGTGCTTGGCGGCGCCAGCCAGGCGATTGAGCCCCAAACGATGTGCGAGACGCACCGGCGCCAGGTCGCGATCGGGGATAAAGGCCATCCAGGCGCCCAGCAGCAGCGAGAACACGCGGGTGTCGGTGCCGTAGTACACGCGGCTGGGGTCGGCGGCAGGGTTGTAAAGCACCATCATGGCGAGGGCAGATGCCGCGGCAAGGCCCAGAACCACGCGGCGCGTGTTGGGCTTGCTCACATGCATGGATACCATGGCAAACAGCAGTGGCGGCCAAATCAGGTAGAACTGTTCCTCGATGGCAAGCGACCAAAAGTGCGTGAGCGGCGAGGGGTCGCCCAGGGCATTGAAGTACGAGACGTTTTGGGCAATCTGCCACCAGTTGTTGAAGAACAGCAGCGACGGTAGGATGTCGGGGCGCATCTTGGTGAGCATCACGTGGTTGAAGATGGTGCACAGCGCGCAGGTCACGAACACTACCGTTACCACGGCAGGGACCAGGCGACGGATGCGGCGAATCCAGAAGCTCTTAAGGTCGATACGGCCGGTCTTGGCGACTTCGTTGAGCAGCAAGCGCGTGATCAGATAGCCCGAAAGCACAAAGAAGATCGTGACGCCGAGCAGGCCGCCCTGGGCCCACGTGAGGTTGAGGTGATAGAGCACCACCGCGACGACGGCGAGCGTACGCAGGCCGTCGAGCGCAGGAATGTAACGAGATTTGGGGCGAGCGGTCGCCTGCTGGTCGGTAGCGGACGAGCGTGTGGCGCCGGTGTTGGTCTTGGCTGCATAGGCACCCTTGTTGGTGGGCGTTCGATGCGGGCTCGGGCCGCGTCGCGACTCGCCGGTGCGGCGGTCGGCGTGCGGGCGTTCGTGCGGCGCCTGGTTATCAGGCGCGCGGCGCGGGCCGCGTGGGCTCGATTGTGGGAATTGCTCCATAAAACATCATCCAATGACGAGAATAATCGGCACATATTCATTGTAGCTGCCTGCTCCTGTGAATGCTTGCTGCTGGCGCAACCTCAAGGGTGCGTTCACATCAAAGTGAACTAAAGTTATAGAGGTGCGAGAGCGCACGATCGACGCCGACGGTGGGCGTAAGGCCTGCAGACGAGGAGGTTTCCATGGCAGACAACGGCATTGTTGCGGTGTTCGGCAGCATGAACATGGACCTTTCGGTGGCGTGCGAGCGCATGCCGCGCGCGGGCGAGACCGTCGGTGGCAGCGGTTTTATCACCAATGCCGGTGGTAAGGGCGCTAACCAGGCCGTCGCCGCCGCGCGCATGGGTGCGCGCACGTGCATGATCGGCGCGGTCGGGCGCGATGCGTTTGGCGATGCGCTGGTGGCGGGACTTCGGGATGCCGGCGTGGGCGTTGAGTTCGTGGCGCGGCGCGACGACGTGGAGACGGGCACGGCGACCATCATCCGCTGCGAGAGCGACAACCGTATCGTGCTGTCGCCGGGTGCCAACCATGCGCTTACAGGCGATGATGTGGCCTGTGCGCTGAGGCACCTGGTGGCCGACGGGCTCGACGGAGGCGCCAGAGAGATTGCCCCGGCTGCCGGAAGCGTCTTTATCGCCCAGGGCGAATGTGACCTCGTGGCGACTGCCAAGGCGCTTGTTTGCGCTCACGAGCTGGGGTTCTATACGGTCTTTAACCCCGCGCCGGCCTGCGATCTACCGGCGGGAGTGTGGCCTGCGGTCGACTTGGTTTGCCCCAACGAGACCGAATGCCAGGCGCTGACGGGCATTCTGCCCACAGATGACGCGAGTTGTGTCGAAGCGCTCAACGCTCTGCTCGGCAAAGGCGCTGGCGCCGCGGTCATTACGCTGGGCGGTGCCGGCTCGGTTACGCTCGGTGATGACGGCGAGCTGCTGCGCATGCCGGCGCTTTCGAGGTCGGTGGTCGACACCACGGCGGCCGGCGATACGTTTATCGGCGCGTTGGCGGCGGCTCGTCTAGAGGGTTTGCCGCTCTTTGAGTGCATGGTCGCGGGCGCTCGCGCCTCGGCGGTGACGGTGTCGCGTCTGGGCGCTCAGCAATCGATTCCCACGCGCGCCGAAGTTGAACATTGGTTTGGTTAAACGATAAAGACGGAGAAGCGGAGTAGAACAATGGCAACCAAGAAGCTGATCCTTGATCTGGATATGGGTGTGGACGATGCGATGGCGCTGGCCTATGCCATCGCGAGCCCCGAGGTGGAGCTCGTGGGCATCACCACGTGCTTTGGCAACGTGCGCGTCGAGCAATCGGCGCACAACTGCCTGGCGGTGCTCGACCTGTTGGGTCGTCCCGAGGTGCCGGTGTACCTGGGCGCCGATCGTCCCATTAAGGCGACTGAGCCCTATACACCGCCGGCGTCCACCACGCTCATTCACGGCAAGAACGGCATTGGCGGGGCGAGCGTGCCCGCGTCGCCGTACGAGCCGGTGGGGGCGACGTCGGCCGACGGTAACGCGGCGGTCGATTACCTGATTGATGCTGCGCGCACCTATGGTCCCAATCTGGTCTACGTTGCGACCGGCCCGCTCTCCAACCTGGCACTTGCCTTGGAGCGCGATGCGGCGGCGATGATGTCTATCGGTCGCGTGGTCGTGATGGGCGGTGCGCTCACCGTGCCCGGAAACGTGAGCGCGGGCGCCGAGGCCAACATGGCAAGTGATCCCGAGGCGGCCGATGCCGTGCTGCGTTCGGGCCGCAAGCTCACTATGGTGGGGCTGGATGTGACGCATCGCGTGGTGCTCACGTGTCGCGACATTGCCGGCTGGACGGGCTCGGGCACCATGGCCGGTTGCGCGTTTGCGAGCATGGTGGAGCACTACATTGGCTCGTACGAGATGAACGCCTCCTACCTGGGTGGCTGCGCGCTGCACGATCCGCTTGCCGTCGCCGTGGCGATTGACCCCACGCTCGTGGGCGCGCTCGGCTGTAACTTGCGCATCGACCTGCTTGGCGAGTATCGCGGCCGCACCATCTGCGATGAGCGCCGTGTGGCCGATCCCGACAAGAGCGCACTCGTGGCGCTGACCGTCGACGCCCCGCGCTTTCTGTCCGAGTTCAAGGCGCGTATGGCCCGCGTCCTGGGCTAAATGTTTTTCACGCCCCGCCCCATGTAGTCAATTTGGGACGGGGCTTTTTTAGCTACCGAGTAAATGTGCCCGTTGGGGGAATAGTCGCACCACTTTGCTTGACAACAGGCTAAACTAGCTATTAAACATTTACTATTCTGTTTAGATTGAATTTGCGGTCGTTTAGTTATCGAGTCACGGGGCGGTCAGGCCACGATGCTCGACCGCGACCGTTACTAGGGGGAACAATGGCTAAAGCAAGTGTTCGCGAGATCAGCCGCATCACCGGTTTTTCGCCTGCGACCGTGTCCAACGCGCTCAACCGCAAGCGCAGCGTGAGCGAGGAGACCGCCAAGGTCATCCTGGAGTGCGCACAATCGCTCGGATACCAGCAGTCGACGCAGCTCGAGAGTATCCAGTTCGTGCTTGCGCGCAAGACGGGTGCCATCCTGGACGAGAGCACCTTCCATCCCGCGGTTATTGAGGGCGTGGAGCGTCAGGCGCGTCGCCACGGCATGAGCACGAGCTTTGTCTCGCTCGACTTTAGCGACCTGGACGCCGTGCGCCCGCAGGTCGAGGGCCTGATCGCCGATCCGTCCGCCGCCATTGTGCTAATGGGTACGGAGTTGGGCGAGGAGGACTACGCCCTGTTCGCTAACGCCGCCGCCCACCTGATTGTGCTCGATGGCTGGAGCGATCGCCAGTATTTCGACGCCGTGGTCATTGCCAACACCGATTCGGTGCTGCGCGCCGTGGACTACCTTATCGAGAAAGGCCACAAGCAGATCGGCTATCTGGCGGGCGACCTTCGTATTCGCAACTTTAAGGATCGCGAGCGCGGCTATCGCCAAGCGCTTGAGGACGCGGGCCTCGAGGCCAATCCGGCATGGCGTGTCACGTTGGGCACCACGCTCGAGGGTGCCTATCGCGACATGGGCGTGTGGCTCGACAGCGTCTCGCACGACGACCTGCCGACGGCTTTCTTTGCCGAGAACGACGTGCTCGCCGTGGGTGCCATGCGCGCGCTCAACGAGCACGGCATACGTGTGCCCGACGATGTCTCGATCATCGGCTTTGACGACCTATCTCTGGGTGCCTTCTCCAACCCGCCGCTCACCACGGTGCACGTTCCCAAGCACGAGGTGGGCGAGATCGCGGTGCGCCGCCTGGTGGGCAACATCCGCAATCCCAAGAGCTATACCTGCAAAACGGCCGTATCGACCTATTTTGTCGAGCGCCAGAGCGTGCGCGAAATCTAGGCAGAACGGCGCCAGACCTCAGAGCGGAAAAGTCCGCCAAAGGCAACCATATATGACGCTACCAAGAGAGAGGGTCCTACGGGGCCCTCTTTTTGTTGCCCTTGTATGTTCAGATTGTTTACATACCGTTTAGGCTGATTTCTCTACCGTTTACGGGACTTTCGCGCTAAACTACTAAACAAAAGAGTAAAACATTTAGTAAACAGAACAAAACGAAACATGCGTCTGTTTACTGAACATGTGATTAGGGGAGGACGTACATGGATAAGATCAAGCTCGGTTTCGTGCCCACGCGCCGCAGCATCTTTAGCGCGCCGGACGCGATCAAGTATCGCGGCCTTACGGCTGATCGCCTGCGCGAGATCGGCGTCGACATCGTGGATATCGACGACATCAACGACGAGGGCCTGCTGTTCGACGACAGCCATATCGCGCCTATCGTCGAGAAGTTCCGCGCCGAGGGCGTCGATGGCATCATGCTGTGCCACGCCAACTTTGGTACCGAGTACGTTTGCGCCCGCCTTGCCCGCGAGCTCGGTCTGCCCGTGCTGCTGTGGGGTCCGCGCGACGAGCGCCCCGAGCCCGACGGCACCCGCCTGCGCGATAGCCAGTGCGGCCTGTTCGCCACCGGCAAGGTCCTGCGCCGCTTCCAGGTGCCCTTCACCTACATGACCAACTGCCGCCTGACCGATCCCGAGTTCGAGCGCGGCGTCTGGGACTTTTTGGCCGTGTGCAACGTGGTCAAGACCTTCAAGCACACCCGTATTCTGCAGATGGCCACCCGTCCGTTCGACTTCTGGTCGACCATGTGCAACGAGGGCGAGCTGCTCGAGAAGTTCAACATCCAGCTTTCGCCCATCCCCATGACCGAGCTTGTCCAGGCCGTGCGCGACGCCCAGGCCGACGAGCAGGCCATGGCAGCCATGCTCGCCCACATTGCCGACAGCTTTGAGATCTGCATCCCCGAGGATAAGGTCCCCGCTGTGGCCGGTCTTGCCATCGCCATGAAGCGCTTGGTCGAGAAGTACGGTTGCAACGCCGGTGCCATCCAGTGCTGGAACGCCCTGCAGGACGAGTTGGGCATTATGCCCTGCGCCGCCAACGCCATCCTTAACGAGATGGGTATCCCCGTCGTGTGCGAGACAGATATCCACGGCGCCATCACCGCGCTGATGGTCGAGGCTGCCGATCTGGGCCGTCACCGCGGCATGTTCGCCGACTGGACCGTGCGTCATCCCGACAACGAGAACGGCGAGCTGCTGCAGCACTGTGGCCCCTGGCCCTGCAGCTGTGCGGCCGTCAAGCCCAAGCTCACCTACCCGCTGGCGTTCGATCACCCCGGCGCGCTGACGGCCGAGGCCAAGCACGGCGACCTCACCCTTGCCCGTTTTGACGGCGACAACGGCGAGTACTCGCTGCTGCTGGGCAATGCCCGCGGCATCGACGGCCCGGCCGGCATGGGCACCTACCTGTGGGTCGAGGTCGACAACCTCAAGCGCCTCGAGGCCAAGATCGTCGAGGGTCCCTACATCCACCACTGCGTCGCCATTCACGCCAACGTCGTGCCGGTGCTCTACGAGGCGTGCAAGTACATCGGCATTGCCCCCGACTTATACGACCCGATTGAAGAAGACGTCAAAGCCTACCTGCGAGGAGAGTAGAAATGGCAACTATCGAAGAGCTTGAGTCCCTGCGTTGGGACCTTCGCCGCGATTGCGTCGATATCATCATGGCTGGCGCCGGCGGCCACATCGGCGGCGACATGTCGGTGATCGACGCCCTCATGACCCTCTACGCCAACCATCTCAACATTTCGCCCGAGACCGTCGACGATCCCAACCGCGATCGCTTCGTGCTCTCTAAGGGTCATGCCATGGAGGCCTACTACGCGGTGCTCTGCCACGAGGGCTATCTGGACCTCGATGACGTCAAGGCCCGCTTCTCCAAGTTCGGCAGCCCCTACATCGGTCACCCCAACAACAAGCTCAAGGGCATCGAGATGAACTCGGGCTCGCTGGGTCACGGTCTGCCCGTGGCCGTGGGCATGGCGCTTGCCGGCAAGATGGACGGCCGCGACTACCGCGTCTGCACCATCATGGGCGACGGCGAGCTTGCCGAGGGCTCGGTCTGGGAGGGCGCTATGAGCGGCGGCAACTACCAGCTCGATAACCTGTGCGCGCTCGTGGACCGCAACCGCCTGCAGATCAGCGGCAGCACCGAGGACGTTATGAAGCAGGACTCGCAGGAGGAGCGCTGGGCCGCCTTCGGCTGGAACGTGCTCTCCATTCCGGGCAACGACGTCCAGGCCATCGACGCCGCGCTGACGCTGGCCGCCGAGACCAAGGGTAAGCCCACGGTCATCATCCTCAACACGGTGAAGGGCTACGGCTCGCCGGTTATGGAGGACAAGGCCTCCTGGCATCATCATCTGCCCAACGATGAGGAATATGCCCAGATCATCGCCGATTTCGCTGCCCATAAGGAGGCTATCAATGGCTAACAAGATCGCCAACCGCAAGGTTATCTGCGACACGCTGCTCGAGGCCGCCGCAACTGACAAAGACATCGTCGTCCTGTGCTCCGACTCCCGCGGCTCCGCATCGCTCACGCCGTTCTTCGATCAGTATCCCCAGCAGTCCATTGAGGTCGGCATTGCCGAGCAGGACCTGGTGAGCATCGCCGCCGGCATGGCCTCGTGCGGCAAGAAGGCCTGGGCCGCCTCGCCGGCGTCCTTTGTGACCACGCGTTCGTATGAGCAGTGCAAGGTCGACGTCTCGTACTCCAACACCAACGTCAAGCTCATCGGCATCTCGGGCGGCGTGTCCTATGGCGCCCTGGGTATGAGCCACCACTCCGCGCAGGATATCGCCGCCATGAGCGCGATTCCCAACATGCGCGTGTATCTGCCGAGCGACCGCTTCCAGACCGCCGAGCTTGTGCGCGCCCTGGTAGCCGACAACAAGCCGGCCTACATCCGCGTGGGGCGCAACCCGGTCGAGGACGTGTACGCCGAGGGCGAGTGCCCGTTCCAGATGGATCGCGCCACCTGGGTGCGTCGCGGCACCGATGTGACGCTTGTCGCCACCGGTGAGATGGTCCGCCATGCCGTGGACGCCGCCGATTTGCTGGCCGAGCAGGGAATCTCGGCAACGGTGCTCGACATGTACTGCGTCAAGCCACTCGACGCCGAGGCCGTGATCGAGGCCGCCGGTACCACGCGTGCCGTCGTGACGGTCGAGGAGCACAGCCCCTTCGGCGGCCTGGGTTCCATGGTCGCGCAGGTCGTGGGCGAGCATTGCCCGCGTCCGGTCAAGTGCCTCTCCCTGCCCGATGCGCCGGTCATCACCGGCACGAGCCCCGAGGTCTTTGCGCACTACGGGCTCACCGGCGAGGGAATCGCCAAGACGGTCGCCGAGTTCCTCGGCAACTAGTAGAAACAGACGCTGCGCGGCCGCCAAGCACCGCACCTTGCCGTTCAAACCGTCGCTTGCGTACACAAAGTACGCGGCGGCCCTCTTTCACGGCGATCTGCGGCACTTGACGACCGCTCGCTCCTTGTCCGTCGGGTTTTAGTTTTTGAATCGACGGGGGAGACAGGAGAGTACATGAGCAAATACATCATCGGAATCGATCAATCCACGCAGGGTACCAAGGCGCTGCTGGTGGACGAGGGCGGCCATTTGATTCATCGTGCCGATCGCCCGCATCGCCAGATTGTCAACGAGGCCGGCTGGGTGAGCCATGATCCAGCCGAGATCGCCGCTAACGTGCTGGCCGTGGCACGTGCCGTGGTGGAGGAGACCGGGGTCGATCCGGCCGACGTCGCCGGCATCGGCATCTCCAATCAGCGCGAGACCACCGTTGCCTGGAGGCGCACGACGGGCGAGCCGCTGTGCGACGCCGTGGTGTGGCAGTGCGCCCGCGCCCGTGAGCTGTGCGACGAGCTGGCCGCGCGCGAGGGTGTGGCCGAGCTGGTGCGCGACACGACGGGTCTGGTACTCTCGCCCTACTATCCGGCGGGCAAGATGGCTTGGATTCTCGCGAACGTTCCCACGGCTGCCGAGGCCGCGGCGGCAGGCGAGCTGTGTCTGGGCACCATCGATGCCTGGGTGGTTTGGACGCTCACGGGCGGCGCGGAGTTCCGCTGCGACTGGTCTAACGCCAGCCGCACACAACTCTTTGACCTGCGCCGTGGCTGCTGGAGTGAGCCGGTGTGTGAGGCCTTTGGCGTCGATCCTGCCTGCCTGCCGCAGGTGACCGACTCCGATGGCATGTTCGGCACGACGGATCTGGGCGGCTTTTTGCCGGCGCCCGTGCCCATTCACGGTGTGCTCGGCGACAGCCATGCCGCCTTGTTTGCCCAGGGCTGCCACAGCCGCGGCATGGCCAAGGCGACCTATGGCACCGGCAGCTCGGTCATGATGAACGTCGGCGTCGAGTTCGTTGCCAGCTCGCACGGGCTTTCGAGCTCGCTTGCGTGGCGTATGGACGGCGTGACCGAGTATGTGCTCGAGGGCAACGTGAGCTACGCCGGCGCCGTCAAGACGTGGCTGCGCGACGACCTGGAGCTCATCAACAATCCCGAGGAAGTCACCGACCTGTGCTACGCCGCCAATCCGGCGAGCCGTGTCTACCTTGTGCCGGCGTTCACTGGCCTGGGCGCGCCGCACTGGGCGAGCGATGCCGAGGGCTGCGTCTTTGGCATGACGCGCACCACGGGCCGTGCGGAGTTCGTAAAGGCCGCCGATGAGTCGATCGCCTATCAGATCTTCGACGTCATCGATGCGATGGTCGAGGATTCGGGTGCGGCGCTGGCCGAGCTTCGTGTTGACGGCGGTCCCACGCGCGACGCGTACCTGATGCAGTTTGAGAGCGACTTGGTTGGCTCGCCCATCCGCATCGCGAGCAACGACGAGATGAGCGGCCTGGGTGCGGCCTGGGCCTGCGGCATTGCGCTGGGCATGTACACGCGCGATGTCGTCGACGTCTACGGCGCCCGCGACATCGTGGAGCCTGCCATGCCTGCCGACGTGCGAGCCAAAAAGATCGCCGGCTGGCGCCATGCCGTGAAATCTACAATCGCGTACACCGCCTAGAATGATTTTTCTGGGACGGGGATTAAATAATCACTCGGTCCTCGTCCCGCGTAGCTCATTGAACTGCCTCCCATTTCTTGGACACAAGAAATGGGAGGCTTTTTTATGGCTGGA
>CABUDZ010000071.1 GCA_902490445.1 uncultured Collinsella sp.
AGGTGCGGGAACGGCCTATTTGCTCAATGTGTTCGGCTGAGATCGGAAATCAACCACCTCACCACGAGTGCAATTGGCGGGGCGAGTTGCCCCACCCCGCCAATTACGACTTGTTCGCTGACCCGCTACTCCCCCAGAAGGGCCTTCTCGGGCGTGATGGGCAGCGAGCGCACCTGGTGGCCGGTGGCGTGCGCCACGGCCGAGGCCACGGCGGCGAGCGGCGTGTTGATGACGACCTCGCCGATCGACTTGGCGCCAAACGGACCCGTCGGCTCGTAGCTCGGCTCAAAGGCTACGCGAATGCTGCCGATATCCAGGCGCGTGGGCAGCTTGTAGCTCATAAAGTTGCCGGTGCGCAGGCGGCCGCGGTCGTCGTGCTCAACAATCTCGTAGAGCGCATGGCCAATGCCCTGGGCAATGCCGCCCTCGGCCTGGACGCGCGCGAGCGCCTCGTTGATCACGGTGCCGCAGTCAACGGCCGCCGCATAGTCCACCACAGTCACCTTGCCGGTGGCCTTGTCGACCTCGACCTCGGCAATGCCGGCCATAAACGGTGGAGGCGAAACGGGCAGGCAGGCAGAGGAGTGCGAGGTGAGCGCGTCGCCACCCGCGATGTTCTTGACGCACAGGTTGGCAAAGTCGCGCAGCGTGAGGTAGCGGTTCTGCTCGCGTGCGGCACGCTCGTCGGACAGGCGCACGTACTGGCCATCGAACACCACATCGGCGGCGTCCACGTCCCACATCTGGGCGGCCTTGGCGCAGATCTTCTCGCGCAGCTCGGTCGCGGCGTTCTTGGCTGCCAGGCCCGTCACGTACGTGCCCGAGCTCGCGTACGAGCCGGCATCGAACGGAGACACGTCGGTGTCCACGCCGCGCACCACGATCAGCGAGCTTTCAACGCCCAGCTCCTCAGCGGCAATCTGCGCCAGAATCGTGTCGACGCCCATGCCGTTGTCGGTGGCGCCGGTCGAAATCGTAATAAAGCCATCCTCTTCCAGGCGCATGTCGATACCGGCAATGTCGACGTTGGAGATGCCCGAGCCCTGCATGGTGAGCGCGCAGCCCAGGGCGCGCACGCGGTCGCCCAGGTCCACAGCCAGCGGCTTGTCGCGCCAGCCGATCATGTCCATCGCGCGCAGCAGACAGCGGTCGAGCGCGCAGGCGTTGAGCTTCTCGTTGTAGTACTGCGGCATGATCTCGCCCTCGCGCACGATGTTCTTAAGGCGCAGGTCGGCGGGGTCCATGTGCAGCATGTCGGCGAGCTCGTTGACGGCGCTCTCCACGGCAAACTGGCCCTGGGTGGCACCATAGCCGCGATACGCGCCGCCGCGGTTGGTGTTGGTGTAGACGGCATCCCACCTAAAGCGGCTCGCCTTCACATGGTTGTAGATGGGCAGGCTCTTGTGGCCTGAGAGACCGATCGTCGTGGTAGCGTGCTCACCGTACGCGCCGGCGTTGGACAGCGTATGCAGGTCGATGACCGTGATGGTGCCGTCGTTCATGGCGCCCAGCTTAACGGTCATCTGCATCTGGTGGCGCGAGTTGCCCGCGGTGATGGTCTCCTCGCGGGTGTAGCAGCAGTAGCTCGGACGGCCGGTCTGCTGCGTCACAAACGCCACGAAGATCTCGCAGCAGCCCGTCTGCTTTGAGCCAAAGCCGCCGCCGATGCGCGGCTTAATGACCTGCACCTGCGACTGCGGAATGTCGAGCGACTGCGCGACCATGCGGCGCACGTGGAAGGGCACCTGCGTCGAGGTGGTCACCGAAATGCGCCCGAACGCGTCGGTCGTCGCGAAGGCGCGGAAGGTTTCCATGGGCGCGGTCTGCGTGGCTTGGCTTGTGTAGGTGCGCTCAAAGACGATGTCGCTCTGGGCGAAGGCCTCGTCCAGATCGCCGTAATCGCTGGTACCGCTGCAAACCAGGTTGCGCGGAACATCGCCGCCCTGCGGGAACATAAAGGTCACGTCGCCCTCGGGGTGAACCACGATGTCGTTATCGAGTGCCTGGGTAAAATCGAGCAGCGGCTCGAGCACCTCGTAGTCGACCTTGATGAGTTTGAGCGCCTTGTCGGCGGCCTCCTCGGTCTCGGCGGCGACGATCGCCACCTCCTCGTTTTGGTAGCGCACCAGGTTCTCGAGGATCAGGCGGTCGTAGGGACTCGGCTGCGGGTAGCTCTGGCCGGCGATGGTAAAGCGGCGCTTGGGCACGTCCTCATAGGTGTAGACGCCCACCACGCCGGGCACCTTCAGGGCGCGCGACGTATCGATGGAGCGGATCTTAGCGCGGGCGTACGGGCTGCGCTTGAGCTTGACAATCAGGGCGCCGGCGGGCACCAGGTCGCCCGTGTAGACGGGACGGCCCTCGAGCAGGGCCTTCGAGTCCTTCTTGGGCTGCTTATGGGTGATCTGCTTGTAGGAGACGCCGTCGGAGCTCGTGTCGTTGACCGGCAGCTCGGGCATCTCAAAGCCCACCTGCACGCCAGACTCGTTAAGGAAGCGCACGATGGCGCGCAGCTGGCTCTCGTAGCCGCTACAACGGCAGAGGTTGCCGGCGAGCTGGCGCGAGAGCTCCTCGCGCGTGGCGACGAGGCTCGGGTCCTCCTTGGCGGCGCGGGCAAGCGCCAGCACGTTCATGATGAGGCCGGGGGCGCAAAAACCGCACTGCTCGGCACCTTCGGAAGCCATCGCACGGGCGAGCGCCTCGGACTCGGCCTTGAGGCCCTCAAGCGTGGTGATGGTGTGGCCCTCGACGCGCGCGGCGGGAACCGAGCAGCTCAGCACCGGGTCGCCGTCGAGCCACACCGTGCACAAACCGCAGTTGGTGGTCTCGCAGGCGCAGCGCACCGACGCGCAACCCTGCTCGCGCAGCAGCGCAAAGAGCATGGTGTCGGGGGCAATCTGAACCTTGACCTTGCGGCCGTTGAGCGTAAAGGAAAGATCGATGAGTTTGGCAGCCATTAGCGCACCTCGCTAGAATCGACGCCGGGCACGCGGCGGCAGGAATACTCGTCCGTGGCAAACTTAGGAATCTGCACGGTCTCGAGCTCGTGGGCAAGCGCGGCCGAAAGCTCGATGCCGGCGGCGCGGCGCACGGCCTGGATCGCCAGCGGCGCCGAGATGCGGCGGCGGTACTCGGCCGAGCCCCACATGTTGGTGCCATAGCCCAGCGCGCGTACGGACGCGGCCAGGGCGCGCAGCTCGTCCTCGGAAGGCTGCTCGTTCACCAGGCCACATGCCCCGCCCTGCAGCAGGGTCGCACGCAGCGGGCGGGCGCCCACGGTGACGTGCCAGGAGCCGTCCCACCAAGCGGCGGTGACGTTCAGCGAGGGGAAATCGGTCGCGGCCTTGCGCACGGCCTCGTAGCTCGCACGGTACTCGTGCTTAACGACCACGACGTGCTCGATCACGTCGCGCACATAGCCCATATCCACGAACTCCGCGAGCGGCACGCGACCGGCGCCCGTCAGCTCAACATAGGAATCGAGCGCCAGGAAAGCCGAGAGCACGTCCGAGAAGCCAAAGCGGCCGTAGATGCTGCCGCCCACCGTAGCGGTATTGCGCAGCTGCACACCCACGATGTCGTGGACGGCGAACTCAAAGACATTGTTGACAAGCGCGTTGAGCCCGGCATGGCGCTCGAGCTGGCGCAGGGTGCACATGGCACCGATGCGAAACTCGGTCTCGGTCTCCTCGATCTGATCGAGTCCGCAGGCCGAAAGGTCAATCGCCGTCGCGACGCGACGCGAACCCAGGCGCATCCAAATGCCACCGCCCACAATCTTGTTATTGCGGTTCTTCTGTAAGAGCTCATAGGCTTCGGCCGCGTTTCCAACACGGACGTAGGTACCGAACTTGAGCACGTTCTCCCCCATCTCTTCACTTGTCCAGTATCTCTAAGTGTACCAAACGAGGGCGCACGACCCTCACCATCATAGAAAAAGGCTCCCGGCCGATATGGTCGGGAGCCTTAAGCTCATCAGCTGGTGCTGAACGGAGCTATGTCAAGCTGAATTTAGCAGACGCCCTGAGCGAGCATGGCGTCGGCGACCTTCAGGAAGCCGGCGATGTTGGCGCCCATGACAAAGTTGCCCTCCTGGCCATACTCCTTAGCGGTGTCGTCCACGTTGTGGAACATGCCGCGCATGAGCTGCTCGAGCTTGCCGTCGACCTCCTCGAAGGTCCAGGACAGGTGCTCGGCGTTCTGGCTCATCTCGAGGCCGGACACGAGCACGCCGCCGGCGTTGGCAGCCTTACCGGGCATAAAGGCGACGCCGTTCTCCTGGAAGTAGGTCGTGGCCTCGATGGTCGTGGGCATGTTCGCGCCCTCGCCGACCACCTTGCAGCCATTGGCGACGAGCGCCTGGGCGTCCTCGAGCAGCAGCGTGTTCTCGCGAGCGCAGGGCAGCGCGATGTCGCAGGGCAGCTGCCACACACCGCGGCCGTCGCCCTCGTGCCACACGGCACCGGGCTTCTCGTCAACGTACATGGCGAGCGTGACGCCCTTGTCGTGGCCGGAGCGCTTCTGGTTGTAGACGTGCTCGAGCACGGAGTAGTCGATGCCGTCGGGATCCTCGACCCAGCCGTGGGTATCGGAGCAGGCCAGCACCTTGCCGCCAAGCTGGGAAACCTTCTGGACAGCGTAGATAGCGACATTGCCGGAACCGTGAACGACAACGTTCTTGCCCTCGAAGGAGTCGCCGCGGCTCTTGAGGTACTCGTCCACAAAGTAGACCAGGCCGTAGCCGGTGGCCTCGGTACGGGCGAGCGAGCCGCCAAAGGAGAGGCCCTTGCCGGTGAGGACGCCGGTCCACTCGTTGGTCAGGCGCTTGTACTGACCGAACATGTAGGCCACCTCGCGGCCGCCAACGCCCAGGTCGCCGGCGGGAACGTCGGTGTTGGGGCCGATGTGGCGGTAGAGCTCGGTCATGAAGGACTGGCAGAAGTGCATGATCTCGTTGTTGGACTTGCCCTTGGGGTCAAAGTCGGAGCCGCCCTTGCCGCCGCCCATGGGAAGGGTGGTCAGGCTGTTCTTAAGAATCTGCTCCAGACCCAGGAACTTGAGCATACCCAGGGTGACCGTCGGGTTAAAGCGCAGGCCGCCCTTGTAGGGCCCAATGGCAGAGTTGAACTCGACGCGGTAACCGCGGTTGACCTGGACCTTGCCCTGGTCGTCGACCCAGGGAACACGGAACATAACGATGCGCTCGGGCTCGACGAGGCGCTCCAGTAGGGCGGCCTCCTCGTACTCGGGATGGGCGTCGAGCGCCGGCTGGATGGTGCCGAGGATCTCGGTCGCGGCCTGGATGAACTCAGGCTGCTCGGGATAGCGGGCCTTGAGCTCGTCGAGAACTTTCTGCGTGTAGCTCATGCTTCCTCCAATTGATGGAAAAGAAAGGTGTCGTTCGCGGCACCCTGTGCGCCGCGAACTTTATCGTGTATGGATAATATCGCACTGTTGCTACAAAGTTACGAATAAGGCAACGAGCGGATGTTTCGTTTTGATTACGATGCAGGTAGATAGCTTTTTGACCGCCTGACGAGCAAATCGCGTGTTTCGAAGCTGTTTCCCGCACGTTTCGAAACCACCACAAAGGGGACAGGCACCTTTGTGGTGGTTTTGGCGAGATGCGTTGGCGGGAACGGATGTGAATCGAACACATCCAAGACGTTTTGCACGCCTCACAACGGTTTTGAAGACCGCGGGGCCCACCGGAGCCCATCCGCTCCCAAACGTGGCGGTATTTTACCAAACCCAACAGACCACAACCGAAAAGAGCGATGCGGAAACCGCTAACGCAGCGATCTCAGACCGCCGGCCTCCTTGTCGAGTACTGTAAAGCGCACGGCATCCAGGTGCTCCAAGATGCTAATGGTTCGTTTGCGCGACACGCCCAGGGCTTCGCGCAGCACACTCGTGGTGGCGGCGCCGCCAGCAGCCTCGATAGCCGTCGCAACAACCTCACGCGCATGGGCCTCGGCAGCGGCGGACAAGGCAACGTCGCGCTCGACCTTAACGATCGAGTGGTTGAGCGAAAGCTCGCGCAGTGCACGCGTCATGGTGTCGCGATCGAGCTGCAACTGTTCGCTCACCTCGGGAAGCGTCGGCGCATTAAGACCGGCCTCATCCAGCAGGGCCACGATACGCTGGCCAGCCTCGCGCACCACGCGTATCGCCGCGGCGGCGGAATGCGGGTCGAACACCTCGGCACCGTCGACGGCGCACACGCCACGCGCACAGCCCTCGGCAATAAGTGCCATCGCGACATCGTTACCGGCGCCCGGCCAAGCCGCGTGCGCGACCGCACCGGACGTAAAGCCGATCTCCTTGGGAGCCGCCGCGTGCATGGAGGACAAGGCCGCAGCCAGCACATCCATTGCAGCATCGAGAGCCGAGGCATCTGCGTAGAGCACCGCACCGCCCGCAGCAAGCTCGCACACGACAGCCTGGTCCACAAGCCCACGCAAAACGATCTCGACCTCGCCGGTAACAAGATCGAGCGCTGCGGCAACACCGGCAGCGGCAACAGGCAGCGTTTGCAGCGCCAGCCACGCGTGTACGCCGTCCGCGACATCTCCGGACTCAAGCGCCGCATACAACGCGCGCTCCCCCGCCGACAGGACCCGCGCGCGGCGACAGCGCGATAGCAGGACGCGTCCGCCGCCAAGCAGCGAAATCGGCGAATACGACAGAATGACGGCATGATCGCCGGCGCGCAACGGCAGCGGCCGTTCCAGGCGCACCTGCACCACACGCGTCTCGCCGACCGCAATAGGCGGCTCGTCGTCTAAAAGCATAATGCGGCCGAGCACCTCAGCCGTGCCCGCCATAACGTGCACGCGTGCACCCGAAGCAAGAACGCCGGCTCGCACGCCATCGCGCCCCACATATGTCAGTTGCATCAAAAAGCGCAGCGTCTGGCCCACGCGACCCTCGACGCCGAGCATCTCGCCGCGCTTGAGGCCCGCCACGCCATCGCCCACCAGGTTCAGGGCGACGCGCTGGCCGGGAACCGCGCACTGGGTATCCCCGTGAACCTGCACCCCGCGCACGCGACAGCGCGTTTGCGACGGCAGCGCAACGAGCTCATCGCCAACCGAAACGGGACCGTCGTG
This sequence comes from uncultured Collinsella sp., assembly GCA_902490445.1. Lineage (GTDB taxonomy): Bacteria > Actinomycetota > Coriobacteriia > Coriobacteriales > Coriobacteriaceae > Collinsella. The sequence goes on from CABUDZ010000071.1 coordinate 7,113, forward strand.
CAGCGTACCCGTCACGACGGTTCCGGTGCCGCGGATGCTAAAGCAACGGTCGATGGGAAGACGGGGCGCGGCGCCCGAGCCAGCGGTCGCCTCCAGATGCTCCGACCAGCACGAACAAACCGTGTTATCGAGCGTCGTAAGCAGCTCGTCCAGGCCCTCGCCCGTCTTGGAGGACACCGGCACTATAGAGGCACCCGCAAACACGGTCCCGTCCAGAAACGCCTCGACATCGAGCTCCGCCAGCGCGGCAATCTCGTGGTCGGCCAAATCGCGCATCGTGAGTGCGACGACCATGCGCGTCACACCCAACAGCTCCAGAACCCGAACGTGCTCGCGGGTCTGCGGCATCACGCCCTCAACGGCCGAAACCGCCAGCAACGCAACGTCCACGCCGGTGGCGCCCTGCACCATGGCGCGCAGATAGTGCGCATGCCCGGGTACGTCGACCAAGCCGACAAGCTTGCCGCTGGGAAGCTCGAGCTCGCCAAAGCCGAGCTCAGTGGTCATGCCTCGGCGCCGTTCGACCTCCAGACGGTCGGGATTTTTGCCGGTCAGCGCCTCGATAAGGGCCGACTTTCCGTGGTCGACGTGTCCTGCCGTTCCGACGATAACGGGACATTCGACAAGCTCACGCGCAGTCATCGACGCAAACCTGCCCGCACGGCATCCGCCAACGCAGACGCACACAGGTCAAGGTCGGTGTCGCGCAAAAGCGTGCGAACGTCAAAAAGCACCTGGTCGTGCCGCACGCGCGTCACGACCGGCGTATCGGGCTCCTGTACCATAGCGCGCTTTAGGCCATCGGCGGACAGGCGCCCATCGACGGGGCAAACGGCAACGCAAAAAGTTGGGAGCTCGACGGTCGGCAGCGACCCGCCGCCCGGGGCAGAGGCGCCCTCGACAACCTGCAGCTCCACCGCCTCCTCGAACTGAAAGTCGCGAAGCTTGCGCAGCATGCGGTCGTGCAGGCGCTTGGCCTGACGATCAAGCGGAACCGGCGCGCCGGAAAGCATGTTGAGCACCGGGATCTCACGATGTGCCGTATCGGGACCGGCCACATACAGACGCAGGGTGGCCTCGAGCGCCGCGAGCGTGAGCTTACCGGGGCGAAGCGCGCGCATAAGCGGATGAGAGGCGCAGGCGGCGATTGCCTGGGCGTTGCCAAGGATGATGCCCGCCTGCGAAGCACCGAGCAGTTTGTCGCCCGAGCACGAGACGACGTCAACGCCGGCGCAAAGGGATGCGGACGTGGGCTTCTCCCCCGCATCGGCGAGCACCCCGTCTGCAAGCAAAGCGCCTGAGCCTTGGTCCTCGTACAGCAACAGCCCATGCTCATGCGCCAGCGCAGAAAGCTCCGCCACGGAAGCCTCCTCGTGGAAGCCCTCGATACGGTAGTTGGAAGGATGGACTTTGAGGATCATCGCCGTGTTGGGCGTGATGGCGTTTCGATAATCATCCAGATGTGTGCGGTTGGTAGAGCCAACCTCGACAAGCTTGGCACCCGAAGCCGCCATGATGTCGGGGATGCGGAAGCTGCCGCCCACCTCGACAAGCTCGCCGCGGCTCACGATGACCTCTTTGCCGAAGGCATGCGCGGCAAGCACCAACAGCACCGCGGCGGCATTGTTGTTGACAACTAAGGCGTCCTGCGCCCCCGTGAGCGTGCGCAGCAGACGCGCGGCATGCTCTTTTCGGCCCCCGCGAGCGCAGGTTGAGACGTCATACTCAAGCGTGCTGTAGCCTCGGGCGACATCGGTCACCGCCTGCACCGCCGCGGGAGCGAGCGGAGCGCGGCCCAGATTGGTGTGAATCACAACGCCCGTCGCGTTGACGGCAGGGCGCAGGGTCGGCAGCGACAGGCGATGGGTCCGCTGCTCAATTGCCAAGGCGAGCTCGCGCTTGTTCCTTGCAGGGGCGCCGGAGCGAATCGCCGCGCGCTCGGCATCGAGCTCGGCGTCAATCGCCTCGCGTACCATTGTGTCGCCTGCATCGCCAGCAGCCTTCATGACCGGCCACTCGGCAAGCAGCTCGTGAACGGCGGGAATGGAACGCAGGCGGCCGCGCACCTCGGCAGACATGGATTCGCAGTCGCTCATGAAAAGCCTTTCGACATGTTCAATAAAAAGCTGGTCCCCCGCGATCGTCATCGGGCAAATAAATACCGGCGCGCACGCAAAAGGGACAGGTCCATTATGGCAGCTCGTGACAAGACGTCGAAGTGCCTCGTCTAAAACCTGCCAAAATAAACCTGTCCCTTTTTGGTCGGTTATGGCTTGGTGGCTTTAGGCCTCCTTATTGGCGTAGATAAACCAGTAGCCCAGCGCCACGATCAGGGCGCCACCCACGATATTGCCCAGCGTGGCGACCGTAAGGTTGAGCGCCAACCCGGCAGCGTTGAGGGCATCGGCGCCAGCGACATCGGCTCCATAGCCGCAGGAGTGCATCAAAATGCCCATGGGCAAAAAGTACATGTTGGCAACGCAGTGCTCAAAACCGCAGGCTACAAAGGCAGCGATGGGCAGCAAAATGCCCACGACCTTGTCGACCACGGTCTTGCCGGCAGTGCCGATCCATACGGCCAGACACACAAAGATGTTGCACAGAATGCCGCGGAAGAAGATGGTAACGGCGCCGATCGTAACCTTACCGGCGGCGACACTCACCATGGTGTTGGCGACGGCCTCGCCGTTGAGTTTGTAAATGGCTGCCATGTAAATCAAAAAGACAACGAACAGGGCGCCGGCAAAGTTGCCGATCCACACAATAGCCCAAGCCTTGAGCATCTGGACGAGCGTGATCTTTTTGCTCTTAAGCGCGCAGACCATAAGCGAGTTGCCGGTAAACAGTTCCGCGCCGCAAATGAGCACGAGCACCAGTCCCAGGCAAAAAGCAAGACCGCCCACGAAGCGCTGGGCGCCCCAGCCAAGCGTGGGATCGCTCAGAAAGACCGTGAAGAACAGGCCGCCGAAGGCGATGAACGCGCCGGCGAACATGGCGAGCAAAAAGGCCTTCGAGACCGGCAGGTTGGCCTTGGTAACGCCTGCGGCCTCGGTCTTCGCCTCGATCGCGGCGGGCGCCAGGCAATCGGAGGTGGGGTATTCTGCCTTGCTCTGTGCCATGGAAATCACTTCTTTCTTACGATTCGGGACAAACGCTCCTGGTTCATTTGCCCCGCGAGGTCGGACGGTATAAAAATAAACGCGAGCCAAATTAGCATATTGGCCTGCGATTATATAGCTTGGAGCGGGCGACGGGAAGTCCAAGGATTTGCTTCGCTGCGGGCCTTCGGCCCTTGCGTGCTGCGCTGGAAAATGCTCACGCATTTTCTCAGCTCCGCACCCTGGCGGGTTCGATTCCCGTCGCCCGGCGCG
>CABUDZ010000072.1 GCA_902490445.1 uncultured Collinsella sp.
TTTAACAACGATAATAGTGGTTACATTAATCTCGAGACTATCTTTGGTTGCACTGTCGGTTCTCGCGCAGAGAACGGGCTTGTATTTCTAGATGAAGAGAAGCCATGCGGCGAAGAACTCGAGTATTTAGATGAGATTGAGCGCGAGCGGAACTATGAGTTTGGTTTTTGCGGAGATCAGTTTCATCACGATTCAATTCGCTCAATTTAATTACCCCGTTATCACCTCTTTTTAATGGGGCAAGTCAGATCGACTATCTGTGGCAAACAACGGCTCACCGTGGGAAGGAATCGGCAATGAGCAAGAACATGAACAAGGACTTGAACGGCAAGGCTTTGGGTAAGGCCAAGGCGGCTGGACGCGTGGCGACAGTTGCTGCGGCGACGATTGCCATGACGGGCGGCTCGCTGCTGTCGCCCCTGGCCGCGGCGGCGCAGGGTGCGGATGGCATTGGCGCTGCGGGCGCAACGGCTGCGGTGATGTCGCCGCTGGCGAGCGCTGCGGCCGCCGGTGCTGGCGCGGGTGCTGTGTCTGCGGCGCAAAAGGTCGCCGACCTGCAGGCTGCAGTTGATGCGGCGCGTGCCAAAGCTGCTGCTGCCAAGGCCGATCTGGAAGCGGCTGCTGCTCCCTACGATGCTGCTGCCGCCAACCAGCAGCGGGCGCAGGGCGTCTATGACGCGGCCCGCGGTGCAAGTGATAGCGCGGTTTCCGCTGCCTCGGCCGGGCTGGAAAAGCAGCTGGGCGCTGCGCAGGACAAGGCCGATTTGGATGTCAAGACGCTTGAGGACGCTCAGGCTGCGCTCGATGCCGCCAAGAAGAACCTGACGGACAAGGACGAAGCCCTGGTTGCCGCGCAGAAGGCGGCCGCCAATGCCCAGTCTGCGCTTGAGACCGCACAGGCTGCTGCATCCGACGCCACGCCCGAGGCCGTAGCCGCCGCTCAGGCGGCCGCAGAGCAGGCTGCGAGTGATTTGGAGCAGGCAAAGCAGCAGGCCGCTGATGCGCAAGCCAAACTCTCGGATGCCCAGGCGGCTGCCGATGCCGCCGCTGCCAAGCAGCGGGAAACGCAGGTCAAGCTTTCGGCAGCTCAGCAGGCAAAGACCGCGGCAGATGCGGACGTGGACGCCGCACAGGCGAGCTATGACGCGGCCAAGGCCGATCTGGATCGAGCCGAGCAGGGCGCTGCGGGCCCGGAGTACGAGGACGCCAAGGCAAAGGTGACTGCTGCGTCCGAGGCGCTGACGGCCGCCAAGGCCACGCAGGCGCAGCGCGAGGGCGAGCTTGCCGCCGCCGAGCAAGAGGCGACTGCCGTCGAGGGCGAGGTGCAGACTGCCCAGCAGGCAGTTGCCAATCAGCAGCAGGTTGCCACCGATGCCCAGACCAAGCTGGATGACGCGGCTGCCGCCAAGACGGCAGCCGATGCCGCCCTTGACCAGGCCAAGGCCGATCATGCCTCCGCGCTTACGGAGTTGGCCGACGCCCAGGTCAAGCTCTCGGCAGCCAAGGACGAGAAAGACGCTGCAGACAAGGCGCTCAATCAGGCGAAGGCCCAAAAGCAGCAGGCCGATCAGGCTGTGGCTCAGGCCCAGGCCAAGCTCGATGCCGCTCAGGCAACGGCGAACGCGTCGGCGGAGAATTACCGTCAGGGTGCTATCGCGTTCTTTAAAAGTGTGGGCGCCGACGATGCGGCGAATATCATCCTCAACTGCAAACTCGCTAACTACAACAAGGTGGGCGAGGAGGTCGACGCGACAAGCCTGACCAATATGAAGCAGGCGGTCGTGTGGCTCAAAGCGTGCAACGAGTATCGCGCAAGCGTTGGCCTAGGCGAGCTCAAGGTGACGTATGCCATGATGGCGACTGCCATTGCCGATGCGAACTTCTCGGATACGAAAGTCGCGCACGCTCAGCAGTTTAACGTGGGCGAGAATGTGGCGTGGAACTACGGAAGCAATCCGTTTAAGCAGTGGGTCGATCAGGAGAAGGCCATCTTTGATGCTGCCGCCGCCTCGCTGGGCGCATCGGGCCTTACGGGAAAGGCCGCTTACGATTTCTATACGGCGCATAGCTCCCAGATTGATAACTACGCCGCACTGCACGGTGGATCAAGCCCCTCGGTCGGCCATTACATCAACGTGATCAACCCCGATTACACCGTGACGGGCATGGGCGTTTGCACGCGAGGGACGCTGTACGGGAGTACACAGGCGCAGACATTTGTATATTCTGGTCAATGGTACAAGCCGTATAACCTCAATCCGATGACGGTTGCAGAGTATGAGGCTGCGTTGAACGCGTGGTGTGACGCTCTGGCAAATCCCGAGCAGGGCGTGGACGCGGCACGCAAGGAGCTTGCTGCGGCGCAGGGCGTTGCCGAGGATGCGGGAAACAAGGTGAATGTTGCATCGCAGGCCGTTGCGGCAAAGCAGGCCCAGGTTGAGCGTGCTGCCGCTGACGTCGATACTGCGGCTGCCAAGGCCTCTGATGCCCAGGCTGCTGTGGAGCAGAAACAAGCTGTAGCTGATGCCGCCGCGCGTGCCGTGAGCGATGCCCGCGCCGATTTGAGCGCTGCCAACGCCGTTGTTGCGGCGGCACAGGATGCCGTGGCTGCCAAGTCTGGCGAGCTCGACATTGCCAAGGGCAAGGCGGCTGCTGCCAAACGCGCGCTGGACGCCGCTCGTACCGGTGTTGACGAAAAGCAGGATGCACTTGCCGCGGCCCAGGATGAGCTGGCGGCATACTCAGCCGATATCGCCGCTGCTCAGCGTGCGTTTGATGCGGCATCGTCTGCACTCGAAGACGCTCGTGCCAATCAGCGCGTGGCGGAGGCCGAACTTCTTGCCGCCCAAGGCGATGCCGATCAGGCAGGCATCGATGCTGCTGCCACTCAGGCGGAGCTCGATATGGCCCAGCAGGCTGCGAGCGATGCCGACGCCGTCGTGGCAACGGCTCAGGCAAAATCTGATGCAGCTGCCGGGCGTGCCTCTCAGCTTAAGAATGCCGCTGCGGCACTTGCCAGGGCCACAGAGGGCAAAGCCACTGCCGATGTCGCGCTCGATGCTGCGGAGGTGGCCGTGAGCGATGCCGAGTACGACGTGGTGGAGGCTGACGATGCCGTGGCGAATGCAACTGCCGCCCGCGATGCCTCTGCCGCCGCGGTTGCCCGCCTGCGCAGCGTCAATCTTGCCGAAGCCATCGTCAATGGCAGCGCTGACGATGCGGACGAGGCGCTCAACGCCAAGATCGCTGCGGCCCACGATGCTGCCGAGCGTGCCGCGACCGCCAAGGCCGAGCTCGATGCCGCCGTGGCTGCGACGGATGCCGTGGCGCCGGCATACTTGGAGGCGCTTGCAAACTACACCGCCGCCAAGGCCGAGCTCGACCAGGCTATTGCCGAGCTCAACGCCGAGATTGCTCGCCAAGAGGCCGCCGAACGCGGGAATGGCGAGCAGGCTCAGACCGCTACGCAGGTGACGTACCAGGCCAAACATGCGGTGGCAACAACCGAGATTGCGACGCAGCAGACGGCGATGCCTGCCACGGGCGATGCGTTCGACCTGCTGGGCGAGACCTTCGTTATCGGCGGCACGGTCCTGGTAGCCGCCGGTGTCTTCCTGTCCGATAAACGCCGCCAGCTGATTCGTTAGGGACAGAAGGGACTGCGGGCCATTTTCGGCGCGTACCGTGGGGGGTGATGAGGCTCCATGCGGCGCGCGCTGCCTTGTTCTTTAAGAGCGATTAAGGAGGGACATATGCAAATTAGGGGAGAGGCCGCGATCGTCTGTGGATTCATGGCGGGCCTGGCAACGGGGCTGCTGTTCGATGGATGTTTCGACAGCTATATCAATCGGTTCTGCGATTCTGGTTTTTCGAGAGGCAAGCCTTGGAAAACAGCGTCGGCTCATCGAGAAGCGACCGCGCCCATCGAGCCCCGCAGTGTGGATACCTCAAAAATCAAGGTAATCGTCACTAAGAACGGCAAGATTTATCACCGCTCTGCTGGATGCAAGAACCTTCCTCAAAACGCCATCAGAACAAGCGTGCCTTTGGCGACCGCGCTCAAGCGAGGAAAGATCCCCTGTTCAGCATGTTGCCCGTCGGCGGTTTAGGAGATTCTTCAGGGCTGCTCTGCAAGGATATGGGTCCCTGCGGACGCGTGGGTTTAAAAACGTGTCCGCACGACATGTGACGCTTAACCTGCCGTCATGCTCCGTCGCGGCGGCATGCATCTGAACAGCGACCCTCTAAGGAGTTCGATATCGATGAGTGACAACACCAAACATCTCGCAAAGAAGTGCGTCAAGGACGCGGGGCCGTGTCTCGCGCTGTGCGCAGCCGGCGCAGCGATCGCGCTGCTGGCTGTTCTGGGGCCATTCGACGTGCTCCGAAGTGCCAGTTCCCTGCACGTCATCATCGCCCTTGCCGGTGCCATGATGACCGGCGGCGTGCTCGATCTGATCTTTTGGGTGTTTGACCCGTTTGGATGGAAGAACGAGGGGTAAGCCCTAAGGGATGCAGATGCCGGGGCAGACCCGCAATTTCTGCTATCGATTTGTCCAGAGTCGCACAGCGCGGAGGTGTTGTTTGATGTCCATTTTCGTTACCGGAGACGTTCACGGTGTTGCCGAGTACGGGGCGAGCCGCTTCTCGTCGCGCGTTTGGCCATTGGGTCGTACGCTGACGCGCGATGACGTGGTGATCGTTGCCGGTGACTTTGGCTTTATATGGAGTGGCTCAAACACCGACAAATACTGGCTCGACTGGTTTGAGTCCAAGCCCTGGACCACGTGTTTTGTCGACGGTAATCACGAGAATCACCATTTGCTGGCGGGGCTGCCGATCCGAGAGTGGAACGGGGGCCTCGTTCACGAGGCTCGCCCACATGTGCTGCACCTGATGCGCGGCGAGGTGTTCGACATCGCGGGGAACACGGTGCTCGCCATGGGTGGAGCCGCGAGCCATGACAAACAGTGGCGCCGGGAGGGAAAGACGTGGTGGCCCGAGGAAATGCCGAGTGAGAGCGAGGTGGAATACTGTCGCGCCTCGCTCGATCGTGTGGGCTGGAAGGTCGACTATGTTGTGACTCACGAGGCGCCGGTCGATTTGGCAGACGAGCTGTGCATGGAGTGCAATCGCGAGTTCTACGACGATTCGCTGCAGGCCTTTTTGGGCGAGCTCGATGGGCGACTCGACTACCGCACCTGGTTCTTTGGCCATTACCATGACGATGAATGGCGCGATGAAAAGCATCGCCTTATCTACCAAGATATCGTGCGGATCGAAGCGCGATGTGCCGACGGATTCGGCGAGACGACGAGCAACTATTCCGAGCAAGAGCGTTAGGAGGTCCCCGTGATCTGGTTTACCAGCGATACTCACTTTGGACACGAGAACATGCTACGGCTTAGCGATAGGCCTTGGTCGACTGTTGCGCAGATGAACGACGCCATGGTCGCCAACATTAACAGCAAGGTTGCTGTGGACGACGAGCTCTACATTTTGGGTGACTTTAGCTTTAAGATGACGGTCAAAGAGGCCTACGAACTGCGCAAAAGCATCGTATGCAAGCGCGTCCACCTGCTGCCCGGCAACCACGACAAAGACTGGACGCAGCCTGCGGTGGCGGATGCCTTTATCGTCGAGCCGTCCATTTGCGTGCTCAAGATCGACCGCCAAAAAATCGTGCTGAGCCACTATCCCATGGCTGACTGGCAGGGCATGTCGCACGGCAGCTGGCATTTGCACGGGCATATCCACAGTTGCGGCGGCGCGTACAACAATTTCAACTGCAGGCAGGGACTGCTGCGCTATGACGTGGGTGTCGACGCCAACGGCTACGCCCCGGTGAGCCTGGGGGAGCTCAAGACGTGGTTTGCGCAGGTCGACGAGCCGACGTGTTGCGTTAAATGGCCGTGGTGGGTCAACGCCACGGGCGACGAGCAGGTCGAGCGCGATCTCGAAGCCTATAAGAGGGAAGTGATGATCCGATGACGGTCTATGTGACGGGTGATGTCCACGGTGGTCTCGACATGCAAAAGCTGCGCGACTGGGATCTTGGGGATAGCCTGACGAGCGACGACTATCTGATTGTCGCGGGCGACTTTGGCTTTCCGTGGGATTTCTCTGCCGAGGAATGCGCCGACATCGCCTGGCTGGAATCGCGTCCCTATACCGTGCTGTTCGTCGACGGCAATCACGAGCGTTTCGATTACTGGGCGGAGCGCCCCCTGGAGTTGTGGCACGGTGGACTGACGCAACGCCTGTCGGACACCTCGCCTATACGGCGCCTGACGCGCGGCGAGGTTTTTAAGCTCGGTGGGTCAACGATCTTTACCATGGGCGGCGCCACGAGTGTGGACAAGGAATACCGCATCCCGTATTCCAGCTGGTGGCCGCAGGAGCTGCCGGGCGAGCGCAACTTTGAGGAGGCGCGGGCAAAGCTCGATAGCGTGGGCTGGAAGGTCGACTACGTGATCACCCATACCTGCTCCACGCGCATGCTCTCGCCCACGCTCTATCCGGCACCTGGCTGGAATTATCCAGCTGTCGATCGGCTTACGGCATTTTTCGACGAGCTGGAAGATCGCTTGGACTACAAGCGCTGGTACTACGGGCATTTTCATCGGGATGCCAACCCGGCCGAGCGCCACGCCGTGCTCTACGACTGCATCGTTCGCTTGGGCGACGAACTCCAGTCCTGGGATGTTGCGTAGAGGCGGGGTGGCTGGCTACTCGACCGTTACAGTGATGTTCTCCCGATGCGCGCGGATGACGTCCCAGCTAAAGTGCTCGACCAGCTGCTCGGCGGTACGCGGCGTGGTGTCCGGCGCGATGCCTGTTTGCCCGGCGAGCCATCCCAACAGTGCCTCGGGTGTGCCAAAGCGGGTGCGGAGCTCGCCCAGGTCCAGATCGCAATCGCGCTTGGAAAGGCGGCGGCCGTCCGGCGACATGAGCAGCGGAATGTGCGCGTAGCGCGGTGTGGGCAGTCCCAGCAGATGTTGCAGATAGATCTGGCGCGTCGTGGAACCAAGCAGGTCGCATCCGCGTACGATCTCGGTGACGCCCATGGCAGCGTCGTCGACCACCACGGCCAGCTGATAGGCAAACACGCCGTCGCTGCGGCGCACCAAAAAGTCGCCGCACTCGGTGGCGAGTGCTTCGCATTGGGCGCCGTACGTGCGATCCACAAATTCGATCACGTCGTCTGCGAGGTCGTCGACGGTGGGCACGCGCAGACGTGTGGCCGGGGCGCGCAGGGCGCTGCGGCGGGCCACCTCCTCGGCCGAAAGACTTCGGCAGGCGCCACGGTAGATGGGCGTGCCGTCGCTCGCGTGCGGTGCACTCGCGGCGTGGAGCTCGGCGCGTGTGCAAAAGCAGGGATAGGTGAGGCCGGCGTCTTTCAGCCGGCGCAAGGCGCTCTCGTACAGGTCTAGGCGGTCGTGCTGGTAGTAGGGGCCTTCGTCCCACTCCAGCCCCAGCCAGGCCAGGTCGTCAATCAATTGGGCGGCAAGTTCCGGGCGCTTGCAGCGATCGTCCAGGTCCTCAATGCGTAACACGATGCTGCCGCCCTGGCTGCGGGCCGAAAGCCATGCGCACAGGCAGCTGAACACGTTGCCCAGGTGCATACGGCCCGAGGGCGACGGGGCGAAGCGCCCCACGACGGGCGCGGGAGCGGCCGGCGTCGTTGGCGCGTCGGCGGCGGTTGTTGCTATGTTGCGTGCGTTGATGTCCATGCGGACGAGTATAGCGCGGGGCGCGGTGGGGGAGACGCTGCCGTGGCCTGCAAGTTGCTGAGGCCACACGTTGCGCGTGCCGGACCACCGGCTCGGCGCCTTAATCGTCGTCAATCAATCTAGCCTTCAAACGACAGAAACCCCGGCAGCTCTTCGCAACTGCCGGGGTTTCCGCGGAAAAGGGGGACATGATCCTCGAGCGAACGGGAAAGGGGCAAACCGTTTTCGCTCAACTGCTTTATGCCCTTCGCCCGCAGGCTCAATCAGCGTTTTAGCGGCAACACAAAGCCGCTACACCTGTGACGGAGCTGTGAAGTGGTGTCTGCTGCTGGCGCGGGCCATGGCAAGGAGTGTCCCAGACTGCCGGCAGATAAGGAACGTCCCCAAGTGCCGGCCGTGGACGTGACTTTCGTCCCGTTTGATACTCCGCTGGCCTAGATGTTCGTCACATGAGCCCGCAAACGTGGGACAATGACGCTACTGGTACCACAGACAAAGGATGTGCCTATGAACGCCCCCGTTGCCCAGCCCTGTCGGCAGCGCCGCCTGTTTGCGCGATTCGCTTCCGTCTGCGCACTCGTCGCGCTTGCGTTGTTGCTGCTGCCTGCCGCCGCGCACGCCGACGGCTACTCCATGAGCCAAACCTACATCGGCGCCACGGTTGAGGCCGATGGCTCGCTGACCGTTGTCGAGGGACGCCAGTTCGATTTCGACGACGACATCAACGGCGTGTATTGGGATATCAATACAGGCTCTAACCAGCAAGGCGGCTCGGTGGTCGTCAATGTGCTGAGCGTCGAGGAAGACGACGCTGCGTTTAACAAGGTCGACAGCGCAAACAAAGGCGACGACGGCGTTTACACGGTGGAGCAGTCCGACGACGGCGTAAAGATTAAGGTGTTCAGCCCCCACGAGAGCGGCGACAGCGCAATCTACTACGTGAGTTATTCCATGACCGGTGCGGTTATGAACTGGGCCGATACCACCGAGCTCTACTGGAAGTTCGTGGGTGACGGCTGGTCGGCGGATTCCGATGACGTCGAGATGGAAGTCTACTTTGCAAATGCCGCTGCCGGGACGGCTGCCGTCAAGGGCGATAACTTCCGCGCATGGGGCCACGGCCCACTGACGGGCGACGTGTCGCTCGATGCGGACGAGCCCATGGTCACCTATACCATTCCCTGCGTGCATGAGGGCGAATTCGCCGAGGCACGCATCGCCTTCCCCAGCGACTGGGTGCCGCAGCTTGCCGTCTCGGGCGAAAAGCGCATGTCGACGATCCTGAGCGAAGAGAAGGAATGGGCCGACGAGGCCAACGCTCGCCGTGAGCACGCGCGTGCGGTTGCCGGCGCGATTGCCGTGGTGTGTGTTGTCGTGGCGGTTGCCTATACCGGTGTGATCGTGATGCTTAAGCTGCGCAGGCCCAAGCCCAAGCCGCTCTTCCAGGACGAGTACTTCCGCGATGTGCCCTCGGCCGACCATCCCGCTGTGCTTGCAGCTCTCATGAGCTGGAACGACGTGCCCGATCAGGCATATATCGCCACGCTTATGAAGCTCACCGACGACCGCGTGATCAAGCTGGAAGAAGCGACCGAGACCAAGAAGAAGGGTCTGCTCCGTCGCGAAAAAGAGGAGCAGACGTATCGCATCACAGTGACCGACGAGGCCTGGAAGGCTGCCAAGAAGGACGGCATCGATCGCGATGTGCTCAAGGTCTTCTTCGCCGGCGTTAAGCCCGATAAAGACGGCGTCCGTTCACGCACGTTTAGCGAGCTGGAGGAGTATGCCAGCGAGCGTACTGAATCTGTTGGCAACAAGCTCGAGGACTATCAAAGCACGGTTAAGGGCAAGCTGGAGACGCGCGAGCTTATCGCCTCGGACGGCACCATCGCCCTGGTTGCCGGCTTGGTTCTCGGCATCATCATCGTCTTTGGCATTCTGGGCTCTCTGATCTATACCGACTTTGCGGACGCCAACGTCGGTGCCGCTATGATCTCGATCCCCGTCACGATCGTGGGCTTTGTCCTGAGCTGCACCTTCCGCCGCTACACGCCGGAGGGCGCCGAGGTGGCGGCTCGCTGCAAGGCGCTCAAGCATTGGCTCGAGGACTTTACGCGTCTGAAGGAGGCCGTCCCCAGCGACCTGATCTTGTGGAACAAACTGCTGGTGATGGGCGTTGCCCTGGGCGTTTCGAAAGAAGTGCTGCGACAGCTGGCCGAGGCCGTGCCTGCGGACCTGCGCAACAGCGACGATTTCTACGACAACTACCCCTGCTACTGGTGGTATTACCATCACTACGGCAACGAGTCCCCGCTCGATTCGTTCAACGATGTGTACCACGAGACCATCCACGAGCTGGCTTCGAGTTCCGATAGTTCGAGCGGCGGCAGCGGCGGCGGCTTTTCCGGTGGCGGCGGTGGCGGCGTCGGCGGAGGCGGCGGCGGAACGTTCTAGCGAGCGCTTGCTTTGGGGTGGATCTTTCTGGGCGGTTGCCAGGGAAGATTCATCCCATTTTTGTGCATCGAAACGGGTCAAACTTTCCGCTGAGGACCTTCGCACAAGGGGCGGCCTTGTCGGCCAGCACACGGGGCTGGTTGGGGTCGTAGGCGGGGGTGG
>CABUDZ010000073.1 GCA_902490445.1 uncultured Collinsella sp.
TAGCAACAGTACTCATATTTGGCATTTTTTTTTTTTTGTTATATAACTGACCCCCTGTAGCGGGCAAAAAAGAGGCCGCAGCCCATGGCCGCGGCCCGCTCGAAACCCAAAAGAGGCGCTACGCGCTGTAGCCCATCGCTTGCAGCACAAACATGACGACCGTCAGCACCGTAATCACGCCGATAGTCGCCCACGTGAGCACGTTCCACACGCGACCGTTGCGGTTGGCCCCCATAATGTGGCGATCCGCCGCGATAACCACCTGGAATACCAAAACTACGGGCAGCAGCACGCCGTTGATGACCTGCGAGGTCATCATAATCTGGAACAAATCGACGCCGGGCATGAGCACCAACACGGCAGAAATGCCGATGATGGCCGTAATGATGCCGCGATAGACCGGGGCCTCGTCCCAGCTGCGATCGGCGCCTCGTTCCCAACCAAATGCCTCGCAGATGGCACTCGACGTAACGCCCGGCAGCACGCAGGCAGCCAAAAAGCTCGCTGCGACCAGGCCCGAGGCAAACAACACCGTGGACCACTGGCCCGCGATGGGCTCCAGCGCGCGGGCGGCATCGGCGGCATCGCTAATCTGAATACCCGCCGGGAACAGCACCGTACCGGTCGTGATGATAATGAAGCCCGCAATGATATCAGCAGCAATCGAGCCGCTCACGGTATCAATACGCTGCAGCACGATGTCGTCCTCGCCCGCATTCTTATCGACCACGTTGTTCTGAGCCAAGAAGATCATCCACGGTGCGATGGTGGTACCGATCGTTGCGACCACGAGCGACACGTAGCTGGGGTCGTTTTGAATATTGGGGACGACCAAGTCGACCGCGACCTCGCCCCAGTTGGGGCCGGCCATAAACGCGGCGACGATGTAGGTCACGAACACGCAGCTTACCAGCAGCAAAATCTTCTCGATGCGCTGGAAACTGCCCGACATGGTAAGCATCCACACCAGCAGCGCCACGAGCGGCACCGAAATGCTCGCCGGCACGCCAAACAGGGCAAGTCCGCTCGCGATACCCGCAAACTCCGAAATGGTCACGGCCGTGTTGGCGATCAACAGCGCCGCCATGGCCAGCACGCTCTTGCGCACGCCAAAGCGCTCGCGAATGAGCGACGCCAGGCCCTTACCCGTGACGCATCCGCAGCGCGCCGCGGTCTCCTGCGTCACGATGAGCAGCACGGTCATGACGGGAAGCATCCAGAGCATCTTGTAACCATAGCTGGCGCCCGCGCTGGAATACGTGGCGATGCCGCCGGCGTCATTACCCGAAAGCGCCGCCAACAGACCGGGGCCCATAGCGCCAAAGATGGCGGCGATGGTCAGCTTTTGCTTGGCGCTCGCCTTTTGCTTCGTGTTTTGCACGCGACCACCTATCCCATGACCGACATGGTGAGCAGCACCGCGGCGATGCAGTACGCCACACACGAGATCATGACGGCGATAACGTTCATGGCGGTACCCGACGTGTTAAGGTCGTGCTCGTCGCGCCAGAACAGCACCATCAGGTAAATCACGGCGCTCATGTTGCCCACCAGGCAGATGATGGCGGCAATGTTAAAGCAGCCGGTAAAGAGCTGCTCCTCAAACATAGAGGCATCGGGGAACGCAGCGGTGCGCACCAGCTGCGCGCACAGGTAAGTAACAAGCGAAAGGATCAGACCCATGCCCGTGCTCTGGAAGAAGAATCCCAGGTACGGTTTGGGCTCGTCGTCGTGACCGTCGTACTCGAGGAAGTAGTTCTTGACGAACGACACCATGCGCGAGGCAGCCAGCAGCACGAGCGGCATGGCGCACATGGGGAACACCACCAGATGCGCGGAGCCCAGCGCCGTCCCCAGCACCGTCGCCATAATGCACGAGGCGATGCCCCACACGACAACCCAGTACTGACGATGCACGAACCAGCTGAGCACGTTCGTCGAGTCGTCCGACGCGCTATCGCCCGAGCCGACACCGGCGATCTGCAGGTCCTCCTGATGCTCCTCGGCGATAACGTCCATGGCGTCGTCGAAGGTCACGATACCCAGGATATGACGGTTCTCGTCGCAGACGGGGATGGCAACCAGGTCGTACTTGGTCATCTCGTCCGTCACGTCTTCCTGGTCCTCGTCGGGCGACACGTAGACCAGATCGCGATAGGCGAGCTGGCCCAGCGTGGCGTCGCGGTCGGCCACGATCAGCGTGCGCAGCGAAAGCACGCCCGTCAGCATACCGCTCGGATCCTCGGTATAGACGTAATAGACACTCTCAAAGTCCTCGTCGAGTTTGCGAATCGCCTCGACGGCATCGCCGACCGTCGCTGTGGCGGGCAGCGAGACAAACTCCGAGGTCATGATGCGGCCGGCGGTGTTGTCCTCGTAGCCCAGCAGATTACGAATCGCCTTCTCCTCCTTGACGCCCATCAGGCGCAGGAGCTTCTCGGCCTTCTCATAATCGAGCTCGTCGATCAGGTCGGCAGCGTCGTCCGGGTCCATCATGGCCAGCATCGACGATGCGTCGGTATCGGACAGGCCCTCGAGCATCTCGGTCATGAGTTCGTCGTCATCGAACTCCGAGATGGCCTCGGCGGCCTGTGCCGTATCGAGCTGGGCGAACACCTGCGCGCGCAGGCGCGGATCGAGCTGCTCGATGATGTCAGCGATGTCGGCAGGATGCAGCTCGCCAAGCGTCTTGTGCGACACCGAGAGCTGGATGTTTTTAGTCGAGCGATCGAGCAGGTCCATATAAGACCAGGCGATAATGTCCTCGCTGAGCGGCTTGCCCAGGTGCTTCATAAAGCCCTCGACGACGTGCTCGAGCGCGGGGCTGATTGCACGCAGCAGACCGCGGGCACCGACCTCGGCACCCAGCAGGCGCAGCTGATTTTCGCCCGACATGGAGAACTTGATGTCGTTGACGCGCACGACCTTCATGCCCTGTGTGTCGACAATCTGCTTGTTGAGAACATCGCGCGCCAGCAACAGCTCGGTCGGCTGCAGGTACGAAAAACGGATTTCGGTGGCCGACGTCTTAAGGTGTACACCCGTCTCGTCGATACGGTCGACCCATTTGCGCCAGCTGATCATAAACGGCGTCTTGCCGGGACCACGGAACGCGAGCGACGTCACGTGCGGAAAAACTTCGCCGGTTGCAATGCCAAAATCGTTCACAACGCCGAGCTTTTCGCCATCGACGTCCAAGACCGGCAATTTGAGCATCTCACTCAGATAATTCAATGGTGCTCCCCATCATTATTCCTGCGGACCGCGTGGCCATGCCGGCACGCAATCCGTGGACTTTTAGACATGTATACGCATGCGCGGGCGGCACGCCGCTCGGCGCTCACACCCCGTGCACGCGCAGAAAGCACCTGCATGGGGTCATCGACTGTATGGTCGAGGTTTGGATTTCACCTGTAACCTTTCTCTTGACCCTCATTAACCGCAGTAACTATAGCATCAGCATCGCGCTGCGGCACCGAATTTATGCGCTGCACATTGCAGGCATACCAAACACTGACGTATCCGTGACATAGTCATTGGGGACGTTCTTACATGATTAGTCCGTGGTGTCGTCGTCCTCGAGGAGTTGGGGGAACACGGCGTTTTTGGGCATGGAAACCTTGGTGAGCGAGGTAAGCTTTTTGCTCAATGCCGTGTCCGTCTTGACCAGGTCGCTGAGCGTCACGATCTTGTAGCCGTCGGCGACAAGGCCATCGATAATCTGCGGCAGTGCCTCGAGCGTCTGCTCGGTGCACTCATCGCTATCGGTGAGCAGCACGATATTGCCTGGCGTCACCGAATCGAGCACGGTCGATACTTGCTCGTCAGCGCCGTTGAGCAGCCAGTCGCCCGAATCGATATTCCACGAAACCACGGCGGACACCAGGCCCATCGAATCGATCCAGTTTTGCTCATCAAACGCGGCGTAGGGGGCACGCAGCAACATCGTCTCGACACCGGTCGCCGACTTAATCGCCTCGGTGCCCTTCGTGATCTGCTTGCGCACCGTCTCGCGATCCTCGCCCTTGAGCGAATCATCGCTGTAGCTGTTGGAGCCGATCTCGCACCCGGCATCGACAATCGCTTTGGCAGTAGCGGGCGAGGCTTCTGCGGCATCGCCCGAAAGGAAGAACGTCGCCGTGACGCCCTTTTCCTTGAGCACCTGCAAGATCTGCTTGGTCGCGCCGCTCGGACCCTCGTCAAATGTCAGGGCCACGTACTTTTCGTTGCCCTTGGGCGCTACGCTTGCGCACTCGACTACGCAGTCGGTGGCGGGCACGACCTCGCCGCGGTCCTGCGTCTTGCCCGACTGCTCGCCGACCCATACCTCGGAGCGGCCCTGAACACCCCAGGTTTTGACATACTCAATGGCACCCGTGCCCTCGACCTTGAGCTTGGGCTCGATAACCGTTGCCTGGACCTCGTGCTTTTCGTAGGTGTTACGGCCATCCTTGACCGTCACCTTCTCGCCGCCCGTGAGCTCACGACTATCCCATTTGCCTTGCTTCACGCGCTTGCCGTCGACCTTCACCGACAGCTTTTCGCCGCCATGGCGCTTGAGCACGCTGTCGTCGACGGCCAGCAGATCGCCGGCGTCGTACGTTTCGGTCAGGCTTTGATCGTCGATAAGATTCTGCAACGTAGAACCCACGCGCACCGCGGTCTTTTGCCCGTTGAGTTCCACGTCCACGCTGCGGTTGACGTAGCCCACGACGGCAGCGATAAACAGCACGAGCGCGCAACCCACGGCGATGAGCGCATAGGGCAGGCGAGACGGACGACGCGGCGAGCGCCCGTTGCCGATACGCGCGCTGCGATCGCTAAACCCACGGCTATGGTTGAGGTACATCGCGCCGGGCTTACGGCGACGTCGACGCTGACCACTGGGCAGCTGCCCCAGGTCGCGGTGCGCCGTCGGACGCGCACCCGAACGCCCGTTTAAGTTAGATTCGTTTTGGCGCATGTGCCCTCCCCCATAAACACAGCGAGCCGGAGCAACATGTCTCCGGCTCGCCTCCCATCATTTGGTACGTCTCTATTTGCTAGCTTTTGACGAGCCCCCGCTCGCCTTTTGATATTCGTCCTTAAAGGCCTTGAACATACCGCGCGTCTTGCCGAGCTGCTTGCCCAGTGCACGACTGCCCTTGTCCACGGCGACCGATCCCTTGTCATCGAGCACCTTGGCGCCCTTCTTGACCTTATCGCCTACCACGACACTGGCCTCGGCAGCCTTGGCGGCCGCGCCGCCCGAATACCCGAGCGCCTTGACCTCGTCCGAGACAATCATCGCGCCGTTCTCGTAGCCGCGCAGCATCGTCGGCGGCACCTGCGTGTCGCCCACCAACACGCTCGAAGCGGCACCGGCGGTCACGTAGAACATCTGCACAATACCCGAGCGCGGCTTGAACTCAACGTCCGAGCAGTAGCCCACGACATCGCCCGATTCCGTGCGCACGTCCATGCCGACCCAGATGATGCAATCGTCCAGGTTGATATCGAGGCGCTTGGCCGCGGCGGCATCGTAGGTGCCCTTGACGTCGTCGACCGCGACAGCACCCTCATAGACGCCGATGGCATCGAGCGCCACAAAGCGGTCGGGACGCTCGATCATACCCGCGATATCGGACTGGCGGACCATAAAGCCCACCACGCGCGTGCCGCCCGGGGTAAAGACGGGAAAGTGAATCTTGCCGAGCTTTTTAGGGCTGCGCGGCGTGCCGTCCTTTTTGGTGCGCTTGTCTTCGGCAGGTTTGCGATAAACCTTGACGCCGACAAAATCCCCTGCGCGCATTATGCCTCGGTCGAGGGCTCCGTGGCCTCGGTGTCGGCCTCAGCGACGTTCTCGACCACGACGTCAGCAGCGGGCGTCACGTTGCCGCCCGAGATGGCGTCGTTGAGCTGCTCGCGAAGCTGGTCCATGCGCTCGCGGGCCAGGTCGACCTTGGCGCGCAGGTCATCGGTCTTGGCGTCGACCATCGGACCAAAGTCGTTGACCGCGGCACGAGCCTCCTCGGCACTGTGCTCGTAGGTGTCACGCATGTTGTCCCAGGCATCGTTGGCGATATCGGCGGCCATGGCGCGGGTCTCAGCACCCGAGCGCGGGGCCAGAGCAACGCCGATGATAGCGCCGGCGGCAGCACCAAAGAGCGCACCGGAGACAAAGCTGAAAGTCTTTCCCATGATCATTCCTCTCCTGCGGGCACCTCGATGCCCACCGTTTGAATGCTGTCCATTATACCCGCAGCGCAACACTTGCCGTCACGCTCATCTGCGTACGGTAAAGGCGCAGGTACATGATGGTGATAAGCGAGTGAGCCTACTCCTGAGGCGCAACCGGCATGGCCACCGTGGCGGCCGGGTCTTCGCCGGCGCCATCGACGAGCGGCAGGCTGCCCTCGTGCGCCGAGCCGGACGGAGCCGTTGCCGCACCGCCAAAGACGGCCGCGGAGGCCTCGTGGTTCTCGACGACCGCGCCCTCGGTATCGATTGGCATCTGCGGCTCGTCGTCAAAGCTCGGGACGCCTTGGGGCTCCGCAGACTCGGGCTCAGCAGGCGCCTCGGCAACGGGCTCAGCGCCGGCGTCGGCAGGAGCGTCGTCCTCGGACGCATCCTCGGCCACGTCCTCGCCGTTCGCGACGGCGACGGCCTCGTGCGGATCTTTGCCCTCGGCCTCGGCACGCATGCCCAGCACCAGGTTGCGCAGACCCGCGACCGTGCCTTCCACGTCGGGGGCCGGCTGATCGGCGTGCAGGTACGCCCAGTCCATCATAAAGGTCGCCGACGACAGCGCGCCAATGGCCAGCGCGTCATCGGGACACGAAAGCTCGACCTCAAAGACACGCTCGTCATGCTCGCTCACGCGCGTGCGACCGCACGAGATGCTGCCGGCAAGACCGGTCTCGTTCATGAGCTCGACCGTCACGTGCTCCAGCAGGTGGCAAAGCTCGGTCTGGCCCATGCAGTCCTGGAACTCGCGACCGGAATCGCCCAGGCACAGATGCTTGGCAATCGCGGGCACCAGGTAGTACACGCGCGCCGTGGCCTCGATGTCCTCCGAGGTCATGAGCGGCATGCCGGGGTTCACCAGCACATGCGCGCAGATCTTGTCCTCGCTGACGGTGACCTTAAGGATGTTGAACAGGCCTGCCATAACTCTCCCCTACTCGTCCTTGCCCTACTCGTCGCCATCGTGCGGATCCACAGAGCCCGCACCCGACGCCGCCGGCTTCTCTGCCGGGGACTCAGAATCCTTCTTATCGGTTTCGGCCGGAGCGATCACGCGAATGAGCGAGATACGCTGGCCACGCATCGACTGTACCTTGAACTTGTACCCTGCGACCTCAAACACCTCTCCGATGTCGGGCACCGAGTCGCAAAGCTCCAAAATCCAGCCGGCGATGGTCTCATAATCATCGCTTTCCTCGAGCGGCCAACCAAGCTCAATCGCGTCATCGCACGAAAAACGCCCATCGACGAGCCACTCGCGGCGCGAGAGGCGCGTGAGGTACTTGTTGTCGGGGTCGAACTCGTCCTCGATCTCGCCGACGATCTCCTCGACGATGTCCTCGATGGTGATGATGCCGGCCGTGCCGCCGTACTCGTCCACGACGACCACGATCTGGTCGTGCGAGGTCTGCATCTCGGACAGCAGCGGCAGGATGTCCTTGGTATCGGGCACAAAGGTGGCGTCGCGCAAAAAGTCGGCAATGGGCTGGTCGCCCTTGCCGTCGAGCGCGGGCTGGATCAGGTCCTTGATGTGCGCGATGCCCGCGACATTGTCGGGGTCCTCGTGATAGACGGGGATGCGACTGAAGCCGGTCTGGCGCATGGTGGACAGCACGTCGGCGACTGTCTCGTCGTCCTCGCACATGGTGGTGTCCACGCGCGGCACCATGACCTCGCGAGCCACGGTGTCGCCCAGGTCGAAGATCTCGTGGATCATGCGCTTTTCCTCGTCGAGCAGGTCGTCCTGCTCCGAGACCATGTACTTGATCTCTTCTTCCGAGACGTTCTGACGGTCGTCGGCGCTCTTGATGCGCAGGATGCGGGCCAGGCCGTCGGAGCAGGCACCGGTCAGCCACACGAGCGGGCGGGCGATCTTTTGGAACACGGAAAGCGGTCCCACGACCTGCTTGGATACGCCCTCGGCGTTTGCGAGGCCGATGCGCTTGGGCACAAGCTCGCCGATCACGATGGACACAAAGGCGACCGCGACGGTGATGATGACCGGCGCCAGGCCGCGCGCGATGGCGGAAAGCGGCGCGATGCCAAAGCTCATGAGCCATGTGGCGAGCGGGTCGGACAGGCTCGTCGAGGCGACGGCGGACGAGGCGAAGCCCACGAGCGTGATGGCGACCTGAATGGTGGCGAGCAGCTGGTCGGAATCGGCGGCAAGCTGGACGGCGCGCTCGGCGCGCTTATCGCCCTCCTCGGCATCGTGTTCCAACACGGCGCGCTTAGCCGTGGTGAGAGCCATCTCGGACATGGAGAAGTAGCCGTTGATGAGGGTCAAAACGAGGGTGGTGATAAGGGAGATGGTTATGTCCATCGGGAGTTTCTCGAACCTCCAAGATTCGGGACGTTGGGCAGTAAGCGTAGGTGACGGATAGGGCAATTGCGCCGGTCGCCCGTGCGAGCGGGGCCGTGGGCGCGGTCGCTAGATTACGAAGAGAATCACCGCCATGAACTGGAAGATGCTGCCGGCGAGCACCCACAAGTGGAAAACACTGTGCAGATAGCGCACGTTTTTGGCGATATAGAACGGCACGCCCACGGTATAGCACACGCCGCCAACGGCGAGCAGGGCAAGTGCCACGGGGTTGAGCAGCGACACGAGCTCGGGCAGCTTAAAGACGACGAGCCAGCCCATCAGCAGATAGACCAGGCCGCTTACCCAGTGCGGCTGGCGCTCGCGCATAAAGCACTCCAGCGCGATGCCGATGATGGCGATGGCCCACACAGCAAAGAACAGCACGGGACCACCGTCGTTTGCGAGCGTGATGAGGCAGAACGGCGTATAGCTGCCGGCTATGAGCAGGTAGATGCAGCTGTGGTCGATGATGCGAAACACACGCTTGGCGCGCGCGGCCTGAATCGCGTGGTAGAGCGTGGAGGCCAAGTATTCGAGGATGATGCTGACGCCGTAGACAATCGCCGCGGCCATGTGGGCCGGGCCTCCGCCGCGCAGGGCAGCGAATACGATCAGGAGCACCAGGCCCGCGATACCCAGCAGGCAGCCGACACCATGGGTGACGGAGTTCATGATCTCCTCGCCCACCGTGTAGTGTGGAACGGCCGCGGTCTTGGGTCGCGGCTTAGAACTGTCGCTCGAATCGGACATGCCGGTTACATCCTCCAATGTAAAGAGTTCTCAACACTATATCAAAGCGTCTGGGTACATGCGAAATTTGCACCATACGTGACCCTTTGTTTACCCATTCTTTGCCTGTTGACGCGTCAACGGCGAACATCCATAATGCGCTTGTTTTAAATGTTGATGTATTAACATGTTATAGGAGAATACCGCATGGCTCAAAACGCACATTCCCATCGAAAGCTCAAGATAGCCGGCATCGTTGCACTGGTGGTTGTCATTGCACTGCTCGGATTTGCCGGCAACTTTCTGTTTGACTTCGCGCTGAATCCCCGCGCGCCATACACCATGAAGATGATGCAGGACGGCAAGGACGACAAAGAAAGTGAGCAGCCGGATGCCGAGGGAACCGAGGCGCGGGCATGGTTTAAAGAGAACCGCGAGAGCAGCAGCCTCACCGCAGATGACGGAACCGAACTTGCCGCTTGGTATTTTGCCGCCCCAGAGAGCACGCACAATTACGCTATCTGCCTACACGGATACACCGATGAGCCCATCGGTATGGCCCGATACGCCAAACGATTCCATGACCGCGGCATGAACGTGCTCGCGCCTGCCGCCCGTGCCCACGAGCGCTCCGGCGGCGACTATATCGGCATGGGCTGGCCCGAGCGGCTCGATGTCGTTGCATGGATTGGGCGGATCGTTCAGGCTGACCCCGAGGCGCGCATCCTGGTCTTTGGCGAGTCGATGGGTGCGGCAACCGCCATGGACGTCGCGGGGGAATCTCTGCCCGCAAACGTGAAATGCATTATCGAGGACTGTGGTTATACGAGTGTTTGGGACGAGTTTTCTCTGCAGCTCAAGGATGTATTTGGGCTGCCCAGTTTTCCTTTGCTCGATGTGGCCAACCTGGTGTGCAACGTGCGCGCAGGCTACGACTTTCATAAGGCAAGCAGTGTGGAGCAACTCAAACACG
>CABUDZ010000074.1 GCA_902490445.1 uncultured Collinsella sp.
TCCAGCCATAAAAAAGCCTCCCATTTCTTGTGTCCAAGAAATGGGAGGCAGTTCAGCAAGGGGGAGCGCGGGGGTTTCTTCTGTTCCGACGGCGAAGCGCCGGGTTGCAAGGACGATGCGATTACAGCGCGAAGTCGCCGCCGACGAGCGTGGAGACGGGCTCCTCGTGGTAAACGGCGGAGATGGCCTGAGCGAACTCCTCGGCGACCGAGATAGTCTTGATCTTGCCGCCGACCTCGACGGGGATGGCGTCGGTGACGACGCACTCGACGATGGGGGCATCGTTCAGACGCTCGATGGCCGGACCGGAGAAGATGCCGTGGGTGGCGCAGACGTAGATGTCGCCAGCGCCCATAGCCTTGAGCTCCTTGACGTTGGCGCACAGGGTGCCCGCGGTGTCGATCATGTCGTCGTTGATGACGCAGGTCTTGCCCTCGATATCACCGATGATGCCCATGACCTCGGCGGCGTTGTGGCGCGGACGACCCTTGTGGGCGATAGCGAGGCTGCAGCCGAGCATGTCGGACAGCTTCTTGGCGGCCTTGGCGCGACCCACGTCGGGGGAGACGACAACCAGGTTGTCGGTGTCGAAGTGCATGTTGTTGTAGTACTGGCCAAACAGCGGCAGTGCGGACAGGTGGTTAACCGGGATATCGAAGAAGCCCTGGATCTGACCCTGGTGCAGGTCGAGGGTGATGATGCGGTTGACACCGGCGCGCTCGAGCAGGTTGGCGACGAGGCGGGCAGTGATGGGCTCGCGCGGGCCGGCCTTGCGGTCCTGGCGGGCATAGCCGTAGTGGGTGATAACGGCGGTGATGGAGCGGGCGGATGCGCGCTTGGCAGCGTCGGTGGCGATGAGCAGCTCCATGAGCATGTCATTGACGTTGCCGCCGGCCACGGACTGAATCAGGAAGACGTCGGCGCCGCGGACGGTCTCGTCGTAGCGGGCGTAAATCTCACCGTTGGCGAACTGCTTTAGCGTAAGGCCCGAAAGCTCGACCCCAAGGTACTCAGCGATCTTCTGAGCGAGGGGACGGTTGGAGGAACCGGAATACACGCGGATGGACTTGCGCATATTCTCCGACTTCTCGGGATCATTAATCGGCATTACCCTTCTCCTTTATATCGAATGCCATATAGATGCCTTGTTGCATTGTAACCGCGCGGCGGGGTTTATCAGGTCTTGATAATGTCTTTACCGTCAACGGACACGAACCGACCACTCATCCGGTCGCGCAGGTCACAATAGAAAAAGGAGCCGTCCCCATGGGAACAGCTCCTTAGATGCTTGGTAAAACGTTATACCTCGTCGTCCTCGTGCAGACGGCGGCGATAATCGGCGGCCCAGCCCTCAATATTTACCTGACGGGCGCGGCCCAGACCGAGTGCGTCGGCCGGGACCGGCTCGGTGATGACGGAGCCGGCGGCCACGAGTGCACCGTCGCCAATCTGGGCGGGCGCGACCATCATGGTGTCGGAACCGATGAAGGCATCCTTGCCGATGACGGTCTTGTGCTTGTGGACGCCGTCGTAGTTGCAGGTGATGGAGCCCGCGCCTACGTTGACGCCGGAGCCCATGGTTGTGTCGCCGATGTAGGACAGGTGGGGCACCTTGGAGCCCTCGCCGATCGTGGACTTCTTGATCTCCACGTGCGTGCCGGCCTTGGAGCCGTCGAGCATGTGGGTGCCCGGGCGCAGGTAGGCGCGCGGGCCGCAGTCGACGCTGTTCTCGATGACGGCCTCAATGGCGATGGTCTCATCGATGATGCAGCCGCTGCCGACGGTGGTGTCGGTGAGGCGACTGTTGGGGCCGAGCTGGCACTCTTCGCCTACGGTGACGTGACCGATCAGATGCGTCTGCGGCCACACGATGGTGTCTCGGCCGATGGTAGCGTCGGGGCCGATCCAAGCCTGCGTGGGGTCGATGAACGTGACGCCCTCGGCCATCCAGTGCTCGTTGATGCGGTCGCGCGCGATGGCGGTGAGCTGCGCGAGCTGGATGCGGCTGTTGACGCCCAGGCCGTCGCGGTAGTCGTCGCAGTGGAAGATGGAGACCGACTGGCCGTGACCCTTGAGGATTTCGAGCATGTCGGGCAGATAGTACTCGGACTGCGCGTTGTCGTTGCCGATCTCGTTGATGTGGGCGGCAAGCTGCGCGCCGTCGAAGGCGTAGCAGCCGGCGTTGCACTCCAGCAGCGTGGCGGCCTGCTCGGGCGTGCAGTCCTTCTGCTCGATGATGCGCTCGATCTGACCATCGGCGCCCAGCTTGATGCGGCCGTAGCCAAAAGGATCGGGCGGGGTCATGGTCATGACGGTGCAGGCGAGCTCGCCGGTGGCGACGGTCTGCGCGAACTTGGCGACGGTGTCGGCGGTGATGAGCGGCAGGTCGCCGTTGAGCACGACGACGGGGCCTTGCGTGATGCCGCAGGCCTCGAGCGCGACCTTTACGGCGTGGCCGGTGCCCAGGCGCTCGGTCTGCTCGACGCACTCGACCTTGGTGGCGCTGTTGGCGTAGGCGCCATCGATGAGGGCGCGCATCTCGTCGGCGTGGCTGCCGATGACGACCACGACGCGGCTGCAGCCGGCCTTGATGGTGGCGTCGACGATCCACTGTACCATGGGCTTTCCCAGGATCTTGTGCGAAACCTTGCAGTGGTTCGACTTCATGCGGGTGCCCTCACCGGCGGCGAGGATAATTGCGGTTGCGTCCATGTGATCTCCTGTTACGTTATAGAGACGTGTGTTTGGAAACGATACACGGCGCAATATGATACCGCAGGCATATGATGAGCGCGTAACGATTGATGCGCGACGGCCGATGCCGCTGCCGCCGGCGTGGTATTTGCGCTGGTTGTGTATGGCGGCGGCGCCGCGGCGTTGGCGTTTGAGCGAGGGATGGGGTGCCCGTGGATATCATGCGAGGGAAATTGGGCGCCGAGCCCGTGGGGGCATTCTCGATGTCGCATCCGGCTGTGCCGGCACTCTATATAGTGCTGACGCTGGGGCTCACCATGTTCTCGATGCAGCCGGTGCTGATTGCACTGTCGCTCGCAGGCGGGTTGGCGTATGGATTTGCGACGCGCGGTGCTGCACGCACGCTAGGCGCACTTCGCTGGCAGCTGCCGGTGATTTTGATCATTGCACTGGTCAACCCGCTGTTTAGCGCATCGGGCTCGACCGAGCTTTTCCATATTGGCATGCGCGCGGTGTATTTGGAGAGCATGATGTACGGCCTGTGCATGGGTGGGCTGTTTGTGGCGAGCGTGCTGTGGTTTGAGGCCGCGGCGTCGATGCTTGGCTACGACAAGGTGCTTGCGCTTTTGGGCAACGCCGCGCCGGTGATCGCGCTCATGATTTCGATGTGCATGCGACTTATCCCACAGTTTTTGCGCCGCGGCCGCACGGTGCTGGCGGTGCAGGACGCGATCGATGTACCGGGGCGTGCGCCCACCGATCCCGTGCGATCGCGCCTGCGGGCGTCGACCGTTTTGATGGGCTGGGGCATGGAAGATTCGCTTGAGCGCGCGGACGCCATGCGCTCGCGCGGGTGGGGTGCTGCGTCGCGCCGTACGACGTATGCGCGGTATCGGCTGAGGCGCGGCGATGTTGCCGCGCTGGTTGGACTTGCAGTGTTTGATACCGCCGCGGTGGCGGTGGCATGGACCGCGACAACGCAGTATTCGTTTTACCCGCAGCTTTCGGTGCCCGCGCCGTGGCTGGGCTATGTCGTGTACGCTGCCTGGATGGTGCTGCCCTGCGTGCTGCATGCGATTGACGAGAAGAGGTTC
This sequence comes from uncultured Collinsella sp., assembly GCA_902490445.1. Lineage (GTDB taxonomy): Bacteria > Actinomycetota > Coriobacteriia > Coriobacteriales > Coriobacteriaceae > Collinsella. Next base: position 3,789 of record CABUDZ010000074.1, read on the forward strand.
GGCTGATGGCTCGGTTGGATAGTGGCCCGGTGTCGGGCGCGGCGTGCGACCCGGATATGCCGGCGATTGAGGTGCGGAGCCTGAGCTTTACCTACCCCGGGGCTGATGCTGCGGTGCTCGAGGGGCTCGACTGGTCTGTTCCCCAAGGTGCGTTTGCGCTGCTTGTTGGCGGTACCGGATCGGGCAAGTCGACGCTGCTGTCGTTGCTCAAGCCCGAGATCGCTCCGGCGGGCGAGTGCACTGGCGATGCGCGCGTGCTGGGCGAGAACGTTGCCGACATGGACGTGCGCGCGTCTGCGGAGCGCGTGGGCTACGTGTTTCAGGATCCCGAGAACCAGATTGTGTGCGAGACCGTGTGGCACGAGATGGCGTTTGGCCTGGAAAACTTAGGCATGTCGCGCGACGAGATGCGCCGCCGTGTTGCCGAGACCAGCTATTTCTTTGGTCTGGAGGACTGGCTTCATCGCGATACCGATACGCTTTCGGGTGGCCGCAAACAGCTGCTGTCGCTTGCCGCCGTCCTGGCGCTGCGTCCGCGTGTGCTGCTACTCGACGAGCCCACGTCTCAGCTCGATCCCGTTGCCGAGAAGAATTTTCTGCACGCGCTGTTTCGCGTGAACCGTGAGCTGGGCTGCACGGTTGTAGTGGCTACGCATCAACCGCGGCCGATGCTCGAGTATGCGACATGTGCGTACCGGATTGAGGGCGGTCGCGTGAGAGATGTGGTTGACCTGGCGAGTTTGGGTAGTCGCGAGGGGCTTTTGGCTTTGGACTCTTGCCAGCCCGCGCAGGGGGCGGCGACGAGTGCGGCGGCAGCTATCCGCGAGGGCTGGTTTCGCTACGACCGTGCGTCCGGTTGGGTGCTGCGTGGGCTCGATGTGACGTTTTCAGCCGGCGCGGTGCATGCGGTCGTGGGCGGAAACGGCTGCGGCAAGTCGACGATGCTCTCGGTGCTGGCCAAGACGGCTAAACTGCAGCGTGGCCGCATGGTGCGTGGGACGGCTTCGGCGGCGCTGCTGCCACAGAATCCCAAGGCATTGCTGGTCGCCGAAACGGTGCGCGACGAGCTGATGGAATGGGCTTCGACCTGCGGATACGACGAGGCCGCAGCACATGAGCAGGCGGCGTGCCTGGGCCTGGTGGGCCTGGAGGCGCGTCACCCGTACGATCTTTCGGGCGGTCAGCGCCAGCTACTTGCGTTGGCAAAGCTGCTGTTGATTGGTCCGGAGCTGCTGCTGCTTGATGAGCCCACCAAGGGCCTTGATCTGGCAAGTCGCTGCATTATCGCCCGCGCCCTGCGTGACCATGCGAAGGCCGGTGGCACCGTCGTCATTGCCACGCACGACTTAGACTTTGCCGAGCAGGTGTCCGACGACGTCGCCATGATGTTTGACGGCGAGATTGCCTGCATGGAGCCCCCGGCCGACTTCTTTGCCGACAACGTGTTCTATAGGGCGTGATGGGATGACGGACTGTCGTTTCTCGCGCTTGCTTGCAAAACTGGAGATCCCGCTGCTGCTGGCGGTGCCAGCCGTGATGGCTGCGGCGTTGCTGGCGGGCGTTGAGCAGGCAGCGTTGGCCATGCTTGTCGTGGTGGCGCTGGTGCTTGCGCTGTTCTTTGCGGGTTACGAGGTGTCGCGCCCGGGCCTGCGCCAGATTATGCCCACGCTGGTGTTGGCGGCGTTGGCCGCGGCGGGGCGCATCTTGTTTGGCCCCATTCCCGACTTTAAACCGGTGAGCGCCATCGCCATTATCGCGGGGGCGACGCTTGGTCGCCGCAATGGTTTTATGGTTGGCGCGCTGGCGGCGCTGACCAGCAATTTCTTTTTTGGACAGGGCATGTGGACGCCGTGGCAGATGTATGCCTGGGGTCTGGTTGGCTATGTTGGCGGCGCGCTGGCGCATGCGGGCGCGTTCGACCGTGCGGATGGAACCGTGCGCATGCCGGCGCTGATGGCGTACGGCTTTGCCTCGGGCTTGCTCTACGGCGTTGTGATCAACGCGTATGACATCATTGGTTTTGTTCAACCGCTCACGTGGGCGGGCGCCATAGCGCGTCTTGCTACGGCGGTGCCGTTCGACATCACGCATGGCCTCGCGACCTGCGTGTTCTTGGCCGCCCTGTACAAGCCCTGGTGTCGCCGCATCAACCGCGTCGTCATGAAATACGGACTATAGGGCACCCGCGTCTTTCGCGAACTTGCGGTGGAATAGTTCCTGTTTTCGGTCATTCGTAGTTGAGTAGCTGTCTGGTCGATCTTGTCAAGCTCTCCCGGGACTCGATGACTACCTCATCACCAACTTTCATCTTCTTGAAAAGGCGTTTCTGCTGGGTTATATCGCCGTCTTGAGCGCCCGTAACCTTTTCCTTGTGGATGCGTTCGTATGGCACGCCGGCGTTCACAAGAGTCTCGATTTGACGGTCGAGCTTCTGTTCTTTTGTACTGACCCGTGCGTATCCGTATCTGGTCATATTTAGCCTCCTGCCTCGTATTTTGATTTCTCATGGGAATCGGCGGGAAGTTTTGGCACTGGGTTTTGGCACTCGATGTTCATGGTCTTGCCGGGTTGATTTACAAGTGCCTGGCGGCATACGTTTTGGGATGAAATGTTGTTGGCAACGTAATAGGTTTGTTAGCCCTATGAATGGCCTACTCTCTATAATGGGGTCGTTATAGGGCGCCCCAAGGACCTTGTATGGATTTGAACAACTTCGGCATCATGAATTCCCTCATGACCATTATTAGCTCGCAGTCAGACGATAACGATAAGGCAATAGCGCAGTACATGCTTACTAACGTTCGGCGTATTGACTCGATAAGTGTTCACGAGCTAACAGAAGAAGCGTTTGTTTCTCGATCGGCAATCAGAAGATTCTGTAATAGGCTTGGGTACTCGAGCTGGAAAAGTCTCAAGTGCAATTTTAACTGCAATGTTTTTCCAAGCGATCTGCAATATCGTGATTTCACAGTCACATTTGACGAGTATCGCCGCGACCTCACGAATACTATCGCAGAAATACTGCAAGACGTTGATAATACAGTAAGTAAAGCAAGGCTGGTCTTTCTCTCTCGATTAATTCACGAGCACAATGATGTGATATTCGCTTGTCCAAGCAATACCGCCAGCTCGCTGCTTCGATTTCAGCAGGAGATGTTTTACGGGGGCAAGTGCATCAGGTTGATGAAAGATGCCTACACCAGATATCTAGTTTCGGACGGTAAGAGGAGCACTCTTACCGTATGCGTCTCCGTTATGGGGGGGTTTGCCGAGGCGATAGAGCCATGGCTTCAAAACCAACCGGGGAGGAAGGTTCTCATTACAGCCAGAAGCAATCCAGCCAATATCGATAGATATAACGATTTATTTATCATCAGCTCGACCATGCAAGATCGAGATACTTTGGGCGCCTATGCGAAATATGCGGTCCCTTATTTTTTTGACCTGCTTTCCGCAAGTTATCTTTTGCTTTATCCAGTCAACACCGATTCCACTCAACACTGATAGTCGAATCGACGCTTCAGTGGGATAAAACAATGTTAATGTCTGTCGGCTGGCACGGACTATGTTGAGAAGAGCACAAGTGTGCGAGCACCGAGCCATGCTTCTCCGAAGTATTATTCTTTTCCGTAAACGGTCTAATATTCACCGTAAGCGGATGGTCCGAAAAATGAACCACGGTATAGTTCATGAACTTAGCGCTCTCATCTGCGGTTTTATTAACAAGCATAACTTTTAACTCATTTCTGCTAATCGTCCATGAAGGAGTGATGCCGCCAATGGCCGATACTGTTCCCAAGCAAACCGGCCGCAAAGCTCAATGACGGTCGCTGTGATTTAGGAGGTCCCGATGAGTGATTTGCTTCTCGATCCGCGCTGTGTGTTCGTCAGTACGGCAACTAGCCAGAGGGACGTTTTCGTTGACATATCCAGTAAGCTAGAAATGATGGGATATGTCAAACCTGGGTTTCTTGATGCTCTCATCGTGCGCGAGAAAGAGTACCCTACCGGCATCGATATGTCTCCCATTGGTCCTGGTGTTCCGTCCTTTGCCGTACCGCATACGAATCCTGAATATGTAAACGTTACTCGTGTAGTCCCGATTCGTTTCGTTGAACGCATCGAATGGCACGACATGGTCAATCCTGAGGCGAAATTCAACATATCGTTTGCCTTTATGATTCTGAACCATTTAGGTGATTGTCAAGCAAATATGTTGTCTCGAATTATGGACACTGCAAATAAGCTTGGTAGCGACGGATTAAATGAACTGTTCAATCAAGCATCTGAAGAGGCAATTTACGACACACTTGCCCCTTACTTCACATAGGTATAGACATCAATCGATGTTTAAAGCAAGCAGCTGCGTTCGGTAAAAGCTCATTAGAAAGGAATCAAAATGATAAGGGTTCTTACCGCCTGTGGAACGGGAATCAATTCTTCTCACCAGATTAAGGACGCCATCGAACAGGAGATGCGTAGCCGCGGTTACGACGTTGCATGCGATGCGGTGGTTATTAACAACATCACAAAAGAAATGATGGATAGCTACGATATTTTTGCTGAGATTGCAAAAACAGATTTCGGTTTCGTCTCGGCGACTCCGGTAGTAGACGCTGGCCCAATTCTTTATCGTATGCCAGCACTTGCCAACCCCGTTTTTGACGAGATCGAGCGCATCATAACGATCAACGGAATGAAATAGCAGTAAGCCAGAAAAGAGAATATCCCGTATCGCTTCTTGCGAACTATCCGATTATCAGTCGGTAGGGGTTATCTGGCAAAAAAAGCGAAAGGAGCATCTAAATGGATGCGTAAAAAAAGCCATACCGCCGGAGTTTCTTTATCATGGAACCGGGGACGAGATTGTTGACCTAGGCGCTGCACCCATGATGACCATCTTTATTACTTTGGTCTCAGTTCTGCTCGGTGTCAAGTTTTCCAAAGCTCTCGAGGGAGGCGTTAAACTTGGCATTGCCATTACCGGTATCAGTGCCGTTATCTCAGTTCTCTCGGGAGCATTCTCGAGTGCACTCACCCAGTTTGTTGAATCAACAGGCTTTCAGCTCACCATTACCGATGCTGGATGGGCGCCGCTCGCAACAATCACCTGGGGATCTCCGTACACCCTCTATTTCCTGTTGGTACTCGTAATCGTCAATATCGTTATGATTGTGTTGAACAAGACCAACACAATCGATGTTGATATCTTCGATGTTTGGCATCTTGCTTTTGTCGGACTTGCATGTATTTATTTCGGCGCAAATCTCTTCGTCGCAACTCTCCTGGTCGTTCTCGTTGGTGTTTTCAAGATCATAAACTCTGACCTTATGAAGCCTACGTTCAATGATCTGCTCGGGGCACCGGAATCCAACCCCATGACGACTACGCATATGAACTACATGATGAATCCTATCTTCATGATGTTCAATAAGTTCTTCGATCGTTTCCTACCATGGCTTGATAAATATGATTTTGACTCCAACAAACTTAACTCAAAGATTGGGTTTTGGGGCTCTCGCTTCGCTATCGGAATCTATCTCGGCGTATTTGTAGGAATCCTTTCGCATCAAACTCCTGCGCAGATCTTTACGCTCGCTTTTACGGCAGCCACCTGTCTCGAACTGTTCAGCATAATCGGCTCATGGTTCATCCAGTCGGTCGAACCTCTTTCCCAGGGTATTGCAGACTTCGCAAATAACAGCAAATGGTTAAAGGGACGCTCCCTTAACGTCGGTCTCGATTGGCCCTTCATCGCAGGGCGCTCTGAGGTTTGGGCCTGCGCCAATATCCTAGCCCCCATCCTCCTTTTCGAAGCACTTTTACTTTCTTCAATCCCGGCTCCATGGATGCCTGAGGAAGTTGGCAGGGTCCTTAATGGCGTCCTTCCTCTTAGCTCTATTATTGTAACCGGCCTCTCCCCTGCGCTCCTTGTCGTCACTCGCGGCAAAATTATCCGTATGTGTGTTATCGGGGCGATTGTACAGCCGATTTTTTTAATTGCAGCAACACTTGTATCCGGCTTTGTTACCACCACGGCAGCCGCCGTTGGGGCCTCCCAAGGCTTTACCGGCCTCATCACCATGGCGACCATGGAAGGCCCGGTTGAAAAGTTCCTTGCGTTCTTTATTGGTAACGCCGCGTCCGGGTCCGCTCTGTACGTTGGTATATCCGTTGTTGCCATCTCGCTCTACATAGTTGCATTCCTCTGGTATCGCAAGGAAATGCTTAAACGCAATGAAGAGTACGAAAAGGAACTTCATCCGGAAAAGACAGGGCTGTAGCGCCAAGGCGCATTAATCAGCAGTACTAACACCATTAGGAGTTACTATGCGAACACTCGCCGACGCAATCCATCAAGACAAGTTTCTGTGGGGGTCGACAACCGCTGCCTATCAGTGTGAGGGAGGGTGGAATGCCGACGGCAAGGGTGAAGGGGAGTGGGATTTCTTTAGTCACAAGAGCCCTTATAACATCAACGCCGTTGATGCTGACGTTGCCTG
>CABUDZ010000075.1 GCA_902490445.1 uncultured Collinsella sp.
TAGAGAATTAATAGATTTATTAGTTAGTCGCCTTTTAGGTAAGTCGCTGTCTCCTGATCACGCCGACGGGCGCAAACAGGAGCCCGGCATTCGTCTTGGTAAGCAATTCATATGCGGGCCTCCTTTCGCATCCCGGTTCCGTGGTTGGCTTAATTACCTACCGCCTTTGTGTGTTTTGAATAGTACGAGCATTGTTTCCCTCGGTCAATCACTTAAAAGCGCTAACCTGTTATCGTTTTTATAGATAACAATCGGAAGGATTGCGTCGATGACCCTCCAGCAGCTTCGTTTTCTGATCGCCGTGGCAGAGTCCGGCTCAATCAACGCCGCAGCTCAGCGCCTCTATACCGCTCAGTCCAACATCTCAAACGCCGTCAAAAGCCTGGAACAGGAGCTCCATCTGGAGATCTTTACGCGCTCCAGCCGCGGCGTCACGCTCACCAACGACGGCACCGAGCTTTTGGGCTATGCGCGCCAGGTCGTAGAGCAGGCCGACATGCTCGAGGCACGCTACGAGGACGGTGGCACCCCGCAAGCCCGCCTCGCCATTTCCGCCCAGCACTACGCCTTTTCGGTCGAGGCCTTTGTCAACGTAGTCGAGCGCTGCCGCGACAGCAAGTTCGAGTTCATCATGCGCGAGACCACCACATCGCAGATCATCGATGACGTCCGTGCGTTTCGCAGCGATATCGGCATTCTGTATCTGGATGACTTTAACGCCCGCGTTCTGCAGAAGGCCTTCGCCGATGCCCGCGCAAGCTTCCATCCCCTATTCGACGCGACGGTCCACGTCTTCGTTAGCGAGCGCCACCCGCTCGCACGCCGCCCGCAGCTGTCCCTTGCCGACCTCACGCCCTATACGCGCTACAGCTTTGAGCAGGGAACCTCAAACTCCTTCTATTACGCCGAGGAACCTTTTAGCTATATCCCTTGCGACCGCAACATACGAATCTCGGACCGCGGAACACTTACTAACTTACTTATCACGTCGAACGGTTACACCCTGTCGACCGGCGTCCTCTCCAATGAAATGCAATGGGGCATGGCATCGATCCCGCTAGCAGACGCCCCAACGATGCACGTTGGCTACATCATGCACGACGAGCGCAAGCCCTCTCTCCTCTTGCAGCAATACCTCGACGAGCTCAACCGCATCATCCATGCCAACTAACAGTCCGAAGACGGGGTAGAAATCGTAAATTGCTGGCCCCCGGCGGGCATGGCGCTACAATGGTCACTCACATGAAATGCACTCAACGAAAGGAAGCCCGTGAAGGTCATCATCTACACCGACGGCTCGGCCCGATCAAATCCGGGACGCGGCGGCTACGGCGCCGTGCTCAAATACACCAACCCCGCCGGCAAGACCTTCACCTCCGAGCTTTCGCGCGGCTATGCCAAGACCACCAACAACCGCATGGAACTCATGGCGGTCATCGTGGCGCTCGAGGCGCTCAACCGCCCTTGCGAGGTCGAAGTCCATTCCGATTCGCAGTATGTCGTCAACGCCTTTAACAAGCACTGGATCGACGGCTGGAAAAAGCGCGGATGGAAAACCGCCAACAAGCAACCCGTCAAGAACCGCGACCTGTGGGAGCGCCTACTCGCCGCCAAAAGCAAGCACAAGGTTGAGTTCATCTGGGTTAAGGGTCACGCCGGCCACGAGCTCAACGAGCGCTGCGATGAGCTCGCCACCACGGCGGCCGACGGCAGCAACCTCGATATCGATACCGGCTTTAACGAGAGCGACCTGTAACGGCGTTTTCGCACGCTATTTCCTGCCCCCTCGCGCTACACTCATCCTGTAAACCGAACGGCACGAGGGGGATACATGCTGCGTATAGCGACCATCGGCACATCTATGATTACCGACGACTTTATCCAAGTCGTCAACGCCAACGACCAAGCCGCGTTTGTGGGCACGCTTTCACGCGATGCCAATCGCGGTGCTGCCTTTACCGCCGAGCGCGGTGGCGAGCGGAACTTTACCTCACTCGATGAGCTTGCGGCAGCCGCCGACGTCGACGCCGTCTATATCGGCAGCCCTAACGCACTTCACTACGAGCAGGCCCTTGCCTGCATCGCCGGTGGCAAGCACGTCATCGTCGAGAAGCCCTTCTGCGCCACCGAAGCGCAGGCGCTGGAAGTCTTCCGCGCTGCCGAGGCAGCAGGTGTCGTGGCCCTCGAGGCCATGCGTCCCCTCCACGACCCCGCCTTCCACGCCATCGAGGACGCCCTGGGCGAGATCGCCCCCATCCGCCGCGCCTCATTGCGCTTTGGCAAATATTCCTCGCGCTACAACGAGATTCTCGCGGGACGCGCCACCAATATCTTCGACTGCAATATGGCATCGGGTTCCCTCATGGACATTGGCGTCTACGCCGTCGAGCCCATGGTCGAGATTTTCGGCATGCCCTCCGGCCTTACGAGCATGACTACTCTACTCGACCCCACCACGCGACAGCTCACGCACGGCCCCATCGACGGCTGCGGTTCCATCCTCGCCAGCTATGGCGGAGGCAGCATCTCCGTCGAGCTCGCGCACTCCAAAATTACGAATGACCTGCTGCCCTCGCAGATCGAAGGCGAGCGTGGCACTATCCAGATCGACCATCTGTCCACGCCCCGCAACGTCCGCATCGACTATCGCGGCGACGTCGTACGCGGATCGGCAACCGAGGCGCCGCGCGAGCAAGGCGACAACGGCCGCGTGCTCGACCTGCCCAAATCGAGCAACACGATGGAATACGAACTCGCAGACTTTATCACCGCCATCGGCGGCATCGATAACGTTAAGGAAGAGATTTGGGAGACCCCGGCGGGACGCCACGAGCTTGGCCACTACCGCGATGTCACGCTCGTCTCGCTGCGCATCATGGATGCCGTGCGCCAGCAGGCCGGCATTACCTTCCCGGCCGACGCAGACAAGCTGGCCTAGCGATGGGCTTCCTCGATACGTTCTTCTCCAGCGTCACCGGCGGCAGTCGAGAGCCTCAAAAACCATCAAACGTCGAGCTCGAGCTGCGTCGCAGGCTTACTGTGCTCGCAAGCGACGAGGCCACTCAAGACACTCCCCTGCGCTATTTCCTGCGGTGGGAGGGGCAGGTCCAGGGCGTCGGTTTCCGCTTTACCAACACCAACCTCGCACAGGCACGCGCACTCACCGGCTGGGTGAGTAACATGGAAGACGGGTCAGTCGAGATGGAGATACAGGGAGCTCCGGCAAACATCCTGTCTCATCTCGAGGCGCTTCATGCCTCCTATGAGCGCATGGGAACGCGTTTTCGCCTCGTAGACGCCCAGACCCGAGCCCCACTTGCCAATGAAGACGGTTTCATTCCTCGTTATTAGTATTGTGTGCTAAATACGGTATCATTTACCTACGACCGTTGATAGAAAAGAGGCGAGGCGCATGGCGGTGCAGAGAAGGAATACCAAGCAGCGAAAGCTGGTTCTAGACGCTGTGCGCCAAAGCTATAACCATCCCACCGCCGACGAAATCTACAACGCCGTACGCGAACAGGATGACAAGATCAGCCGCGGCACGGTCTACCGCAACCTCAATCTCTTAGCCGACGCAGGGGAGATTCTCTCTATTAAGACGCCGGGCGGCAGCCGCTTCGATCGCACCATCGAGCCGCACGCACATATCATCTGCACCTCGTGCAGCCGCGTCATCGACGTACCGCTCCCCTTCGATGCCCAGCTCGACGCCAAGGCGTCCGAGCAAATCGGCTGGCACGTCACGTCGCACTACACCATCTTTGAGGGCCTCTGTCCCGACTGCCGGTAGATGTTTGGGACATGCCTTAAAATCCACCTTTCTGCACTCTGCAGCAAAAAGTAGATTTCTAGGCATGCCGCATATATCTACTCGGCGAGTAGGCGATGCAGTTCCTCTTCGACCGTGCGCACGTAGCGGACGCGGTCGTTGATGCCGCGCATGGTGGGGTTGCAGCTCTCCATCAAATAGGGATGGCCCACGACGTTGAGCATGTCGCGATCGTTCTCATTGTCCCCAAACGCCATCATCTCATCGGGCGAAACCCCCAGGGCACGACCGTAATCGGCAAGCGCGGAGCCCTTGCCCGAACCGAAACCGATAAAGTCCGTCCATTCGGTTCCCGACGTCATAACGTCAACACGGTCGCTAAAGAGGCGCTCGAAATACTCCAGCGCCGCCGGCTGCTCCGCCTCGGGTGTCTGGAAGGCAATCTTAATGACGTCCTCGTCGATGTCCTCGGGACGGTCGACTACCGCCACATCACAATGGACCTCATAGCGCAGGTGGTCAACAAACGCATCGTTGCCGCTCATGGTATAGAGGTGCCCCTCACACGACAGGGTCACGTCGGCACGGGGGTACGCAACCACGGCATTCGCGATATCCATGGCCAGGCCACGTTCCATAGAACGCTTGACCACGGCACGTCCCTCGCTCATCACCAGGGCTCCGTTTTCGCATACATAGGCGAGCTCATCGGCCACCGGGGCAAACAGGTAGCGCAGACTCGCATATTGACGGCCACTCGCCGGCATAAACACGATACCGCGACGATGCAGCTCATCGATAAGCTCAAAGGCCTCGGGACGCGGCTCGCGCTCCCCCGGATGCAGCAACGTGCCATCCAAATCGCATGCAATCAGCTTGATTCCCTCAAGACCCATATGCTTCCCCCAAAGCATCTCATCAACAGCAAGACGGGCCTTGATCGGTCGCCCCTCAAAGCCCGTCTTGCGCATACGCGCGCTTAGCCGCGCGTCTTTTTTACGATGGTAAAGTCGGGAGCCATGCTCACGACAACATCGGCCGCACTCGACGCAAAGCGTCGGCCCGCATCGAGCTCGCGCGAAACGATCGAGATTCGAGCTCCCTCGACACCCCGGAGCATGCGGCCCAAAACAGGCTGCACCGGCGTATACATGCGCACGGTATGCTCGTCCGAGTCGCCCCGAAAGAGCGGCGCATGCATGTTGCCGATCTCCCAACACGCATGCGCGAGCGCAATCGGATCCATGCGGTCGACTTCGACCAAATAAACCTCGGCGCTGCGCAGGCGCACGACAACCACCACGGGCACCATGCCCGAACGGTCGATGGCGAGCACGTCGCCATCGGCAAGACGACCGCCGTCGGCAGTATCCAGCCGAACATCGATCGTGCGCCCCAGCTCCGTCACGCCCACAAACGCACATACATCGGCCTGGTCCCAATCGAGCAGTAGCTCGTCAACTTCAAAGACGCCGCCCAACTTCCGGCGAAGCAGGAGTTCATAGGACGGGTCGTTGAGATTTCCGAGGCACGCTGTCGAAACCAGATTCGCAGGCATGGCCTAGTCCTCGACCTCGACGAGCTCGATATCAAAGTTGAGATCCTTGCCGGCGAGCTCGTGATTGGCGTCGAGCGTCACGGCCTCGGGCGTCACGTCGATGACCACGGCGGGGACGGGCATGCCGCTCGGCGTGGACAGGAAGAGCTTCATGCCCTTCTCGATCTGCTCGATATTGGGAACCTGCTCGGCCGGGAAGGTCAGAACCATCTCGGGATTGTGCTCGCCGTAGGCATCGGCAGCAGGAATGTGCACGGTCTTCTTCTCGCCCACCTGCATGTCGACAACAGCGGCGTCGAAGCCCTTGATCATCTGACCGGCGCCACAGGTGAACTCCAGCGGCTCGCCGCGATCGTAGGAGCTATCGAACTGCGTGCCGTCATCGAGCGTGCCGCGATAATGGGTCTTGACCTTCTTGCCCTGGTTGGACATGGAAACCTCCGTGATAGGGGCGGCGCACAACGCGGACCGCCGTGAACATATGGCGCTAACTATACCCTAGTCATACAATTCAAAGACAGTTTGCAAAGAAACGGTGCAACCGGAGGAACTATGGCATATCCCGTATTTGACCTACATTGCGACACCGCCGACCGCATCGGCTGGGCCACGCTCGATCTCGACCTGCGCTTTACCGCCGGCACCGACGGTTATTTCCCCGGCGACGAAACCCATCCGCAAGATTTCGACCTCATCGAGGGCAACGCCTGCGCCATCTCGCTCGCAAAGATCGGCAACACGCCGTGGGCACAATGCTTCGCCACGTTTGTCCCCGACGAGATTCCCACCGCTCACGCCGCGCGCTTCCAGGCGCAGATCATGGCGCACATGAGCGGCCAGGCAATGCTCAACCACGACAGCATGGTCAACGTACGCAGCGCCGCTGACATTCGCCCTGCGCTCAAAGACGGCAAGGTCGCCTGCATCCATACCATCGAAAACGCCACGTTCTTTGCCGAGGACCCCGCGCTGATCGAGGTGCTCAAGAGCTTGGGCGTACTCATGTCATCACTCAGCTGGAACGCGCAGGGGCCGCTCGCGAGCGGCCACGACACCCACGCCGGCCTCACCGCCGCCGGCATCGAGGCGCTCACGCAGATGGAGCACGCCGGCATGGTGCTCGACGTCTCCCACCTCAACGATGAGTGCTTTGACGAGGTTGTCGCCCACGCCACGCGCCCCTTCGTCGCCAGCCACTCCAACTCCCGCGCAGTCTGCGGCGTCAAGCGCAACCTTACCGATGACCAGTTCCGCACCATTCGCGACATGGGCGGCATCGTCGGCCTCAACTACTGCAGCGAGTTCCTTTCCAACGACGCAACCGACAAAACCGCCGCAGACGTCACCTTCGACCAGCTAGCGGCACATATCGAGCACTGGCTCGACCTGGGCGGCGAGGACGTCATCGCGCTCGGCGGCGACTGGGACGGCGCAACTGTGCCCGCCTTCCTCTCCGATGCCAGCAAGATGCCCGAGTTCCAGAACATGCTCTCCAAGCACTTCGGCAAGACCGTGATGCAGAAGCTCTGCAGCGACAACGCGCTCGCCTTCTTTGAGCGTTATTAATTTCGCATCCCTTGAGCAGGCCGGCATGCCGAACGGTCGACATGCCGGCCCGTCCCCAATCCAAAGGACCGCTTTTGACGCAGCAATTTACGATTTCCATATCCCGACCGGATGGGACGCCCATCCCCGTCGTCGTTACCAAAAAGCGCGTCAAGAACTTCAACCTACGCGTCACATCGAGCGGCGAGGTCCACGCCAGCGCACCGATCGGCGCCAGCCGCGAGCGTATCGAAACGTTTGTGAAGCGCAACAGTGCCTGGATTATCAGCCGACTTGCCCAGCGCGAACAACGTCAGGCGACGGCGCGAGAGCCGCTCAGCCCCTCGTCCATCATTGCACTTTGGGGCAAGCCCATCACGGTACAGGACGCACTCGATCACAACTTTGCATCACCCGCACCGCGGCCCAAGCAGGCCACCTTCGCAAGTTTTATGGGTACCGACGAGCCAAGTGGGCGCGCGCAGGCAAAGCAGCGCACAGCCCTTGACGGCCTAACGCCCAAAGAACTCCAGACCCGCATCGACCAACTCTATGCATCCGAGGTCACCGCAGCGCTACGCGACATCGTGCACGCGTACGAAATCGCAATGGGCGTCACCGTGGCCCGCGTCTCCGTGCGCAGTATGAAAACGCGTTGGGGTTCCTGCACGCCCAAAACCGGCGCCATTCGCATCGCGCGCGAGCTCGCCGCCTACCCCGTCGAATGTCTCGACATGGTTGTCGCCCACGAGCTCGTCCACTTGCTCGAGCCAAGCCACAATCAACGGTTTCACGCCCTGCTCAACACATACTGCCCCAACAATAGAGCACTGTCTCAGCGGCTCAAGCAGCCACCCATAGAGTCGTATTAGAACCGGTTAGCGCACGCGCTCGATCTCGACGCCGCAGCTTGCCAGGGGCAGGCCAACAGGAGCCCACGGCTTATCGAGCTTTATGCGCACACCAAGCAGCGAGGGATAACGGCGCAGCAGCATCTGGGCTGTCCCCTCGGCTGCCGCCTCGATGAGCTTAAACGTATGCTCGCGCAGATAGCCATCGACATCGTGGCACACCGAGCCGTAGTCAATCGAGGCGTCCAGGTTATCGTGCTCCCCCGCCGCGCGCAGGTCGGCATAGAGCACCAGAGAAACGATGAACTTCTGACCCAGCGCGTTCTCCTCGGGATACACGCCATGGTTGGCAAAAACCTCCAGGCCGTCAATGACAATACGATCGGCATGGCGCAAATCGTCATAGCTCACGTGAGGCACCGCCGTTGCGGTGGATATTTCGCCCCTTCCACGGCGGGCGAGCTCGGCGCCTTCGGTCTTGGTTGCATTCTCGGGCAGTTTCTTGTTACTCAACGCGATCGTCTCCTTCGTTTAGAACCCCGACCGCGCAAACTAACTACACGCGAATCGACAGGTTCTTTTTATCATCGCTCCAGTTGCAAGCGTTGCGCGCGGGGCATGCAAAGCAGGCACGCGACGCTTTGTCGGCTGCATAGAGCAGACGCTCAAGCGGTTGGCTGTTCACGCGCAGCTTTCGATGGCCCAGAATGGCCGTCTTAATGGCTGCGGCATCGGCCGGCTCAAACGCCACGTCATCGGGCATGCCGCCGAGAATCGCATCAGCGACGCGTTCGCTTGCAACATCATGGGATATACCCGATTCATACTGTTCATCTTTGCCGATATCGTGAAGAAGTGCTGTGGCGTAGATGACCTCGCGGTCAAATTCGAGCTGCTCCTCGAGATTCTTGATCCACATAATGCGCGCGACATCGAGCAGATGGTCAATACCGTGGCGGCAGAAGATGCGCCCCGATTCCAACTGTACGATGTTGCCCAGGTGCCGCCGGAACAGCCCGTTGGCACAAATGTAATCAATGCGAGGCATGGCACCAAAGGGGGCCAGGCCCGAAGCCATAAAGCCGCGACGCGACGTCCCCTCATCGGTCTTCGATGTAAAGTCGTTGACGACTCTCATGGTTAGCGGCCCAGCATCCTAAAGAAACGCTCCTCGAGCGCGGGATCGGTCTCAAAGACGCCGCGGCGAGCAAGCGTCACGGTCTTGGTGCCGGGCTTTTGCACGCCACGCATCGTCATGCACATATGCTCGGCCTCCATCAACACAATCGCTCCCTGGGGAGCGAGATAATCCATGAGGGCATCGGCAACCTGTGCGCACAGTTGCTCCTGCAGCTGAAGACGGCGGGCATAAACCTCAACCGTGCGGGCGAGCTTGGAAAGCCCAGCCACCCGACCGTTAGGGATATAACCAATGGCGGCCTTGCCATAAAACGGCAGCAGATGATGTTCGCACAGCGAGTAGAACGTGATGTCGCGCTCGATAACCAAATCGTTCGAAGCGACGGCAAAGGTTTTGGACAGGTGTTCCTCGGCACTCTGGTCCATACCGCCGGCGATCTCACCATACATACGGGCAACGCGCGCCGGGGTCTCCAGCAGGCCCTCACGAGTTGGGTCCTCGCCTATGCCCTCAAGCAACAGCTTAATGGCGGCCTCGACTTTTTCCTGATCGACCATCTGGGCCTCACTTTTCCGATTTCACGTTCGCGCTATGGTACCACGCCCTCCGGCATCGACCACAAGCTACATAGTATGGGTCGAATAGACCGGATCATCACGCCAAAGTTCAACCGCATCACAAAGCGCAACGCCCTCGCGCTCAGCACGGGCGCGCGTAGCGTTCATATCGATCACGCGCTGGTTGCTCGAACCCCTAAAGCGCAGCGAGATATCGTACAGGTCCTGAACAAACGGGCCGTCCACCAGCATGTCAAGGCAGGCAAGGATGCGGTCCGTCACCTCGGTATGATGACGACCACCCGGCATAAGCTCCTCGAGCACGTCACCGGTAAAGCACCAAATGGTCTTCCCCGACCCCACTGGATAGGCCGCGCGAACACGCTCGACAAACTCAACGAGCCCCGCCTGATTCTCGGGCTCCATGGGCTCGCCGCCCAAAATCGTCAGACCATCGATAAAGGGATGGTCGAGGCTCTCGATAATCTTGTCCTCGACGGCGCTATCAAAGGGCTCGCCCGCAGCAAAGTCCCACGCAACAGAGTTAAAGCAGTTCTTGCACCCGCGACGGCACCCACTCACAAACAGAGAAGTACGAACGCCTTCTCCATCAGCAATGTCGAAATACTTAATGTTCGCGTAGTTCATAGGTAACTCTCCCGGGAGGCCGGGACATATCATCCCGTCCTCAAACATTCTCGGCCTTCGGCCTGCGAAACTGCGGGCGGGACGATATGTCCCGGCCTCATGCAAAGGGTAACTCAATGCCGGGCATCATGC
>CABUDZ010000076.1 GCA_902490445.1 uncultured Collinsella sp.
GGCGTTTTTTATGACTCGCCTTTAAAGTTGTACCTTGCACTTTACGCTATCAAATTGCTTACTGCAAAAACGTTACTGGAGGGCATTTATGGCACCAGCTCAGTCCGATCTTCAACCGCAATCAGCGCCCAAGGCCACCGCAGCGGCGCAGGCCGCTATCGGTGACGGTCTCGTTGCAGAAGCTCAGGCTTTTGCAGACGAGCTCGCTGCGTGGCGACACGATTTACACCAGATGCCCGAGCTGGGTAATAGCCTCCCACAGACCTCTGCGTATATTCAAGCGCGCCTGACCGAGATGGAAATCCCATTTGCCACGCTCGTCGATGGTTCCTGTGTCGTGGGCCTTGTCGGCGCCGGTGCCGCCGCGGCCCAGGGCAATGGCGTCTGCACGGACGAACAGGCCGGTACGGTCATCATGCTCCGTGGCGACATGGATGCCCTGCCCGTTGCCGAGGAATCGGGCGAGCCTTTCGCTTCCACCAACGGCTGCATGCACGCTTGTGGCCACGATATGCATGCGACGGCGCTGCTCGGCGCGGCCCGTTTGCTCAAGGCCCGCGAGTCCGAGCTTGTCGACGCTAACGCCACAGTTAAGTTGCTGTTCCAGCCGGGCGAGGAAACCTTTGAGGGTGCCCGCGCCGCCATCGCCGACGGTCTGCTGCAGAACCCGCGTCCCCAGGCCGCCTTTGCCATGCATGTCAATAGCCAGTCGCCGCTTGGCCTGGTGCTCTATGGGAGTCCGGCGCTCTCGGGCGTGTACGGTTTCCGCATCACGCTGCAGGGCAAGGGTGGCCACGGTTCCAGCCCCGAGATCTGCATCGACCCCATCACGGCCGGCGTCCATGTGCACCTGGCGCTCCAGGAGCTTATCTCCCGCGAGGTGCCAGCGGCCAAGGAAGTCGCACTTACCGTTGGTAAGTTCGCTGGCGGCTTGGCGGCCAACGTCATCCCCGACACCTGTGTGCTCGAGGGAACGCTGCGCGGCTTCGATGTCGAGCTCATGGCTCACCTTAAGACCCGCATCGCGGAGGTCGTCAACGGCGTTGCCGCAACATATCGTACGCCGGCAACCATCGAGACGCTTTCGGACGTTCCGCCGCTCGTGCTCGACAGCGATATGACCCAGGCCTCGCTTGGCTACGTGGGCGCGGTGCTGTCCAAGGCTGCCTTCCTGCCGCTATTCCACGCCATGGCGAGCGAGGACTTCGCGCTTATCTCGAGCGAGATCCCAAGTGCGTACTTTACGGTGGGCGCGGCCGTGACCGATACGGACGAGCATTTTGCCCAGCATCATCCCAAGGCGCGCTTTAACGATGCCGAGCTTCCTCTCGGCGCCGCGGCTTATGCCGCCGTCGCTTTGGGCTACATCGCCGATCATCGGTAGCACCCAATCTTGCTACTCGTTTGTTTAAAAAAGGAACAGTATGTCCCAGCAACGTAAATTTTTCCCCGGCTGGCTCGTGGTGGCCTCCGGCTTTGTGATCATGGCCACGTGCTACACGATTTTCGTTAACTGCATGAGCCTGTTTCAGCCGCTCATCGTAAGCGACCTGGGCATCACGCTTGCGCAGTACAACATCTCCAACGCTATCTCCACCGTGGTGAGCGTTATCGGCTCGCTTGTCATTGGCCACGTTGCCGACAAGGTTAGTGGTCGCGTTTTGGGCTCCCTAACCGTTATCGCTACCTCGGCGGTGCTCGCGGGCATGAGCTTTGTGGGTGAGCTGTGGCAGGTCTACGTGCTCTTTGCCGTCTCGGGCTGCTTTGCCGTCGCCTCGACCCGCCTGCTCATCAGCCTAGTGACCGCCAACTGGTTTACGGCCAAGCGAGGCCTTGCCATCTCCATCGCACTTTCGGGCTCGGGCTTTGGCGGCGCTATTCTGTCTCCCATCGCGAGCTCGCTCATCGTGAGCGTTGGCTGGCGTTCCGCCTTCCTGGTGCTCGCGGCTATCTGCATGGTGGCGGCGCTGCCCATCACGGCCTATTCCTTCCGCACCAAGCCTTCCGAGATCGGTCTTAAGCCGCTCGGCGAGAATCCAGGCGACCCGTCTGCTTCTGCCACGGGTGATAAGAACGAGAAGGCAGCCCCCGAGGTTAGCGTCGGCTGGTCTCGTATCAAGAAGAGCCCGGCATTTTGGCTGCTTGTCGTCGCCTTCCTCTTTATGGGCTTGGTCAATGGCGCCATCCTGCCCAACCAGGTTACCAACATGACGAGTGTTACCGTCAACGGTGCCAAGATTGTCACGGGCGGCCACGATCCCATGTGGGCGGGTACCGTACTTTCGGCCTACATGGTCACCGTCGTTATTGCCAAGATTTCGCTCGGTGCGATCTATGACCGCTTTGGCCTGCGCTTTGGCAATATCCTTGGCTCCGTTGCGTGCATTATCGCCTGCGTGGCGCTGTGTTTCCCGACGACGGACCTCGGTCCTATTGTCGCCGCTGTGAGCTTTGGTGTTGGAACGTGCATGGGCACCATCACGCCTACCATCGCCGCGTCCAAGCAGTTTGGCATGGCCGACCTGGGTAAGGTCACGGGCACCATTACCTCGCTCGAGATGGTCGGCGGCACCGTGGGCGCCATTGTCTCGGGCGTGCTGTTCGATGCCACGGGCTCCTTTGCGAGCACCTGGATTGTGTGCCTGGCGTGCTCCGTGGTCATGCTCGTGTTCCTGCTGGCATCCGAGCCCATCGCCGCCAAGCTGCGCGCAAGCGTGGCGGGGGAGTAGCGGGTCGCCGCCTATTCCTGTTTGCCTGTTCTGCCCGTGGCTGCCCTGGAAGCCGAATGGATGCTCGTACTGTCATTCGGTTTCCAGGGCAGCCACGGGTCTACGAAATGATCTCTTTTCCTCCGTCCCCAAGGGATCACGTAATCCGAAGGGGACGGAGGAAAAGGGATCACAAACCGCGGCGGCGTGTCTGGCCGAACGAGTCCCCATACCCTCGTTCGGTCAGACACGCCGCCGCGTTGCTGCTTTGTGCCGTATAATGTCCACTACCTATGACGCGATACAAAAGAAAGGTGTTTGCCCATGCAGGCACAGAAGGCGGAGGGAACCCGCGACCTTATCGGCGCCGAGATGCGCGCTTGGCAAAAGATGCAGCAGATCGCTGCCGGCGTGTTCGAGCCGTTTGGTTTTAAACCCATCGAGACGCCCGCGATCGAGCAGGTGGACGTCTTTGTCCACGGCATCGGCCAGTCGACCGACGTCGTGCGCAAGGAGATGTTCCGCGTCTTTAGCGGCGCCAACCTGGAGCGCGTCTTTACCGAGGGCACCGACACAAAACTCAAGCCCAAGCAGCGCCTGGCGCTTCGTCCCGAGGGCACGGCCGGTGTGGTGCGCGCAGTCGTGGAGAACAACCTGGTGCCCCAGGGCTCCACGCCGTTTAAGGCTTACTACGCCGAGGCCATGTTCCGCGGCGAGCGTCCCCAGAAGGGCCGCCTGCGTCAGTTCCACCAGGTGGGTATCGAGTGGCTCGGCGCTCCCGATCCGGCGGCAGACGCCGAGTGCATCATCATGCTCATGGAGTTCTACAAGCGCCTGGGCTTCGATCTTTCCAAGCTCCGTCTGCTCATTAACTCGATGGGCGACGCTCAGTGCCGTCCGGCTTACCGCGAGCAGGTCAAGCAGTTTATCCTCGATCACGCTGACGAGATGTGTGACGAGTGCCGCGAGCGCGCCGAGCTCAACCCGCTGCGTGCCTTCGACTGCAAGAACGACCACTGCCGCGAGATCATGGCCGACGCGCCGCTGATGGGCGACAACCTGTGCGACGAGTGCCGCGAGCACTACGAGCAGGTCAAGCGCTATCTGGATGCCGCCGGTATCGAGTATGTTGAGGATCCCACCCTGGTGCGTGGTCTGGACTACTACACCCGCACCGTCTTTGAGGTCGAGGCTCCCGGTGCCGGCGTCGGCTCCATCGGTGGCGGCGGCCGCTACGACGGCTTGGTCGAGCTCGAGGGCGGCAAGCCCACGGCCGGCGTCGGCTTCGCCGTCGGTTTTGAGCGCGCCCTGCTGGCCCTGCAGGCCTTTGGCAGCGACCTGGGTGCCGATGAGGCCCCGTGCGTCTACGTCGCCAATGCCGGCAAGGAGTTGCGCCAGAACGTCTTTGTCATTACGCAGGAGCTTCGCGCCGCGGGCATCGTGACCGAGGCAGACTATCAGGGCCGTTCGCTCAAGGCTCAGTTTAAGCAGGCCGACAAGGTGGGCGCTAAGCTCATCCTGGTCCTGGGTGGCGACGAGCTTGCCGCCGGCAAGGTCAAGGTACGCGACATGCAGAGCCATGACGAGGTTCTCGTCGATCTGGCCAACGTGGTCGAGGCGGTTCGCGAGCGCCTGTAGCGCATCTTTTTGAGCTGCGGACCCGCTTGAGTGTCCCGTCCATTGCGAGCGATTGTTACGGGGGTGTTTCGCATTTATGCGGAATGCCCCCGTTTGTGTATGCCGTCCACCGAGAAATACGACCATTTAGAGCAAAAACCCTTGCAATGCAGAAAATACTTTTGTGTGGTAAAGCGCAATCAGTATCGAAAGTATTTCGCAAGCGCCTATAATGAATACCGCATGTTACGTGCATAGAAGGAGGAATGGGAGGAAACGTGGCTGAGAACCTAAGCAACCAGTCTGTACCCGAAGCCGCGGCGCGCGTCGCTGCCGTGGTCAACCGCCTCGTTAACCGAATCGGCTCGAATGCCGAGTCCAGGGAGCGTCTCGCTGAGATCGAGATCCCCGAGGAGCTGCGCGACAATCTGGCGCTGTTCTTGCGCCTGGAGCGCCGTGTGCTTAGCGAGTATGATCCCGAGATCGCGGACCTGTTCGACAAGATTTTGACAGCCGAGATTGTGGCCAACGCCGGAAACCCCGGCACCCGTGCTGCCGACGAGTCCGTCGACGAGCAGGGCGTGCCCACTGCCGACGAGCCCACCGCCGTGGCGTTTCGCGAGGTCGTTGATCTGATCGACAGTCTGCCGCTCGATAAGCAGCAGGTTATCGTCCGCGCCTTTACGAGCTTCTTCCATCTGGCAAACCTGTCGGAGGAGAACTACCGTGTGGCGCAGCTGCGCGAGCGCGAGGCCGGCGCATCGACCGATACCGAGGTCGATCCCGCCAACGAGCTCACCGTCGCCTATCACCAGTTGGTAAACGAGATGGGTGCCGAGGGCGCCAACGAGCTGCTCGGCAAGCTCGAGTTCCATCCCGTCTTTACCGCGCATCCCACCGAGGCCCGTCGTAAGGCCGTCGAGGGCAAGATTCGCCGTATCTCCAACCTGCTGGAGGAGCGTCCGCGTCTGGGCGGCTCCGACCTGGTGGAGAACGAGCGCCATATGCTGCAGGAGATCGACGCCCTGGTGCGTACGAGCCCCATCGCGCTCAAGAAGCCCACGCCGGTCGAGGAAGCCGATACCATCATCGACATCTTCGATAACACGCTGTTCGACGTCATCCCCGTCATCTATCGTCGCTTTGACGACTGGGTGCTGGGCGACAAGGCCGGTACCGTGCCGCCGCTGTGCCCGGCGTTCTTCCATCCCGGCAGCTGGATCGGTTCCGACCGCGACGGTAACCCCAACGTCACCGCCAAGGTGAGCCGTGAGGTCGCCGCCAAGTACTTCACTCACATGGTGCTCAAGCTCGAGGACAAGTGCCGCCGCATCGGTCGCAACCTCACGCTCGAGGCCACCTACAGCAAGCCGTCTGCCGAGCTCATCAACCTGTGGAACCATCAGGTCGAGATGAGCACCCAGTACACCGCACGCGCTGAGCTGATCTCCGAGCACGAGCCGCATCGCGCCGTCATGCTCGTCATGGCCGACCGACTCAACGCCACCGTGCGTCGCATCACCGACACCATGTACCACAGCGCAGACGAGTTCTTGGATGACCTGCGTGTCGTTCAGCGCTCCCTGGCCGCCTGCGGTGCCGTCCGTGCTGCCTACGGCCCGGTCCAGACCATCATCTGGCAGGTCGAGTCCTTCGGCTTCCATATGGTCGAGATGGAGTTCCGTCAGCACTCCGTGGTGCACGCCCGCGCCCTCAAGGATATCCACGAGAACGGTATCCATGGCGACCTGCAGCCCATGACGCGCGAGGTCATCGATACCTTCCGCGCTATCGGCTCCATCCAAAAGCGCTACGGCAAGAAGATGGCGCACCGCTACATCATCTCGTTCACCAAGAGTGCCCAGCATGTGGCCGACGTCTTCGAGCTTGCTCACCTGTCTTTCGCACACGAGGAGGATGTCCCCGAGCTCGACGTGATCCCGCTGTTTGAGCAGCTCGAGGACCTCGAGGGCTGCGTCGACGTGCTCGACCAGATGCTTACGCTGCCCGTGGTGCAAAAGCGCCTTGCCCAGACCAACCGCCGCATGGAGGTCATGCTGGGCTATTCCGACTCCTCCAAGGATGCCGGTCCTACCACGGCCATGCTCGCGCTGCACTCCGCGCAGGAGCGCATTGCCAAGTGGGCCGAGAAGAACGATATCGACCTGGTGCTCATGCACGGTCGCGGCGGTGCCGTGGGCCGTGGCGGCGGTCCGGCCAACAAGGCCGTGCTGGCGCAGCCCAAGGGTTCGGTCAACTGCTTCTTTAAGCTCACCGAGCAGGGCGAGGTCATCTTTGCCCGTTACGGCAACCGTACGCTGGCTCAGCGCCATGTTGAGTCCGTTGCCGCCGCAACGCTTTTGCAGTCGGCCCCGAGCGTCGAGAAGACCAACACCGAGACCACGCAGAAGTTCTGGGATATGGCCGAGAAGCTCAACGCCGTAAGCCACGAGCGCTATCTGGACCTGCTGAACACCGAGGACTTTACACCGTGGTTCTCGACCGTGACGCCGCTGACCGAGGTCGGTCTGCTGCCGATCGGCTCGCGTCCCGCCAAGCGCGGTTTGGGTGCCAAGTCGCTCGACGACCTGCGTACCATTCCGTGGATCTTCAGCTGGAGCCAGGCGCGCATCAATCTGGCCGCCTGGTACGGCCTGGGTACCGCCTGCGAGCAGTTTGGCGATCTGGACCAGCTTAAGGCTGCCTACCAGGAGTGGCCGTTCTTCCGCACCTTTATCGACAACATCGAGATGTCGATCGCCAAGACCGACCAGCGCATCGCCAAAATGTACCTGCACCTGGGCGATCGCCAGGATTTGTCCGAGAAGGTCTTCACCGAGATGCAGCTCACGCGTAAGTGGGTTCTTGCCATCGTCGGTGACGAATGGCCGCTGCAGCGCCGCCGTGTGCTCGGCTGCGCCGTCCGTGTGCGTAATCCCTACGTCGACGCCCTGTCCATCGCCCAGGTCCGCGCCCTTCGCGAGGTGCGTATGAACCAGGACGAGATGGCCGAGGAGAAGAAGGCCGAGTACATGAGCCTGATTCTTTCGACTGTGACCGGCGTCTCGGCAGGATTGCAGAACACGGGGTAATCGATAGCCCTGTAGTCGTCCGGGCCCGCCATCAGCTTACTTTTAGGCACGTCCTCGGACATGCAAGAAGCCCTCGCTGCGCACTTTGTGCGGCGAGGGCTTCTTGCGTCCTGCGGAGTGTGCCTAAAAGTAAGCTGATGGCGGGCCCTGCGATGTCCGGTCTTCGGCGGATTACTGGCTGGGGAAAAGATGGCGCGCTTCGCGCACTTTGATGGGGCTTCGTGCTGCGGAATGCATTCAGAGGGAAACCCATCGGGCCCCTTCGTCCTCGGTCTTCGGGGATTAAAGCTGAGGAGAAGAATTGTGCGCTTCGCGCCTCGCGTCTTATCGATCGGGATTGAGATGCATGTGGCGCTTCTTGACTTACGACTGTAGCGGCCGCGGTCCCGTTTGGGGTCGCGGCCGTTTTGTTGTGGGTCAAATATGAACGTTGTGTTAATGAGTCGGTGGACGGTGGTGTTTTTCGGTGAGCGGCGTATCCTTCCAACGGTTTGACTAGTGTGTCAGTTGAAAGGAAGAGGGCGCTCGTCATTGTTTGAATGTGAACTGCCGTTTGACCACAAGACGTTGCATCTGGAACTCGAGGATAAGAACTTCGCGGGTGTGATGGAAGGTCACCAAAACGAGTTTAAGACTACGAAATCGCAGGAAGAGCTGGTAGAGGAGTCGCTTGCCAACCCTTATGGCTCGCCTTCGCTCGAGGAGCTTTGTGCTGGCAAGAAGGATATTGTCATCATTAGCTCCGATCATACGCGTCCCGTTCTCTCGCGTGTGACGATGCCTATTCTGCTGCATCACATCCATTCCGCTGCGCCCGAGGCTCGCGTGCGCATTCTGGTTGCTACGGGTATGCACCGTCCGTCGACGCACGAGGAGCTCGTCAATAAGTATGGCGAGGACATCGTTGCCAACGAGGAAATCGTTATGCATGTCGCGACCGACGACAGCATGATGAAAAAGATCGGCACCCTGCCTTCTGGTGGCGAGTGCATCATCAACAAGATCGCTGCCGATTGCGACCTGCTGCTTGCCGAGGGCTTCATTGAGCCGCACTTCTTTGCCGGTTTCTCTGGCAGCCGTAAGTCCGTCCTGCCCGGCATCGCCAGCTATAAGACCATCATGTACAACCACAACGGTCAGTTTGTGAACGATTCTCATTCGCGTGCCGGCAACCTGTGCCACAACCACGTGAGCGAGGACATGTTTGCCGCTGCCGAGATGGCTCACCTTGCCTTTGTGCTCAACGTGGTACTCAACGGCAAGCACGAGGTCATTGGCTCCTTTGCCGGCGATATCCACAAGGCGCACGAGGCCGGCTGCGAGTTCGTGAAGAGCCTTGCCGGCGTTGAGCCTGTCGAGTGCGATATTGCCATCACCACCAATGGTGGCTACCCTCTCGACCAGAACATCTATCAGGCCGTGAAGGGCATGTGCGCTGCCGAGGCCACACTTCCCGAGGGCGGCGTGATCATCGATGTCGCCGGTTGTGCCGACGGTCACGGTGGCGAGGGCTTCTATCACAACATCGCCGACAACGATCCGGCAGAGTTTGAGCGCGCCTGCATCGACCGTCCTAAGGACGAGACCCTGCCCGACCAGTGGACGAGCCAGATCTTTGCCCGCATCCTGGCGCATCACCCTGTGATCATGGTCACCGACCTGTGCGATCACCAGATGCTCAAGGATATGCACATGACGCCGGTCAACACCCTCGAGGAGGCGCTCAAGCTCGCCTTTGAGATGAAGGGTGCCGATGCCAAGGTTGCCGTCATTCCCGATGGCCTGGGCGTTGTCGTCGCGCAGCACTAGCGCGTGGCTTAAACGAATCGTTTATAACCGACAAGAAAGATAAGGTTTTATGCTTACCAAACTCCTCTGCGAATTCGGCGCGACGGCCCTCATGATCGTCTTTGGCGTGGGCGTGCACTGCGATACCGTGCTCAAAGGCACCAAGTATCAGGGCTCCGGCCATATGTTTGCCATCACCACCTGGTCTTTTGGCATCTCGGTCTGCCTGTTTGTCTTTGGCGGCGCCGTGTGCATGAACCCCGCTATGGTGCTTGCCCAGTGCATCGTCGGTCTGGTGCCGTGGGGCAACTGCATCCCCTTCATGCTTGCCGATATGCTCGGCGGCTTTGTGGGTGCCGTGATCGCTTGGTTTATGTATGCCGATGAGTTCAAGGCTTCCGAGGGTGTCGTCGATCCCATTGCTCAGCGCAACATCTTCTCGACCAACCCCACCACCGAGGGTACGAACTATGCCCGCAACTTCTTCTGCGAGGCCATCTGCACCTTTGTGTTCATCAGCGCCATCCTTGCTGCCGCTAGCCGCGCCGGCGAGAACGTTCTGATGCTCGCCATCTGCGTCGGCCTGATCGTTTGGGCCGTTGGCATGGGCATGGGCGGCATCACCGGCTTCGCCATGAACCAGGCTCGTGACCTTGGTCCTCGCATGGCCTATCAGGTGCTGCCGATCAAGAACAAGGCTGACAACAACTGGAAGTACGGCCTGCTTGTTCCTGGCATCGCGCCGTTTGTCGGTGCTATTGTGGCCGCGCTGTTTGTGCATGGCTTCTTGGGCATGTTCTAGTCGAAGGCTACATAGTTGTCCGCTGGCCGCATGGGGTAACTTCCCAGTGCGTCCTCGGACATGCAAAAAGGCTCGCTGCGCACTTCGTGCGGCGAGCCTTTTTGCGTCCTGACGCTCCTATTTGGCAAGGTGTTTTTTAGAATCCATTTTGCGCTCGGCCTCGAAGGCCCGCCTGTCCCAATCGAGCGGAAGTCC
>CABUDZ010000077.1 GCA_902490445.1 uncultured Collinsella sp.
TCTGATCACCAAAGGAAACCAAAGCCGTTAAAACAATTCTTATGGAGCGGGCGACGGGAATCGAACCCGCGTCATCAGCTTGGAAGGCTGGGGTTCTACCATTGAACTACGCCCGCAAGATATGGTCGGGACGACAGGATTTGAACCTGCGACATCCTGCTCCCAAAGCAGGCGCGCTACCAAACTGCGCCACGTCCCGAAGGTGTTGAGCAGCTAAGGTCTAAACCTTGCGTGTCCCAAAGCGAAGGAAATTATAGGGGAGACTCCCCGCCTGTGCAAGCGACGATACCCTAGCTCCTCGAATGTACGACAAACCAGCTGTGGAGCAGGCCGATCACAAACGCCACCACGGCAACCGGCGCCCACGCGGCTCCAATGTCTGCCAGCGGCAGCGCATCGAACGGCAGCCACGCGCCCGTAAAGAACGCATCGCGGACCGAGGTAATCACGCTCTGCACTGCGACAACGCCGCCGACCCAGACCCACACCTGCGGATGCGCGTCGCAAAAACCGTGCACCAGACCCATAAGCACCAGCACGATGGCGACGGGGTACAGGGCGTTGAGCATGGGCACCGAGAACATAAGAATCACGTCGAGGCCCACGTTGGAAAGCACGCACGAAAACGCCGCGAACACAAAGGCGAGAACAGCAAAGGGACGACGCATGGCCTCCTCGGAAGCCTCCGCTCCCCCTTTGACCACATACGTCTCGCAGAAATAGCGCGAACAGCAGCTGATAAGGCCGATGCACACGTTCATGCAAGCGAGGAAGAAGATCGCAAAGACCACGACCGTGCCGGCGAGGCCAAAGTGCATAGAGGCGGAACGGGCGAGGATGGCGGCACCGTTGGTGGCATCGGGCATCACGGTGCTGAGCTGCGCGCCGGCAAGGCCCAAGCCGCAGTAGATGATGGCCATGAGCACACCGGCGATCACGCCGGAGCGCGAAATCTCGAAGGCAACGCGCTTGTCATCGGTAACACCCAGCTCGTGGATGGTCTCGGCGATGATGATGCCAAAGGCGAGCGACGCGAGCAGGTCCATGGTCTGATAGCCGGTCAAAAAGCCCTGTACGGCAGCGCCAGCATTATAGGGAGCCTGCGGCGCGGCAGCGGAGCCCAGCGGCGAGACCACAGCGGCACCCACGACCAATACGATAAGGGCAATGAGCGCGGGGCCCGTAATGCGGCCGAGCACGCGCGTGATGACGCCGGGGCGCAGCGTGAGCGCAAACGCGATGATAAAGAATCCAACGGCAAACACCAGGCGTGCCGTGCTGAGCGAGACGCCCTCGGGCAGCAGCGGCACCAGCATCTCGAAGGCCGTGGAGCTCGTGCGCGGAATGGCCAGGCACGGGCCAATGGCCAGATACACCGCCGCAACAAAGAACTCGCCAAACTTGGGGTGCACGCGGCCGGCAAGCTCGCGCGCCGTTCCGGCAAGCGCAACGGCGATAAAGCCCATGACGGGCAGGCCGATGGCGGCAATGAGAAAGCCAAGCATGGCAACCGGCGTGGCAGAGCCTGCCTGCAGCGCCAGCAGCGGCGGGATAATAAGGTTGCCGGCGCCAAAGAGCATCGAGAACAGGGCGATGCCGACGGTGAGGACATGGTCGGAGCGCAGACCGCGCGGGGCGGATGAAGCCATGGGACCACCTTTCGGGTCGAATCAAAAACGGGACGGGCACAAGACCCGTCCCGCAAGTATATACGCTTTAGCAGGCTAAATCGCGCAAAGCTTCAATCTAGCTGCCCCTTTTGAGCCGTTACGCGTCCGAGCGACGGCGACGCAGCAGCTCGAGCCCCAGCGCGACAAGCGCAGCGGCGCCTGCAGCGACGACGACGGCCAATGGCGCACGATCGCCCGTGTCGACGAGCTGCTGAGCGCTCGACTTGGAAGATTCCTTCTTGCAGGAGTTTTCCGTCCCCGATGCCTTTGCCTTATCAGCTGCGGAGTCATCCGAACTACCGGGTTTTGTCGGATCCTTTGAATCCGGCTGGTCGGAATCGGGCGTTCCGGGCTTTTCCGGCTCTGGCTTGCTCGGGTTGTCAGGCTCAGGCTTATCCGGGTTATCCGGGTCCGGCTTGTCCGGCTGATCAGGCTCCGGTTTGTCGGGCTCAGGCTTGCCCGGATCAGGCTGGTCAGGCTCGGGCTTGTCCGGGTCCGGCTTGTCCGGATCGGGTCCATCGGGCTTGTCCGGATCGGGAACCACCGGGTCCGGGTTGACAGGCTCCTGCTTCTTCTTCACCGTCAGCGTACCGGGCTCAACCGTGACATCGAAGTTCGGGTCGGCGACCGTCGCCCCGATCTGGTACTCGCCCGCCGGGGAACTCTCATCGGCGACGCAGGAGTACTCGACTTTCACGCCCGAGGTATCGGCCGAGCTCTTTAGGCTCGAGGTAAAGGCGGGATTCGCCTCTCCCTCGAAGCGTTCAGCATCGTCGACCTTTACCCTAAGCTTCGCCGGTGAAATCTTGAACTTGCGCGAGGCGGCGCCGATATACCCGTCGCTTCGCAGCGTGGCAACGGCGCGATATGTGCCGGCATCGGTCGGGGCCCCACTCGACGAATAGTGCGTGCCGCCCGTCCCGTAATACCTGACCCTCAGGTCACCTTCGCAGGCCTTGGGAACCCCCGTGACCTCGGGCGCCTGGGCGTCACCGCTATAGACGAAGTTGCCGCCCTCAAATGCAAGCTCGACCCGCTTCGCCTGAACGACTAGAACAAAGTGCGCGGTCACGGTCTTGCCCTGAGCATCCTTGCACGTGATGTCAAAGGTAGACACTCCGACCTTGGACGGGGTGCCCGAGAGCGTCAAACCGCCCGCTGTGCGGGTAAGCTTAAACCCGTCGGGGAGCTTAGCGTCGTCCCACGTGTACTCATACGGAGCTTCGCCACCCGCGGCGCCCGAAATCGTCGCGCGATACGTGCTACGCGCACGTGCGACCGGCAGCAGACCGCCGTTGAACACAAGGGCATCCCGGGGCACAACGGAAACGACGGCACGATCGCTTTCCACCTGCGTCTCGGTACCAAGGTAGCACTGGGTGACGCGGCAGAAATACTCGCCGGCGCAATCGTCATCGAGGCCCTCGATGAGGAGCGTCTCCCCCGTCTCGCCCTCGAGCGCCACGGCCTCGCCGCCCACCATGTGGAACCATTGATAGGACAGTTCGACATCAGCGGCGGAACCCGTGGACGAGGACGCGTGGTCGAGGACGCCCTTGCCCGCCTCGGCAGCAACCGAGAGCACGACAGCATCGCTCTCGTGGGCGCTCGCATCCTGCGGCTGGGCGATCACCTTCGGAGCGTCCGCCTTCACGAACTCGAACGTGACCTCCTGCGACGCGGTGACGCTACTCAACGTGACCTCGTACGCCCCGCCCTCATAGTCGGAGATATCGAGATCGATGGCCTTGTCCGAGCCGGCTTCCGTGACCGTCACCCGCTCGAGGTAGCAGCCCTTGTCGGGCGTCGCCGAGAGCGTCACGTCGCCGCCCGCATCAACGGTGACGGAAGCGTTGTCGACCGAACCGTTGACCGCCTTTGCCGTCACCTCAATGCGCTCGGGCTTGTCCGGGTTATCGGGCTCGGGGTTATCAGGGTCGGGATTATCGGGATCCGGCTTGGGGCCCGGATCAGGATTATCAGGTTCAGGGTTAGGATCCGGGTCGGGGTTGGGACCAGGATCAGGCTGATCGGGATCCGGGTTGTCCGGATCAGGATTGTCCGGGTCCGGAACCACCGGGTCTGGATCGACGGGCTCCTGCTTCTTTTTCACCGTCAGCGTTCCGGGCACGACCTCGACATCGAAGTTCGGGTCGGTGACCGTCGCGCCGATCTGGTACTCGCCAGCAGGAGAGCTCTCATCGGCATCGCAGGAATACTCGACCTTCACGCCCGAAGTGTCAACCGCACTCTCCAGGCTCGAGGTAAACGCTGGGTTCGCCTCGCCCTCGAACCGCTCGGCGTCGTCAACCTTCACCTTGAGCTTTGCCGGAGCGATCTCAAACTGGCAGGCGGCGGCACCGATGTAGCCGTGGACGCGCAGCGTGGCGACAGCGCGGTACGCGCCGGCATCAGTCGGGGCCTCCGTCGAGGAATATTGCGTGCTTCCAGTACCAAAGTACCAGACCTT
The DNA here is from genome assembly GCA_902490445.1 of uncultured Collinsella sp. GTDB lineage: Bacteria > Actinomycetota > Coriobacteriia > Coriobacteriales > Coriobacteriaceae > Collinsella. The sequence goes on from CABUDZ010000077.1 coordinate 4,141, forward strand.
AAGGTCGCCCTTGCAGACCTTAGGAGCACCGGAAACTTCGGGCGCCTGCGACGCGCCATTAAAGGTAAAGTCGCTATCCGTGAACGATAGCTTTACGTGCTTTGCCTGGACAACGAGCGCAAAGCGGGCGGTCATGGCCTCGCCACGAGCATCCCTGCACGTGATATCAAAGGCGGAAACGCCCGTCTTGGACGGGATGCCCGAGAGCGTCAGACCGCCCGGTGTACGGGAAAGCTTGAACCCGTCGGGGAGCTTCGTCTCATCCCATGCGTACTCGTACGGAGCCTTGCCGCCCGCGGCCCCGGCAATCGTTGCGAGGTACGTGCCGTGCGCGCTCGCTGCCGGCAGCAGGTCGCCGTTAAACACAAGGGTGTCCCACGGCACGACGGAAACGGCGGCACAATCACTGTCCGCTTGCTTCTCAGTACCAAGGTAGCGTTGAGTGATGCGGCAGAAGTACTCGCCGGCTTTCTCGTCATCGAGGTCCGCGAGCGAGAGCGTCTCCCCCGTCTCGCCATCGAGCGCCACGGCCTTGCCATTCGCCATGCGGAACCACTGGTAGGAAAGCTCAACCTCGGCAGCGCAACCCATGGACGAGGCCGCGTGGTCGAGGACGCTCTTGCCCGCCTCGGCAGCGACCGAGAGCGCGACGGTATCGCCCTCGTGGACGCTCACGTCCTGCGCCTGCGCGACCACACGCGGAGCGTCCGCCTTCGCAAACTCGAACGTGACCTCCTGCGATGCGGTGACATCGTTCAGCGTGACCTCGTACGCCCCGCCCTTGTAATCAGAAATGTCGAGGTCAACGGTCGCATCCGAGCCGGCCTGCACGACCGTCACGCGCTCGAGGTAGCAGTCCTCATCGGGCGTCGCCGAGAGGGTCGCGTCCCCGCCCTCAACAACCGAAACCAAAGCATTGTCGACCGAACCGTTGACTGCCTTCGCCGTCACCTTGTAGTGCTCGGGCTTCTTCTTGACCGTCAGCGTGCCGGGGTCGACCGCGACATCAAAGTTCGGATCGGCGACCGCCGCGTCGATCTGGTACTCATCCGCCGGCGATTTCTCATTCGCCGAGCAGAAGTACGTAACCTTTACGTCCGACGTGTTGCAACGACTCACCAAGCTGGAGGTAAACTCGGGGTTCTTCTGACCCTCAAAGCGCTCGGCATCGTCGACCTTCACCAGCAACTGGGCAGGTGCAACGGAAACCGTCAACTCGACGTCCTCGGCGGCAAGATAGTTTCGAGACGCCTTGGCATGGGCGACAACACGCGCCGTACCGGCGGCCTTCACCGTCGCACAGCGTCCCTTAATCGAAACCGGGCTCGCATCGTCATCGGAATCAACCAGCTCAAAGCTCACGGGAGTCTGGGCAACGTTGTTAAACACAATGGGGTCTCCACCGTAAACACCCGAATAGCTCGTCGTTCCCGTAATGACCTGGCTTGCCTTTGTAATCGAAAACTCGGCGGACTTTTTACCCTGATAGTTGGGGTCAGTCACCGTAACCGTTACGCGGTAGTTGCCACTGTCGCACGGCTCCAGCGCCGTCGGACCATAGGACGTTCCATCTATACCGCGATAGGCAACGGAATAGGCAGACGCATCAAGGCCGGCAACCGCAACCGCCGCACCGTGTCGTGCGCCATCGTATGTCACATCAGACGTCTCGATCGAAATATCGACCGGGGCCTTCTCGATCGTGAAGTCACAGGAGGCATTACCGACATATCCCTTGGCGTCGAGCATCGCCACCGCACGATACGTGCCGGCATCCACCGGCGCCTGATCCGACGAGTAATGTGTGTCGCCCGTGCCAACATAGGTCAGTTTGACATCGTCCTCGCAGCCCTCGGGCAAGCCCGAAAGCTCCGGGGCCTGCGCCGTCGCGTTGTAGGTAAAGGTCATGCCCTCAAATGCAAGCGGGGCTTCCTTCGCCTTCACGAGCAGCGCGAAGCGTGCGTCGCACTTGTCGCCCAGGTCATCGGTGCACCTAATCTTGAAGCGACACACACCCGTAGCCGCAGGCACGCCCGAGAGCACCAAGGTGCCCGATCCGTCATCTGCCAGCGTCAGCTGCATGCCCTCAGGAACCTCAACATCATCCAAGTTATACGCATACGGTGCCTTGCCGCCCGTAGCGCCGGCAATCTGCGCACGGTATTCATCGTGAGCGGTCGCCACCGGCAGCACACGCCCGTTAAACACAAGCGTTTCTCGGGGCACGATGGATGCCTTCGCATGTTCGGTATCCATCTTTGTCACCGTGCCCAGGTAGCTCTGCGTAATGCGGCAGAAGTACTCGCCCTCGTTCTCGCTGTCGAGCTGGGCGATCGAAAGAGTCTCCCCCGTCTCGCTCTTCAGCGCCACCGCCTTGCCGCCATCGTCAGACACGCGATACCACTGGTAGCTCAGCTTGACGTCTGCAGCGGATCCAGAAGACACGGCCGCATGGACGCGAACGTTGCGCCCCGCCTCGGCGGCGACCGAAAGTTCGACCGGATCGCCCTCGTAAGCACTCGCATCCTGCGGCTGCGCAAGGACCTGTGGAGCCGCTGCCTTCGCAAACTCGAACGTGACCTTTTGCGGAGCACTCACGCCACTCAGTGTGACCTCGTACGCCCCACCCTTATAGTCAGAAATATCAAGGTCATAGGCATTGCCGGCCGAACCGTCATCACCTGCCTCTTCGGCAACGGTCACACGCGTCAGGTAGCAGCCCTCATCGGGCGTCGCCGAAAGCGTCACCTTACCATCCGTAGCGACCAAAGCAGACTCCGAATCAACCGATCCGTTGACCGCTCGGGCCGTCACCTTGTACTTAGGCGCCTCCGCAAAGCGCGCCTCGACGGTCATGTTGTCCCCGGGGACAAACGTCCAGGTAGCATCCGTGCTCAGCGGCTCATCGCCCAACGACCCGTCATCATTGCGCGCATACCACCCATCGAACACATACCCCGCATCGGGAACGGCAGTCAGGGTCGTGGACTCACCGTTCTCGACTTCGTTGGTCACGGCATAGCCCAGAGATTCGTCCTCAGAGGAACCCTCGACGTGTCCGCCCTGACGCGGATCAACCGCCGTCACCGACATCGTCGCCCGTTCATAAACGGCCGTAAAGGTTCGGTTGCCAAACACCACGCGGTTAATGACCGGCGTAAAGCCAACGGGCATGCCGTTCTCATCGACCCAGTATTTAAACTTCCAACCCTTATGCGGCACGGTAAACATAATCGCCGCGGAGTGGTAGGAGCCACCCGTACCGAGCGCCACCATCGAAAAGCCAGCATCCTTAGGATACGTAGCGACCTGAACATCGCAGCCCGTCTCGTAGAACACGGCCGTAAGCTGCTTATTCTCCTTGGCGGTACCGATATAGAAAGCGCTGTAGCTCACCGTGACACCCGCATCGTCGACCCAATGCGAGAAGTGGTACTTCTTCCACGGAATCGCAATCGCCATAAACATGTCGCCCCTGTCGTAGGACCTGCTGCCGGCAGGAATGCCGTCGACCAGAAGGGCCGTACCGCGGAAGATGGACGAGCCAGTGACGGTAATGGTCACCTGTCCATCGGATTCGAACTGCGCGTAGTACGTTATGTCTTGCGTGGCGGTCACATCGAGGGTCGCCGCGGTCTCGACAATCGAGGTGCCCTCCTTATCGGTGCTCCAGCCCACAAAGCGATAGCCCATACCGGCAACAGCGGACAGTTCCACCTGGTCGCCCACGGCAAAGCTACCGCTGCCCGTAACACGGCAGCCCCTGTTCGAAGCCTTGTCCTTCACCACGACCTCGCCCGTAACGGTCCCCTCGTACGGATCGGCAAACACGGCCTGGAGCTCCAACGTATCGTCCTCGAGCCCCTCGACCATATCCTTGTCGAGCTTAACCCAGCAATGGGCGTCGCAGCTCAGCAGCAACTTGTTGCCCTCGGCATCCAGGACATACCAACCGGCAAATCGCTTGGTACCCATAGGCGTAGCGTTGAGTTCGACCGTATCACCGAATTGATAGGAGCCCTCGCCGCTCAGGGTGCTAACGCTATCGTCACTCGAGCTCAAAACGACCTGATAGGACTTAGGCGTAAAGGTCGCCGTATAGGTGGCGTCACCCGCGACCTTAACGGTATAGTCGGCGTTCTCGCTGACTGTCTCGCCCTTGTCGTCCGTCCAACCCGCAAACGAATACCCGGTGTTGGCGATCGCACGAAGCGTTGCGCGGTCGCCAGCCTCATAGCCACCAAAGCCGCTCACGGCTCCGCCCTCGGCAGGCGAAGCAACGGTATGCACGACATACGAACCCGACGCAAAGACGGCATAGAGCGACGTGTCCTCACGCACGGTAAATCGATAGGTTTTCTTGGAGCTCACGCACGTGCCGTTCTGGAACCAGCCCACAAAAGCCGTATCCTCGGCGGCGACCGCGCGCACGGTTGCGACCTGCCCGGCGGCATACGCCCCCGCGCCCTCGACCGTGCCCATGCTCTCTTCGCAGGAGACGTCCACCGTATATTGCTTTGCCGAGAACACGGCCTGGAGCGTCGTGTCGGACGTTGGCATCACGTGATAGGTACTGTCACGGCTTACCACGGCGCCCGAAGCATCGGCCCAATACTCAAACGCATAGTCCGAAAGCGCATGCGCGGTCAGCGTGGCGGCATGCCCCGCCTCAACGGTACCCGTGCCCTCGACCCAGCCGGCGACACTCGATTCGACCAGCGAACCGGTGCCGGAATCGACTACCGTCGTGGCGTCGACGTCATAGCTTTTCGCCATAAAGCGAGCGACGTGCACATGGCTGCGCTCCTGGTGGCAGGTGAACTCCGCATCGGCAGACTCAAACGTGCCGTCTGCCGTATACCAACCAGTAAAGACATAACCGGGATTGGGCGTTGCCTTAAGGGCAACCTCCGCGCCGCGGTCCGCAAGAACGCGGCTCGCCTTGACGGTGCCGCCCTCCGCAGGATCAGCGAGGGGCACGCAGACGGTATCGATCGGCACAAAGGCCGCGGTAATAACGCAGTGTCCGGTTTTACCGCGAGCCTTCGCAACCAACGAGGTCTCGTGCTTAAGGCTCTTCAGGCGGCCATTGACGTACCAACCCCAGAACAAAAAGCCAGGATGGGCCTTGGCCGTCAAATGAAGGGTTTCCCCTAATTTAAACTTATCGGTCGTAGGCTTCACCACGGTCCCATTGCACGTCACGGTACCGCCGAGCCATGAATCGGCGGTGACGATGACCTCGGGTTTTGAGTCGGTAAAAATCGCGGTATAGGTATCGCTCTTGGTGACCTTGACGACCAGCTCGGCGGTATCGTACTCCTTACCGGAGCCATCCTTCCAATGGTCAAAACGATAGCCGTCGTTGGCCTTTGCCTTGAGCATCACCGTATCGCCGTAGCCACAGGTAACAGAAGATGCCCCCGGGTGGCCCTCGATCTCAACCGTACCGCGCTCCACAAAGGTCTTTTTTGCCTTCGCCGTCACGGTATACGTGTTTTCCTCAAACACCGCGCGCACGGTGCATTCCACGTCCTCGGGATAGAACTCGAGGTAGCTGGGGTCGGTGCCCAAAAGCAGGTCCGTCTTGGCGTCGTACCAGCCCTTAAAGGTAAATTGTTTGCTCGCCTCGGCCGTGAGCTCAATGCTCAGCGTGGCAGGCTCGCCTTTCATGCAATAGCCCTCGCCGTGCACCATATATTTGCCCGCCATGGCCGCGGCAGGCTCA
>CABUDZ010000078.1 GCA_902490445.1 uncultured Collinsella sp.
CCATAGTATTCTGAAGCGGACACCTGTTTTGTATTCACCTCGCCTGACTCTGTCATGAAATGCTCGACGTGCTGTATCTCGTCCAGAAAAACGTAGTTCATCTTATCGGGGACGAGTCTGGCGGAAATGTAGTCGTAGAGTGCTCTATACGACGTAAGCGACTCGAACTCCAGGTCTTCAAAGTTGAGGGATATAACCTGGTCGCCTGTGATTCCATGATCGCGCAGGTAGCTACGGTAGATTTCGAATAGCTTTGATTTGCCGGACCTTCGCACGCCCGAAACGACCTTGATGACGTTCGAGTCTTTCCACGAAATGAGCCAGTCGAGGTACTGTTTGCGATCAATCAGATTCATGAAACCCCTTTCTTGGCGAGAAAAAACTGGAGCAAAATCAATACTTATAGGAAATATCTAAAAATATGGAATTAGGTCTATTTTAACAAAAAAGTTAATAAAAAATGGATTACATTCCATAAATATCCGTAGCCGCAGATCCGGCTAAACGGGGAGGGAACATGGGGCCAGCAAAACGCCGCAGCGGGACTGTTCCCGTTGCGGCGTTTTTTTGTTACAGGTAGGCGCCCAGGTTGATGTCGGTTATTGGGGCCGCGGATGGGCCCGTCGGGTGCTGCTCGGCCTTTTGGGTGCTCACACGCTCGAGCAGGAAGGGGCGCACGAGCTCCTGACGGTTAATGTCCTCGGTGGCCGTGACCGTGGTGACGGTGCGCGCGGCGGAGCCGATGCGGACTCGTTTGGTCTTGGCGGCAGGTTTATCCTCGATTTGTTCCATGAGCAACTGCACGCCCTTGCGGCCGATCTCGTAGCCCGGTGGTGCTACCGTGGTGAGGGGGACCGATCCGCTCCAAGCGAGTGGGTTGCCGTCGCATCCGGCCACGCGAACCTGCTCGGGGACGGAAATGCCCTTGTCGGTCAGCGCCGAGATAACGCCCGAGGCCAATACGTCGGTCAGGCCGATGACAAAATCGGGGCGCTCGTCAGCAGGGCGCTCGGCAATCTGGGCACCGATACTGTAGCCGTCGGCTGCGGTATTCCATTCGCCGGCGTCGATGACCTCAATTTTGATATCGGGATGCAGGGCAAGTGCCTTGTGGATGCCAAGGACGCGCAGAGTGAGCTGCATGAATGCTGCTCGACCCACAACGACAATATGGCGTGCGCCGCGGGCGATGGCGAGCTCGGCGATAATGCGCCCCTGTGCCTCGTTGTCGGCGGCCACGTAGTAACCGGGTTCTGAACAATGGACGTCCAGATGGACGATGGGGACGGGAATCTTGGTCATGGCGGGGTGCCAATCGAGGGACGCCATGGGCTGAACCATGACGCCGGACATCTGCGTGCCCATAAAATAGCGCAGGTAATGGTCCTCGAGAATATCGTCGTTATCGGCATTGGCGATGAGCAAGTCATAGCCGTGCTTGCGTGCCTCGTTGTGGGCACCGCTGGCGATTTGGAGCGAAAAGCCGTGATCGAGACGGGGGAGGACAAGGCCAAAGGACTTAGTGGTGCCGCCGGCCAGCTGGCGAGCGCTTTGGTTGGGCAGGTAGCCTAGGCGATTGATGGTCTCGTTGATGAGTTTGAGGGTCTCGGGGCGCAGCTTTTCGGGGTGGTTGAGCGCGTTGGAAACCGTGCCCAACGAAACCCCGGCCTCGCGCGCGACGTCGCTGATCTTTACCTTTGCCATGGCGGCCCCTTTGATGCGTTTCAAGTACAAGTCCGATTGTAGCATCGCCCGCCCCCAGGGTGTCAAAACCTGCCAATTAGGGACAGGTTTATTTTGGCAGGTTTTATCTGCGGAAATGCGGTTTCCAGCGCGACCACCACAAAGGGGGCAGGCACCTTTGTGGTGGCTTGAGCTACCCGGGCCTTCAATTGTCTCGATCTGTAACATCTGGACGGCAAAACCAGCTCTACCTGTTACAGATCGAGACATAGTGCTGGGATCGAACCGTAATGTCTCGATCTGTAACACTAAGCCGGCTTATTGCGGCTCAGATGTTACAGATCGAGATATTTCGCCGGGATAGGCCGCCGCCCCGGTCCAAACCACCACAAAGGTGCCTGTCCCCATTGTGGTGGTTTGGACCGGCTGGACGTGTGTGCATCGGGTGGTATCTAAGTTGAGATACCACATCTGGTATATCAGCTTGCGCCTGCGTGAGTACAATACTCGAACGTTATACGTCTCAGCGCCCCCTGTGCGTGGACGTCTTGCAGTCACGCGAACGAAGGGATTTATCCTATGTGCGGAATTGTCGGCTACACCGGCTCTGATATTGCAAAGAACATACTGGTCACAGGCCTTAAGCGCATGGAGTATCGCGGCTATGACTCCTCGGGCGTCGCGCTCGAGGTGGGCGAGGGCGCCGCGGCGCACCTCGACGTTATCCGCCGCGTGGGCAAGGTCGCGGGCCTGGAGAGCGAGCTTTCCAATATCGATAGCGACGCAACCTGCGGTATCGGTCACACTCGCTGGGCTACCCACGGCAAGCCCTCCGTCGTTAACGCTCACCCCCACACCAGCTGCGACGGTCGTATCGCCATCGTCCACAACGGCATCATCGAGAACTTCGCCGAGCTGCGCGAGGAGCTGGAGGGCCGCGGCCATCACTTTAAGAGCGAGACCGATACCGAGGTCTTCGCGCATCTGATCGAAGAGGCTTATGCCGAGACGCACGACCTGATGGCCTCCGTGCGCGAGGCTTGCACCCACGTGGTCGGTGCCTATGGTCTGGCCGCCGTATGCGCTGACGAGCCCGGCGTGATCGCCGTGGCCCGCAAGGATTCCCCGATTGTGGTCGGCGCAGGCGAGACCGGCGCCTATGTCGCCTCCGACGTCATTGCACTCATCGACGCCACCCGCGATGTCGTGGTGCTTGAGGACGGTCAGTTTGCCAAGCTCACGCCCGCAGGCGTCGAGTGCACCGACGAGGCCGGTAGCGCTATCGAGCCCAAGGTCACCCACATCGACTGGGACCTGGACATGGCAGAAAAGGGCGGTTATCCCGACTTTATGCTCAAGGAAATCCACGAGCAGCCGCGCGTCGTGCGCGACACGCTGGTTGGCCGTATGACGCCTGCCGGCGAGCTCGACATCGATGAGCTGGGCCTTTCGCTCGAGGAGCTCAACGACATCGACCGCGTCTACGTGATCGCTTGCGGCACCAGCTATCACGCTGGCCTCATTGCTAAGAATCTCATTGAGGGCTGGGCTCGCATCCCCACCGAGGTTGAGGCGGCCAGCGAGTTCCGTTATCGCAACCCCATCATCACGCCGACGACGCTCGTCGTTGCCGTGTCCCAGTCGGGCGAGACGGCCGATACCCTTGCCGCCATTCGCGATGCGCGCATCAAGGGCGCCAAGGTCTTTGGTATCACCAACGTGGTGGGCAGCCCGGTGGCGCGCGAGAGCGATGGCGTCATCTACACCAAGGCCAACAAGGAGATCGCTGTCGCCTCGACCAAGAGCTTCATCGGCCAGGTCGTGAGCCTGACGCTGCTGGCTCTGCTGCTGGCGCAGGTCAAGTACCGCCTGACCACCAAGCAGACGCGCATGCTGTTCCGCGAGCTTTCCGATACGGCCGAGCAGATCCAGTGGATTCTGGATACGCAGACCGAGGCCGTGCACGAGGCCGCGCTTGTCTGCAAGGACGCGCAGTCCGCGCTGTTCGTGGGCCGCGGCATGGGCGCCGCTATCTCCTACGAGGGCGCTCTCAAGCTCAAGGAGGTCAGCTACCTGCACGCCGAGGCCTACGCCGCCGGCGAGATGAAGCATGGCCCCATCGCACTGATCGACCCGGGTTTCCCTGTCATCGCTGTGGACACCAAGAGTGCCACCTACGACAAGACCGTGTCGAACCTTATGGAGTGCAAGGCGCGCGGCGCCAAGGTCATCGTCGTTGCCACCGAGGGCGACGAGGAGATCAACAAGATTGCCGACTGCATCATTCGCGTGCCGGCCGTCCGCGACGTGTTCAGCCCCATCACGGCGAGCGTCCCGCTGCAGCTGCTCGCCCGCGAGGTAGCCATCCTGCGCGGTTGCGACGTTGACCAGCCCCGCAACCTGGCGAAAAGCGTCACGGTCGAATAATCGAGTTCCGTCGTTCTAACAACTAAGGCCCGGCTCCGCATCAAGACGGAGCCGGGCCTTGTTGCATTTGCCCAGATAAAACCTGCCAAAATAAACCTGTCCCTTTTTGGCAGGTTAGTGGAGCTTGCTGGTCTCGAAGTACTCGGGGAACTGGTCCAGAACCTCGGTTTGGTTGCGGAACATCATGTGCAGGTGCTTGCTGACCAAAAAGCTCGCTTCGATGGGGTCGCGACCGGCGATAGCGCGGCGAATCTGCTTGTGCTCGTTCACGATGTCCTGATTGTCGAGAACCTGCGTGGCGGCGCGCAGCCAGCGGAAGCGCTCCAGGTCGGCATTGGTCTCTTCGAGCCACGACCACACGGTGCTGCGACATGCGATGCTAAAAATCATGTGATGCATGAGGTTGTCGCTCAAAAAGAAGCCGATGCGATCCTCTTCGGCCATGGCCTTTTCCTGCAGCACGATGGCGCGGTCGAGCTGCTCGATGCCGGCCGACGTGGCGCGCGCACAGCACTCCACAATCACCTGCTTTTCCAGATGCTCGCGGATGTAACAGGCACTCTCGGCAAGGGTGAGGTTGATGGGTGAGACGTAGGTGCCGCTCTGGGGCACGGTGCGCACCAGGCCTTCCTGCGCCAAGCGAACCAAAGCCTCGCGCACGGGCGTGCGCCCCATATCCAGGTCGTCGCAAAGTTGCTTGACGCCCAGCTTTTCGCCCGGCTTGTAGTCCAGGTAGACGATTTTGCGTCGAATGGTGTGGTAGGACTGGTCCTGTAGGCTCGTTTCCTGCTCGCCGACGTGCATCGATTCTTCCATAGCGCCTCGCAACTGTTCTATCAAACTCATATGTCAGTTGTTAATTATGCCGCGAATCGGCTCTCCGCGGTGGGTAATTCGACTGTTGCCCAAGAACTATTGCGGCATCTTGGTCTGTGTTTACGCATGGCTGTGCTCAATGTTGCCGTATCATAAGCCGTCGCAAACGTGAAATAGAAAGAAGGAATCCCATATGCAACTGGCGAATATCGTACGCGAGCGCTGGAAAGGCGTTTTGTTCTGCCTGATCATCGCCATTCCCGCGACGTTGCTCGGCAAACAGGTTGAGGTGGTCGGCGGGCCGGTGTTTGCCATCCTCTTTGGCATGGTCCTGGCGCTCGTCTTTCCCAAGAATCGTCGCGAACAGCTCGCCGCCGGTGTCACCTATACGTCTAAAAAAGTCTTGCAGTACGCGGTAATCCTGCTTGGCTTTGGCATGAACCTCTCGCAGATTCTGTCCAAAGGCGCTCAGTCGCTGCCGATTATCGTGGCGACGATTTCGACCTCGCTTGTCATCGCCTTCGTGCTCTGCCGCGTTATGAACGTGCCGGGCAAGATCGCGACGCTTGTGGGTTTGGGTTCGTCGATTTGCGGCGGTTCTGCCATCGCCGCGACCGCGCCCGTCATTGATGCCGACGATCGCGAGATTGCCCAGGCTATTTCGGTCATCTTCCTGTTTAACGTTATCGCGGCGCTCGTGTTTCCGACGCTCGGCGGCATGCTCGGGCTGACCAACGAGGGCTTTGGCCTGTTTGCCGGCACCGCCATCAACGACACCTCGTCGGTAACGGCTGCGGCGAGCGCCTGGGACAGCATGCATCCCGGCGCCAATGTGCTCGAAAGCGCCACAGTGGTCAAGCTCACCAGGACGCTGGCCATTATTCCCATTACGTTGGTGCTCGCATGCTGGCAGATGCATCTGGCGCGCAAGGCCGGCGGCGACGCCAAAAGCACGTTCTCGCTTAAACGCGCGTTTCCCATGTTCGTGCTGTTCTTTGTGCTGGCGAGCGTAATCACCACGGTGCTTCAGCTTCCTGCATCCGTTACGGCGCCTATCAAGGAGCTGTCGAAGTTCTTTATCGTGATGGCTATGGCGGCTATTGGCTTTAATACCGATATCGTCGAGCTGGTCAAAAAGGGCGGCAAGCCCATCGCATTGGGCTTTTGCTGCTGGATTGGCATTGCGTGCATGAGTTTGGGAATGCAGCACGTGCTGGGAATCTGGTAGAGAAGTAGCTTATTTGCGTGCTGCGTGCTGGCGAGCGCATCCTCGCGGTGGAGCGATAGGAGCTCTTGCGGGTATGGCTTGTCCGCAGGTTTATAGGTCCCGAAGAGCTCTTATCGCCCCGCCAGGATGGCGATGCGGGGCAACTCATATACTCGCAGGACGGCGGCTTCTGCCCTATAGTGTTTGGTGAGCAATATCGTTCAATTTTGAAACACTCGCCCGCGCGGCCGTCGGTGGCGGCGTGGCGCCGAGGACGGGGCGCAATATGAACAGTGACGCCAAGCTTCAAATCTTGATCGAGGCCTTGGCTGCTGCCGGGGCCTCGGCGTTGGCAATCGATGGGCATGGACGCGTGGCGATTTCGACCATGGATAATGTCGCGCTCGAGCAAGATGTCGCGGCATTTGTCGCCGAGCGCCTGGGGCGCGTGGGCAACGGCACGCGCCTGGTGATGGGGCATGCGGGAGGGCGCTTGAGCCTTACGGTGCGTCCGGCCGCCAAGGAATACGGCGCGCTTTGGGTGGTCGTGGTCCGCGAGGTGCACGGTGTGGCGGCACACGCGGGTATTGAGTGGCTTAACGCAGATGAGGTCGAGGCGCGCTACGAGGCAAGCGCGTACGGCATTGTCGAAGGTGCCGCTGCGGTCGCTGGTCCCGTCTGCGAAAGCTATGCCCGCGGCGTGCCGCTCATGTTAGAGGGCGAGCTGGGTGCTGGCCAGGCAGAGATTGCAAAACGCCTCTATCTGGATGGGCCTTATGCTGACGAACCCTTTGTGTCCGTGGAACTTGACGAGCTCACGGATCGCGGCTGGCGCCATCTGCTTAAAAGCTCGGAATCGCCGCTGTTCCAGGCAAGGCTGACCCTTTGTATTGGCGGCTGGCATGCACTTTCGCCGCAGCGTCTGCGCGAGCTTGTCTCTGCGATGACCGACACGGCGCTGGCCGCGCGTTGCCATGTGGTTCTGACGGCAAACGATATGCCGGGCGGTGGCGAAAGCGATCAGGCCGCTTTTGTAACCGAGCGCTTGGCGTGCGCAGTAAGTGTGGCGCCTGCGATTGCCGAGCAGGGTGGCGCATCGAAAAAGGTTGCGCAGTATTTGTCGTATCTGTCAGATGCCTTTGGAACTGCCGCTCCGAGTATGTCCGAGGAGGCCGCCTCGACGCTCAACGGCTATCGCTGGCCACGCAACTATTTGCAGCTTCGCGAGGTCTCGGAACGACTCTATATATTAGTAGGGTCGGGTGTGGCGGAGCGCGCGGTGGCGGAGGAGGTGCTCGCCCAGGAGGATGTCATCAAAACCGCAACTTTTGGCGCCCCGACGCTCGACAGCGACCTGTATATCCTGCGACCACTGGCCGATACCGAACGCGACATCGCGCGGCTGGTCGTAGGCTACCTTCAGGGCAACCGGACCCGCGCTGCCGAGGTGCTGGGAATAAGCCGCACGACCCTGTGGCGCTTGCTGAAGGACGACGACCGCTGAGCGAGGCACCCGTGACCGCGTGCGGCGCGTGTGCTACAGTCCAAAGCGGTAATGTTTCGATTGTGTTACGGCGTGCGGGGGCGTATGGCGGAGACTTCAAAACCAAACCGGAATAGACGGAGCGCGGCTCCAGTTAACCGCCGCACGACGTCCCGGACGTGGGGCAAGCACGCGTCGGGGTTCGACGGTTCGTTCAAGCGCACCAAATACGGCTATCCTTCGGCAAGCGCTCGCTTGGCCATGCAGGCCGAGTCGTCGCTGCGGGGGCGCAAGCGCGTGGTGGGCTCTAAGCTCAAGCATGACGGAACGCTGGGCTATATCAGCCGCGGTGCGGCTCGCCGCAGTGGGCTCAATCCTGCTGGCTGGCATCGTTATGTGCCGATTGCAGTTGTTGTTGCGGTGATTGTGATCGCGCTCGCGGCGCTTGGTTACGCCGGCGGCGGGGCCAATCTGGACGCAATGTTTAAGTCGCCCGAGCTCGCGCATGCAGGCACAGAAGTTGTCGAAGGCGTTCAGACCCAGACGGGCGTCGCGCCCCAGCGCGGTATCGTTGCGGCTGCCTCCACCATCGCCGATGCGCAAAAGGACGAGGACGAACAAGACGACGGCGCCGAAACGACTCACACGAACGAAACGACGACAACTCCATCGGCAAGATAAGTTGCGAGCGGGATAGCAAATTTGGGACGGGGCCTTTTGGCTGTCCAAGTGCCAGATGTCACCAGCGACGCACCCGATGCCAGTCACCAACAGCGAGCGGCCCGCGTAGCGTCAGCGGGTCCGCCGTTCGTTAGAACGGCGGAACTAATTACCTGACGTACACGATGTTGTCGCGGCGGGGTTTGGCCTGGGGAAGCACGTCTTCGGCATAGCCCAGAATGCAGTTGCCCACACCGCGCAGGCTTCCGTCGGCGGGCAGACCCCACTTGGCCAGCAGTTCCAATCCCTCGGGTGAGTCAAAGACCTCGTGTGCTCGGTGGATCCAACACGAATCGACGCCCAGCGCATAGGCAGCGTTGAGCAGGTTGCCCATGGCGAGCGAGCCGTCTTCCAGGTGCGTGGGCACGCTGCGGTCGACGAGCACCACCACAACGGTCTTGGCGCCGTAGAAGGGATCTCCCTCGCTACCCATAACCTGGGCGTTGAGCTGCGAGAGGCGCTCGACGGTTGCGGGGTCGGTGACGGCGACGAACGTGACCGGCTGGCGTCCCATGCCGCTCGGCGCATACTGACCGGCTTCGATAATGCGTGCGAGCTTCTCGGCCTCGACAGGGCGATCGCTGTATTTGCGGCAGCTGCGGCGATGGATGAGTGCCTCGATGGTCTCCATGTGTCCTCCTGACGTTGGTTTCGATGCCTCGTTCTTACCCGCCGAACCAAAACCGTAATCGCGCCGTCGGCCCCAAACAATGCAAGCTACCGAGTGGAAAAGTTGGTTTGCATAAAACTTCAGCCGGAATGTGACAGACCGGTGGGATGATTAAACGTTTTATCCCGTCTACCCTGCGGTTTTTTACCACTTGCCTAAATGATGCGCGCATAAGCCCTGATAAAGGTTTTACTAAAGGAGTACCAACGTTTATCAACGCGCCATGGTGGCGCCGGGCCAGGAGGTAACATCATGTTCCAGGCTGGAGATGTCGTCGAGACCGACTTCGAAGGATTTCTGAAGCTGTTGCGTTCCAAGACGCGTGCTTTCGTGTCGATCAACGATCACGAGTACTACATCACGCACACCGATGGCTATTGGCGTGTTCAGGATTGCGAGGCCCTCAACGATAAGGGCCACTTCACTGACTGCTCCGAGCTGGTCAACACGGTCTGCGAGGTCGTCGAGCTGCCTTGGATCTGCGGCAAGAGCCTGCACGACAGCTTCTCGGGCGCCACGGTCTACGAGGCCGTCGCTGCTTAACAGCCAACAATCGATATTCTCTCGCAACCGCCGGCGCCGCCCCGCGCCGGCGGTTTTTCTTGTCGATATGTTGTATAGGTCACACGTCTTGCACGGCGCCCTTGACGATAGTCAAAACTCGGAGGTTGATTTTCAATCTCAACGCAACAGCCTGAACGGGACCCGCGTTTCCGCAGCTAGCGCAACGCGGAAATAGCTCCCGGCACCTGGCCGTCGCCTCGTTTCCGCAGGTGGAGAGGCTATGGAGGCCGGTGCCCCCATGCCGCCGCCGCAT
>CABUDZ010000079.1 GCA_902490445.1 uncultured Collinsella sp.
AGAAATGTCTGTATCTTTATATGATCCCCTATTTTCGAAAGTATGCGGCAAAATTTGGAACTGCCAACCAGACCGCAGTTTTATCAACAATTTATCAGGGGTTTTGTTGCCAAAAAACGTCGTGTGCTCGGCGGTCTCGAAATTTGCCGCATACTTCCGGAAAACCGCCCGCGAGCGCTGTGCTCGCGGGCGGTTTTTGCTTGAATTACGCCACGAATGCGCTTGTTTTGTCCAATAGCTAGGCGCTATTTGACCTCGATGAGCTCGTACTTGCTCGTGCCCAGGCCGATCTTCTCGGCATGCGCGATGCACGCGCGCCAGTCGGTGTCGGGATGCGTGATGCAGAAGGGATCCTTGGCCTGCTCGCCCTCCAGATGCTCGTGGTTGTGCTCCATCTTGGCGGCGCTGTCGGCAAGCTCGGTGTTGGGCAGCGGCTCGGATGCCATGACGGCATCGGCACAGGCCTGGTCGATGGCGACTGGATCGAAGCTCGCGAACATGCCAATGTCGTTGACGATGGGCGTGTCGTTTTCGGGATGGCAATCGCAGTTGGGGCTGATATCCATAGCCAGCGAAATATGGAAGCTGGGGCGATCCTGGACAACGGCCTTCGTATACTCGGCGATCTTGTAGTTGAGTACGTCGGCCGCGGCGTCATAGTCGGGCTTGATGCAGTCCTGGTTGCACGCCGCAATGCAGCGTCCGCAGCCCACGCAGCGATCGTGGTCGATGGCAGCCACGTGAACCGTGCGGGTACTGCCGTTGGCAAGCTCGCGCTCACGCGTACCGTCAAACGTGATGGCGCTGTGCGCGCAAATCTTCTCGCAGGCACGGCAACCTACGCAGTTGGTAGTATCGACGCTCGGCTTGCCGGCGGCATGCTGCTCCATCTTGCCGGCACGGCTGCCGCCTCCCATGCCCAGGTTCTTCATGGCGCCGCCAAAACCGGCCTGCTCATGACCCTTAAAGTGCGTGAGGCTGATCACGATGTCGGCATCCATGAGTGCCTGACCAATCTTTGCCTCTCGCACGTACTCACCGCCCTCGACCGGGACGAGTGCCTCGTCGGTACCCTTGAGGCCGTCGGCGATGATGATCTGGCAGCCCGTGGCATACGGGGTAAAGCCGTTCTGGTAGGCGGTGTCGATGTGCTCGAGCGCGTTTTTGCGGCTACCGACATAGAGCGTGTTGCAGTCGGTGAGGAAGGGCTTGCCGCCCAGCTCCTTGACGACATCCGCGACGGCGCGGGCGTAGTTGGGGCGCAAAAAGCTCAGATTGCCCAGCTCGCCAAAGTGAATCTTGATGGCGACGAACTTGTTCTCGAAGTCAATCTGCTCAATACCGGCGCGACGGATGAGGCGCTTGAGTTTGTCGAGTTGGCTCTCGCGAGCATGCGTGCGCAGGTTGGTGAAGTACACCTTAGCGGGTGCTGCGGGTGCAGTTGCGGTCATAGATCTATCCCCTCGGTCTATATGGCGTTACAGACATAGAGGATGGTACCCGTTGAAGTGGGGTTGAAGTCAAGCGCAACGCCGAGTCGCTAGGCACTCATTGGGGACAGACTTAACATGAGTGCTTGCCGCCCGGCCAGCGAGCCGGCGATCCGGCAAAGACTGTCCCCGATGACCAGTCATTTAAGAACGTCCCCGATGACTACTCTTGCACCTTGAGGGCCTCGGCTAGGCTGACGCGCTTGATAGAGCGCGTGTGCAGCAGCGCCACGACCAGGTAGGTCGCAAAGCCAATGCCGACGCATGCAGCCATGGACCAAGCGGGCACGTAAATCTCGATATTGCCGTTATAGGCGAGCAGCATAGAGCGGAAGATGGCCGTGAGCGAGCCGATGATCACCGGCAGGCTCAGCACGAGCGATGCCACCACGCACAGCGTGATCGAGCGGATGTACAGATGCGAAATCTCGCCATCGCGATAGCCAAAGACCTTCATGTAGCTGATCGACCGGGCGCTATGGTCGATAACAGCCTTGGTCAGCAGATACATAAACAGCAGGAAGATAAACACCGCGAGCCCGACCATCATGCCGATCATTTTGCTCATCATGCCGATGAACTGGTCGCCCACGGCGCGCATGTCGTCGGGCGTGGTGTCGCCGGCAAAGTAGCGCGCATCGAGGTCGAGCTTCTCGTCGCTCACATAGCCGTTAAAGCAGGCGGCGTCGTTGTCGAACAGCTCGTTAAAGTCGTCGATACTCATATAGATATTCATGTCCGACTTGGAGCCCCAGGCACAGTCCTTGCCCGCGTACTCAAGGGAATAATGCTCGCCCTCGTACTTGTCGCTGAGCGTGACCTTCTGACCCTCGCTCCAGCCAAACTTATCGAGCAGACCGCCGCCAAAGACGACGCGCCCATCGCCGACGTCGAGGTCTTTCCAATAACGCGAATCGGATGAAATACCGTAGACAGAAATCGTCTCCTCGCCATTACCATCACCACGGTCGTATTGCAGCTGGTAAACGGCGTATTTCTCGGCCTGCGCGATTGCGCCCGCGCCGTTGTCGGTCGTATTGACCGGGTGGATATCGTCGTTGTCAGTGTCGATCTTAGAGGCCTTGTCGATCAGGTCGATAGCCTCATCGCGGTCGCAGCCGAGGGCATCGGCAAGATCGTCAAGGCGCGCGTAGAGCGCATCCTTCTTGTCCTGGACCTTGGCAAGCGCATCCTGCGCCGCAGTCTGGCTCTCGGCAGACGGAGATGCAGTCGCGGCATCGGTCGCCGCCTGCGCTGCATCGGCCGCGTCGTCAAGCTCGTCATCGGCATCCTGAGCGGCGGAAAGCAGCGCGCCGTCAACCGACTGCAAGCGCTCGAGCGCCGACCACTGCTCGCGCTCCTCGGCAGTGCCCTCGAGCTCTAGCGGAGCCTTGAGTGTGTACTGGTGCTCGGCGACCAGGCTCGTCTCGAGGTTGTCGGCGTAGTGCGTCATCGTAGGCAGAATCGCCAGGCCAAAGAGCAAAAGCAGCGACCCAAACGCAATGCCCACGAAGAGCGTAGCGAAGTTGCCCAGGTTGCGCAGGAAGACGCGCAGGCGAAAGCGCGAGACAAAGCCCATGCGCTCCGGCAGCTGCACGCCGCGCTTGGTGCCCGATTTGCCGCTCGCCTCGTGACGAAGGAACTGCAACGGCGTCTTGCCCATCTTGCGAAGCAGGCCCACCAGCGTGATAAGGATGAGCGCGGCGGCAGGAACCACGGCGCACTTCACGAAGATCTCCCAGCTCCAGTACACCTGGAAGGGCGGCAGGCTGTACGAGCCGTAGTAGAGGCCGCGCATGGGCTCGGTAAAGAACGCGACGCCGAGCGCGGTGCCCAAAAGCGCCGCGACCACGCCCACGATGGCGGGAAGCGCCAGGTAGTGAAGCACGATCTCACGACGACGATAGCCGCTGGCGAGCAGCGTGCCGATGATGGCGCTCTCTTCCTCGATGGTGGCGTCAGTGAGCACCACAAAGACAAATGCCATGATCACGATGATAATGTTGAGCAGCGTCATCCACATCATGGAGTCACCGTCCACGTCATCGCGCGCATAGCCAATACCCTGGTTGGAATCGGCATCGATAAGATCGTCGACGCGCGCATCGGCATCCGCCAGCGCCTCGACCATATCCTGCTCGGCATCGACGCGGTCCGCGGTGGGGAGGTCGCGATCGGCAAAGGTGAAGGAGTAGGTGTAGGCAGGCGCGCCACCGGCATCCTCGAGCACGGTAAAACCGGCGTCGGTGACCTCGGCGACGCCATACGTGATGGTGTTCACCGTAAAGTCCGAATTGTTAAGGAACAGCGCCTGACTATCGGGCTGGGTCATGATGCCGCAGATGGTGTAGGTGCGGCCCTCAAGCTCGACCTTATCGCCCACGGCGAGGTCGTTGTTGGTGGCGAAGACACGGTCGATTGCCACCTCATCGTCCGCCCTGGGCTGCCTGCCCTCACAGTAGGACGCGATATCGACCTTGGTGCGGTGCGCATAGGTGCGCAGGGTGCGCTTGGTGCCGTCGTCGCCGGACGCCTTTTTGATGATGGCGTCGATAGAGAAGTTCTTGTAGAGCGTAACGCCGCCGACATCTTCCGCCGCGTCCTCAGCAGCCTTGAGCTGGTCGTCGGTGGCCTCGAAGGAGGTGGTCACGCGGCCGTCCTCAATCGTGTACTCGTCGCGCATGTCGTCGATGAGGCAGCCGATGGAATGCGCCGCGAGCAAAAAGCCCGAGGTAAGGGCGATGCTTCCGCACATAAGCAAAAAGATGCCCAGGTACTTGCCGATATTGCGGCGCAGCTCGCGCGGGAGTCGTTTTGCGAGAGGTGTCATGGCGTCGCCTACCAATCGAGCTCGGCGGCGGGCACGGGATCGGCGTTGAGCTCATCCTCGACAATGCGCCCGTCGCGCAGGCGCAGCACGCGATTTGCCATGCGCGCGATGGCGGCGTTGTGGGTGACGATGATGATGGTGCAGCCGTAGGTGCGATTGACGTCCTCCATGAGCTGCAGGATTTCCTTGGATGTCTTGTAGTCGAGCGCGCCCGTGGGCTCGTCGCACAGCAGCAGGCCCGGATTTTTGACGAGCGCACGGCCGATGGCGCAGCGCTGCTGCTGGCCACCCGAAACCTGGCGAGGGAATTTGTTGCGGTGCTCGTACAGGCCCAGCGAGCGCAGCAGATCGTCGACGTTGAGCGGGTTTTTGGACAGGTGCGCCGTGACCTCGATGTTTTCCTTGATGGTGAGGTCGGGCACCAGGTTGTAGAACTGGAAGACAAAACCCAGCTCTCGGCGGCGATACTCGCCCAGATCGGTAGGCTTGAGCACCGTGAGGTCGCAGCCGTCCACCATGATGGAGCCACCGTCGGCATCCTCCAGGCCGCCGATCAGGTTGAGAAAGGTCGACTTGCCCGAGCCCGAGGGCCCCAGCATGACGCAGATCTCGCCGCGGTTGATAGACGTGTTGATGCCGTCGAGCACCGTCAGGCGTGCATCTCCATCGCCGTAGTGTTTCTTGAGCCCGTTGACCTGGACGTAGGCATGCTTTGTCGCCATGCTATCCCCCGTTGTTAGCCTTCTGCTACTTTATGAGCATAATAGTAAACCTGGGCGAACTATTTTTGGAGCGAGGCCTGGATTTTATTTCAGACTAGTCATTGGGGACAGACTTAAATGACTGAAACCACTCATTTAATTCTGTCCCCAATGAGTGCCGCCAGGGACAGCTCTTGCCAGTCCGGCCGGCGAGCCGGCGAATCGGCAAAGACTGTCCCCAGCGACCGGTCGTTTAAGAACGTCCCCAATGACTAGGCGGTTAGGCGCGGGATTTGTTGTGGGCGAGGGCTAGGCCTACGGCGGCGATGGCGACGGCGAAGAGCACGGTGACGCCCAGGTCGCAGGCGATGTCGCCCAGCACGGTGGACGTCAGGTCCGCGGCGAGCGCCTTGCTGATCGCGTCGTTCACCCAATATGTCGGCACAAAGTGTGCCACGGTCTGCACGGCCGAGCCCATCAGCGACAGCGGCATCCAGGCGCCGCCCAAAAACGTCATGAGCATGCCGAGCAAGTTGCCCACGCCGTTGAGCAGCTCCTCGCGCGCGCCCAAGCTCGACAGGGTAAAGCCAACGGCCAGCGGCGTGCACGCCAGGGCAAACGTCGCTGCCAGCGCCAGGCACACGCGACCCACACCGACCTCGGCGACCGCGCCGGCAAAGCCCACGACACCCACCATGCTCGACACGAACCAGATGCAGACGGTGAGCACCGCGGCAGCCGCGAACACAGCAAGCGAACGCTGGCGCTCGGAGACCGGGCCGGCCTCCATGCGGCGCACGCGCTCGGACTCGCTCATGCCCGAGAACACCAATCCCACCGACACGATGACCGACGAGATGATCGCGTACGCGCCAAAGTTGAAGTACGACTCGAGTGGGGCGACGTCAGTCGATTCGACCTTGACCTGCTCGATCTGGACCTCGGCGCGCTTGACGGCAGCGTGCTCGGCGGCCTTGGCGACCTCGCCGTCGGAAGCAGCTGGCTCAAGTGCCGCCGCGGCGCCCGCAAGCGAGATCCACCGCGAGGCCTCGGCAGACGAGAGCGCCGCCGCCATGGTACCGGAGCCGTACGTCACATCGAGCTTGGGCAGGTCTTCCCCCGCACGGGCGGCTGCAACAAGATCGTCCTCAAACCCCTCCGGGATAAAGAACACGCAATCGGCGCTGCCCTTGGCGCTATTGCTCTTGGAGAGCGCATCCGCAAGGTCGTACGTGTCGTCACCAACGCCCGTGACCAGGTCAAAGCGTGAGCCTAGGTGCTTGGTAAGCGCCCGCGAAAGGTCGCTATTGTCGCGGTCGACCACGATCACGTTGGTGTCGTAGGGCTCGTACTCGGTAAGCTGCGACGAGTTCCAGCTCACCGAGGCCGCGATGAATACGCCCATGAGCGAGATGAACACCGTATAGATGAGCAGGTAGAACGGGTGCGCCAGCGCCATGCGAAGCGCGGTCTTAAAGGTGCTCATAGCGGCTCCTTCCAAAGATCAGCGTAGCGGCGACGACAAACACCAGGGTCATCAGGACGAGCGCACCGGCGCGGACGGCAAAGGGCCCCAGGTCCTCAAAGAAATACAGGCGATTGAACATGTCGCAGATGAGCTTGACGGGGTTGAGCCAGCACTCGGCCGGAAAGGCGCGGGCGACGTCGTCGGCAAGCGCCATCGCCGGCTCGCCGTAGAGGCCGGCGAACAGGGCGCACGTGGTGGCAAAGCCCGTGAGGATGCCCGACTTGGACGCCTTGCCACCCTTAACGGGAAGCGTGCCCACAAAGAGCCCCAGGCCCGTGGCGGCAAGCGCGGATGCAGCACCGCCCAGCAGGCACAGCCCCTCGCGCCCGCCAAAGTCGACGCCAACGACTAGGCGCACGTAGCCAATCGCGACCGCCATCGAGGCAAAGGAAACCAGCCACGAGCCGACAAAGATGCCGGCTAGCGACGCCGTCTTGGAAAGGCCACCCACGCAGCGACGCGCGCCAAGGCCCGACAGATTGGGCTGCAGATCGACGACGCTCAAGGCGGCAAACTCGGCAGACATCATCGCGACCAGGCCAAAAAGCGCGTAATAGTAGATGACCGTGCCATCGGGCGTGGTGCGTGTCAGGCTTACACGGCGGGTGCCGCCCTCGAGCGACAGGGCGCGCGCAACCGTCTCCGGATCGGCGAGCGCCGCCGGGTTGTCCTGGGCAATCTGGGACATGAGCTCGGCATTTTGCGTATACGAACTTGCCACCGTCTCAAGGATGCTGCGGTCGGTGAGCACCGTCGACGCACGCGAGCTGTCATAGCTCGAAAGCAGCGTGAGCTTGGGCGTGCCCGCGGCATCGACCGTGTAGATGCCCGCGACTTCGCCGGCCTTGAGCGCACGGTTCGCGGCGGTCACATCCTCGCGCTCGTGAATCTCAAGCAGCTGGTCGTCACCTTCCTTGGCAAGCGAAGCCGCCACGTTCTTAAAGGTCGAAGCGTCCCAGGCCCCATCCGCCACGACGGCAACCGGCACCGGATCGACCTTTCCGTCAGAGCTGAGGTTCACAAACATAAACATGAACATCGTTGAAAGCGCAATGGGAAAGATCGCGCCCCAAACCCATGTACTCGGTCGACGCAATAGCGTCTTGAGCGTGGTGATGATAGTGTTGAACATGGCCACCCCCTAGTCGCGCAGCTCGCGGCCGGTGATCTCGAGGAACACGTCGTTGAGGGTCGGCGGCTCGCTCCACACGCGGCCGAGCGCCACGTCGGCAGCGCGCAGCGTGTCGAGGATGTCGACCAGATTGTGCGGGCTCGCCTCACAGGTGCAGACGAGCTCGCCGCCGGACAGTTCAACCGAAAGCACGTGCTCGAGGGCGCGCAGCCGCTCGACCGTGACGGGCTCGACGGCGCCGACCTCGACGGTCACGCGCTCGCCCATTTGAATCATGCGCTTGAGCTCGTCGTTGGTGCCCTGCGCCAGCACGCGGCCGCCGTCCATGATCATGATGCGGCTGCAGATTTGCTCGATTTCCTCCATGTAATGGCTGGTATACACCACCGTGGCACCCTCGTCGCGCAGGCGGCAAATGCCCTCCAGGATGGCGTTGCGGCTCTGGGGGTCGACCGCCACCGTGGGCTCGTCGAAGAAGATGAGCTCGGGCTTGTGTGCGATGCCGCAGGCGATGTTGAGGCGGCGCGCCAGGCCGCCCGAGAGCTTACCGGGGCGGAACTTGGCAAAGTCGCCCAGACCGACAAAGTCGATCGCCTCGTCCACGAGCGCACGGCGGCGCTTGCGGTCGTTGACGTAAAGACTGCAGAAATAGTCGATGTTCTCGCGTACCGTGAGCTCGTCAAACACCGCCACCTGCTGCGGCACTACGCCGATGCGGCGCTTGAGGTCGTAACGCGTGGGCGTCATGGGCTCGCCGAACAGCTCGATGGTGCCTTTGTCGTAGGAAAGCAGCTGCAAAATGCAGTTGATGGACGTGGTCTTGCCCGAGCCGTTGGGGCCGAGCAGGCCAAAGATCTCGCCGGGGGCGATGTTCAGGTTAAAGTGGTCGAGCGCGATAAGATCGTCATAGCGCTTGACGAGGTTTTCGACATGGACGATATCTGTCATGAGGCGCCCCTTCTGTTGGTCGTGGCCCGGTACGATTTCATCATCGCAGGAGCGGGCGGCGCGCACCAGTGAGCTTTGTCACGAGTGCGGGGGGGGGCGGAAGCGAAACCCCCGCTCGCGCGAGCGATCGACGCCGATTTGCCGCGCGGGAGGAATGTCATGGTTGCGCAGGCGGCCCCTCCACCACGCGCGGCTTCGCGTACAATACCCGTATGAACAGGCTTTTCGACAAATCGATCGTACTGGCGTGCTGTATTGCGGCCGCCACGGGTCTTGCTGTGGACGCTCGCCTGGTCGCGGCGTTTTGCCTTGGCGTTATTGCCACCTCGCTGGCCGAGCTCGCGCAGGGGAAAAGCGCCCGGCGTGCGAGCGAGACCGCGAGCTGCGCTTACATCATCGCGGCTGTCTTCGTGCCGCCGTTTGTGCCGTTTGCGCCTCTCGCCCTCTATGACATCGCGCGGCGGGTGCGCCGTGAGCACGCCTGGGCCGCGCTGGGCATTGGCGCCACCTTTGTCTTTGCGCTCGTCGCGGACCTTCGCACCAACGCGCTTACCGCCCGAACGCTCCTGCTGACCGCCATCCTTTCGGTTGCCGCCACCTTGTTATCGCTACGTACCGCCCAGTTGGAACGCGAGCAGAAGCGCATGCGCCGCACCCGCGACGAGCTGCAGGAACGCGCTCTGGCGCTGGAGGCACGCAACCGCGACCTTGCCGACCGCCAGGACTACGAAGTCGAGCTCGCGACACTCGCCGAACGCGCCCGCATCGCGCGCGAGATCCACGATAACGTCGGGCACCAGCTCACGCGTGCCTCGCTGCAGACCGAGGCCCTGCGCGTCGTGCACGCCGACGAGCCCGGCGTCGCCGCCGATTTCGCCGACGTTAAACGCACGGTTGACGAGGCGCTCCAGCTTGTGCGCACCAGCGTCCACGCGCTCAACGACAACGCCGTCGATCTTTCCGTGCAGCTCGAACGCATTGTTGAAGGCGCACGCTCGGACGGCGGCCCGCAGATTGAGCTTGAGGTTTTGGCCGAGCATGCGCCCGCAAACGTCGCCAACTGCTTTGCGGCGGTCCTGCGCGAGGCGCTCTCCAACACCATGCGCCATGCTTGCGCCCAAACCGTCGCCGTACGGTGCATGGAGCATCCGTCGTTTTACCAGC
>CABUDZ010000080.1 GCA_902490445.1 uncultured Collinsella sp.
CAACACCGCTGAACGGTAGTCAATAAATAAATTCAGCCCAGTAACCCTGCGGCGGTAAACGAAGGAAGCCCCGTCCCCCGGAGCTGATTCCGTCGCGCGACTTCTGGCAAAGCCAGGTGAGCGCGAGGGAAACAGCGTAGGGGAAACGGGGCCTCCGGCGGGAAGTTAAACCGCTACTTACGCCTTGTTGACGGAGCCAAACTCCTCCATGAGCTCCTTGGTGCGGGCAACGATGTTGTCGCGACCAGGCTTGAGGAGCTTGCGGGGGTCAAAGCCCTTGCCCTGCTGATCCTTGCCAGCCTCGATGTACTCGCGAACGCCCTTGGCGAAGACGAGCTGCAGGTCGGTGTTGACGTTGATCTTGGAGATACCCAGGGAGATGGCCTTCTTGATCTGATCCTCGGGGATGCCGGTGCCACCGTGCAGGACGAGGGGCAGGTCGCCGGTCTGAGCCTTGATCTCGCCCAGACGCTCGAAGGAAAGGCCAGCCCAGTCGGCAGGGTACACGCCGTGGATGTTGCCGATACCGCAGGCGAGGAAGTCGACGCCCAGGTCAGCAATCTGCTTGCACTCAGCAGGATCAGCGAGCTCGCCGCTGGAGGTCACGCCGTCCTCGGTGCCGCCGATGCCGCCGACCTCGGCCTCGATGGACATGCCCTTGGAGTGGGCAAGCTCAACGAGCTCCTTGGTGCGGTCGAGGTTAAGCTGGAAGGTCTCCTCGTGAGAGCCGTCATACATGATGGACGTGAAGCCGGCCTCGATGCACTTGAAGCAGTCCTCGTAAGAACCGTGATCGAGGTGAAGGGCGACGGGAACGGTAACGCCCGTGGCCTCGACGGCAGCCTTGACCATGTCGGCGCAGACCTTGAAACCACCCATCCACTTGGCGGCACCAGCGGTGCACTGAAGGATCAGCGGAGACTTGGCCTCCTCGGCGGCCTGGAGAATAGCCAGGGTCCACTCGAGGTTGTTGGTGTTGAAGGCACCGAGACCGTACTTGCCGGCCTCGGCCTTCTTGAGCATGTCTGCTGCGTTGACGAGCATAAAAGAAACCTCCTGTAAGGTTGCTCCGATAACGCCTGAGATTTTACCACGGCGCACCCGAGCATAAACGTTCGTTTGTTCACGAATATCGTCCAAACAGACTTTTTTGACCGTTTGCCCTACGGAATCGGCCCGTTGGGGAAAAATAGCTTGACGTTTGGACGCTTCTCGTGCTTCAAAAGCCGACTATTAAGCTACATCTGCATGAAAGGGTTCTGCATGAGCTCGCGTGCCATGGTGGTCGAATCGCCATGGCCGGTTAGGCAAACGGTATCGGGTGGGAGAAGCCGGGCGAGCTTGGAGAGCGAGCGCAGAATCGCTGCCTCGTCGCCACCGGCAAGATCGGTGCGGCCGTGGCTGCCCGGGAATAGCGTGTCGCCCACAAAGGCAATGTTCCCCTGCTCGGTGGCAGCAAACAAGACGATACCGCCCGGCGTATGCCCGGGTGTCTCGATCACCTGCAGGCAGATATCGCCCACCTCGATAGCATCGCCCTCGGCGAGCAGGCACGTCGGCTCACCCGGATCGGGCGTCTCGATACCCCACATGGCGCGCTGCTCCTCGATATTTGCGCGAGGTACCGTCACGTCCTTAGCGCACAACTCATATAATGCGCCGTTGCCAATGACAGCTCGAACCCCGGCAACACCACCAACATGGTCGGCATGGCCATGAGTGCATACGGCGCCAAGCACGCGTACGCCGGGATGCTCGGCTCGAATATGCTCCACCAGGCGCTCGCCTTCCCATGCGGGGTCGATAATCACGCACTCATTGTCCGAAATAACAGCATAGCTATTGGTCTGAATGGGACCGTTTACGAGCGTCTCGATCTCGACCGATCCCTTGGGAGTTAAATCCAAGGGCACAGCACTCATGTTCCTCTCCTCTCTATAAAACTCGAGGCATCAAACGATGCCTCGAGTGTAGCGAATATCGATAATGTGACACGTTCGTCGCAACTAAACGCGGCGCTTAAGCTGAGCCCCACCCTCACCAGGCATCAAACGGCGTGCGTCATAGACCGAGTCAACGCTGCTGATGGAAGCCAGCAGCGGATCCAGACCGCTCGCGTCCGAGATCTCGACCATAAAGCGCAGGGTTGCAATGCCCTCGCGGTTGGTCGACGTGGCGGCGGAAAGGATATTGCCGCCCGCATCGCCAATGGCAATGGTGACATCCTTGAGCAGGCCCATGCGGTCCAGGCACTCGACCACGATCTCGACCTGGAAGAGGGTGTCGGCAGCGCCGTCCCACTCCACTTCGATCATGCGCTCGGGATGCTCCATAAGACCCTTGACGTTGGGGCAATTGGCGCGATGCACCGAAACGCCACGACCGCGCGTGATGAAGCCGACGATGTCGTCGCCCGTCACGGGGTTGCAGCAATGAGCCAGACGGACCAGCAGGCCGCTGTTGCTCTCGCCTTTGACGATAATGCCGTTACTGGCGCTCTTGCCGCGCTTTTGCGGCTTGCGGTTGGAGCCGCGAGCGGGCTGCTTCACGACCTCGGCGATAGCCTCGGCCTTGGTGAGCTGTTCCTCGGGCTTGGGGTCCAAGATTTGCTCGACTTTGTTGCCCACGGCACGCGGGGCGACTTTGCCCGCCCCAACGGCTGCGAACAGGTCCTCGAGCTGCTTGAAGTTAAACTGCTCCGCCACGGCATTGAGCGCACGCGTCGAACGCGGCGTAGAAATGCCATATCCGCGCTTGCGCAGGTCCTTGGCCAGCATATCGCGGCCGGCGGCAGCGTCGTCGTCCTTAGTCGCGGCGGCAAAGTAGCGACGGATCTTGGACTTGGCCGAAGGCGTCTTGACGATCTTGAGCCAATCACGCGACGGCTTGGAACTCTTGTTAGTCAGGATTTCAACGCGGTCACCCGTCTTGATCTCGTGCGTAAGCGGCGCCACCGCACCGTTGATCTTGGCGCCGACGCAGTGGTTGCCGACCTCGGTATGAACGGCGTAGGCAAAGTCGAGCGGTGTAGAGCCGGCACGAAGCGCCATGACCTCGCCCTTGGGCGTAAAGACAAAAATCTCCTGGTCAAACAAGTCGACCTTCAGCGAGTGCAGGTATTCCTTGGCATCGGTGATCTCGTCAGACGCCGCCCAGTCGAGTGAGTGTTTGAGCCAGTTAATCTGGTCGTCCAGACGCTGCGCATCGTTGGTCTTGGAGGCAGACGATCCGCCCGACTTCTTGTACAGCCAGTGGGCGGCAATGCCGTACTCGGCCTGCTCATGCATCTCGTAGGTTCGAATCTGAATCTCGAGCGGACGAGCCGTGGGGCCAATAACCGTCGTGTGGAGCGACTGGTAGTTATTGACCTTGGGCATGGCGATGTAGTCTTTAAAGCGACCGGGCATGGGGTGCCACAGCGTATGCACCGCGCCGAGCGTGGAGTAGCAATCGCGCACCGAATGGGTAATAACGCGCAGCGCCACCAGGTCGTAGATCTCGGAGAACTCCTTGCCCTTGCGCTTCATCTTTTGGTAGATGGACCAATAGTGCTTGGAGCGGCCATTAATCTGGAAGCCCTCCAGGCCAATGCGGTTGAGCTCGTCGGTGAGCGTCTTGATAGTCTCGGCCAGATAGCGCTCGCGAACCTCACGCGACTCTGCCACCATGCGCGCGATGCGCTGGTAGGCGTCGGGCTCCAAATAGAAGAAGGACAGATCCTCGAGCTCCCACTTAATAGAGCTCATGCCCAGGCGGTCGGCCAGGGGCGCGTACACGTCCATAGTCTCGCGTGCCTTAAACAGGCGACGGTCCTCGCGCAGGGCGGCGAGCGTGCGCATATTATGCAGGCGGTCGGCGAGTTTGACGATGATGACGCGAATGTCCTTGGACATGGCAAGGAACATCTTGCGCAGCGTGAGCGCCTGCTTCTCGTCCATGCTGTCAACTTCGATGTTGGTGAGCTTGGTCACGCCGTCGACGAGCTCGGCAACGGTTTCGCCAAACAGGCCGGAAACATCGGCGAGCGAGGTCTCGGTGTCCTCGACGGTATCGTGCAGCAGCGCGGCGCACACCACATCGCAGTCCATCTTGAGATCGGCCAAAATGATGGCCACCTCGACGGGATGGTTGATGTACATCTCACCCGAGCGCCGCTTTTGGTTGCAATGCTTCTCGGCAGCAAAGCAGTAGGCCTGCTCCACCCTGGAGAAGTCATCCTCATTCATATATTTGAGGCACAGACGCTCCAGCTTGTCGTAGCTGTCCGCCATAATCTCGGGCGGCAGCTCATCGGCATGCTTATAGTGCTCCATCTCCGAAAACGGCTGGAGGGTGGAATCATGGGCGGTACGGGCTGCGGCATCCATCGAGGTCCCCTTCCCCTATGCCCGCGGTACGATCGGGCGGTTAACTTTGGCTAGCATATCAGAAGCGCACGAATCGAGCGCCCAGCTCCGGAAAGCCGAAAACTCCATGCGCGAGCGCAAGCCCTCCAAATAGCGAATTGACCTGCTCAATTGCACGCGGCCGGGGTTTTCGGCCATCGCGATGCGACGAGCGTCGTCAAACCCCGAAACTCGACAGAAACCAAGCTCTTCGAAGATTCCCAGGCCGCTTTCCACCGAACGCTCGTCGACCGGCGTGCGAGCATCGATGGCAAGGCACATCTGCGCGATGTCGATATCGCTCGCGCTAAAGGAATCGTCCCCGGTTTTGCCGCGGTTGGAGCGCCACATGGTCTGCAGCGCGCGATAGAGCGTGACGAGCTCGTCGCGCTCGGGCGCATAGCAGTCGAGCAGGCGCTCGTTAATGCGGGCGTCGCGCGACGAATAGAGCAGATGGATCACGGCGGGCTGGCCATCGCGGCCGGCACGTCCGCTCATCTGGTTGAACTCGATGGCGCCAAACGGCATGTGGTAGAGCACGACATGGCGGATATCGGGCAGGTTGACACCCTCACCAAAGGCGGAGGTCGAAACGATGCAACTGAGGCTTCCGTCTCGGAATGCTTCCTCCACGCGACGGCGATCGGAACGCGCAAGCCCCGCGTTATAGAACGCGATATGGGTTGCGCAATCGGGCACACGCTTGCGCAACGTCTTGGCGAGCGCCACGGACTGGTCGCGCGAATTGACATAAATGACGGTCTTCTCCCCCGTCGCCACGATCGACACCAAACGGTTCTCGCGGCTCGCAAGGTCGCGGTCGTCCTCGAGCTGCAGGTTCTCGCGCACCGTCTCGTCGACCACCGTGCGAGTGATCGGCAACATGCGGGCAAGCTCGGCCACGACCGGAGCCGTCGCGGTGGCCGTCGCAGCCATAACGACCGGGTCGCCCAGGGCTTTGAGGATATCGGGCATGTCAAGATAGGCGCTACGGTCGCCGCCCTTGGCAAGGCCGGCGTGGTGCGCCTCATCGATAACGACAAAGCCGATGCGGCCCGAACGCGCGAAACGGTCACGGTGGATAGACAGGAACTCGGGCGTCGTGAGCACGATACCGGTGCGGCCCGAAGCTAGACCGGCGAACACGTCATCGCGTGCGGCCTCCACGGTCTCGCCGGTCAGCACGCCAACGCCAATGCCAAGCGCTGCCATCGTCGACGAGAGGTGATAGGCCTGGTCGGCAACGAGCGCACGCAGCGGATAGACAA
Organism: uncultured Collinsella sp.; assembly: GCA_902490445.1. Lineage (GTDB taxonomy): Bacteria > Actinomycetota > Coriobacteriia > Coriobacteriales > Coriobacteriaceae > Collinsella. The sequence continues at coordinate 5,654 of CABUDZ010000080.1, forward strand.
AGATGCTCGAACGTCCGCGAAGCACCGCCTCACGCGCGGCATGCACATGGAAGATGAGCGACTTGCCGCGCCCCGTTCCCATAACGGCCAGAACACTTTGGTGATCGGCCAGGGCGTCGAGCGCCTCGACCTGCGCGCGGTGCGGCTGGTTCGAGCCGATAAAGCTATGGATAAGCGAGCGCGTGAGCTCGGTATAGGAAAGCTGGGCGAGCGTCTCGCGCTTACGAGACTCCAGGCGCAGGCCGGAATCCGCCGGCTGCACGCCACGACGAAGCTCGCATGCCGGATCGTCGACGCTGGGCAGCGTGGTATCGCGGACCAGAACATCCTTGATCATGAGCTTGGGCTTCACACGTCCCTGCCAATGCTCGGCCACGGCCTCGAACACCAAGTCGACGGCGCTGTCGCAATTGATGAGCCTATCGATCTGCGGCACGCGGAACATGATGGCCGGCACGCTCGCGGCGCCATCGGTCGCCACAAAGCGCATGTGCTCGCCGGTTTTGCCCACTACGGCGCGATCGCACATCGTCACGCCCTCGGCGGCCAGCAGCGGCACCTTGTTGCCCTGGCCAAACGGCTCAAGACGGGAAATCTGCTCTATAGTCTCAATATTCAGCTCGGAAAGGTCGACCGTGGCGGCAACCTCGTCGATGTCTTCAAAGTCCTCGGCGGGAATCTCCGATAGCACGGCGGAAAGGCGACGACGGAATTCATCGAGTTTGGATGCCTCGATGGTCACACCCACCGCACCGGCATGTCCGCCGCGACGAATCAGCAGGTCGGAACAGCGCTCGACGGCGTCAAACAGGTTAACTTTGCCCACCGAGCGACCAGAGCCGCGCGCGATACCGTCCTCGATCGAGAACAGCAGCGCCGGTACGTGATAGCGGTTGGTCAGACGGCTTGCCACGATGCCCTTGACACCCTCGTGCCAGCCTTCGCCGCCCACGACGATCGCGCGTCCGCCGTCATAGGTCTCCTCGACCTTTGCCATGGCATCGCGCGTGAGCTCCGCCTCGATCTCACGGCGCTGGCGGTTGATTTCCTCGAGCTCAGCCGCCAGCGCGCTTGCTTCGATGGGATTGTGGGCAAGCAGCAGGTCGAGCGCCAGCTTGGGATCGGCCATGCGACCGGCAGCGTTTAAGCGGGGAATGAGCGAGAATGACAGGCCATCCGCCGTAATGCTAGAGAGGTCGGCCTTGGCGAGCGCTGCCAGTGCGATGTAGCCGGGACGAGCCGTCACGCGCATCTGCTGGATGCCCTCGGCGACCAGTGCGCGGTTCTCGGGCGTGAGCGGCATCATGTCGGACACGGTGCCCAGCGCCGCGACCTCGATTAGCGAACGCCAATACGACGGCTTGCCCAGGCGCTCACCCAGGACTTGCACCAGCTTGAGCGCCACACCAGCACCGGCAAGCTCGCGCGAGGGGCCCTCGTCTTCGAGCTTGGGGTCGGTCAGGGGCACACCCTGCGGCACCTGGTCGGAGGGCTCGTGATGGTCCGTGACCACCAAATCGATCCCCAGGCTCTCCAGATAGGAAACCTCTTCCTTGGCGGCAATGCCGTTATCGACGGTCACGATCAGCTGGGGGCGAGCGAGCTCGTTAACGCGGTCGAGTGCCGCGCGCGAAAGACCGTAGCCCTCATCAAAGCGATGCGGAATAAACGGCGTGACATCGGCGCCAAACGTGCGCAGCGCCTCGGTCAACAGACAGGTCGACGTAATACCGTCAACGTCAAAATCGCCAAAGACTGCAATGTGCTCGTGGTTGTGAATAGCACGCTCGACGCGGTCGGCAACGACCGACATGCCCGGGATAATGAGTGGGTCGGCCCAGTCGCGATCGAGCGAAGGCGTCAAAAACAATTGGCCCTCTTTGATGGAGCCAATGCCGTGCGCGACCATAATGCGCGCCACCAGCCCGGGAATGCCCAGACCAGCCGAAAGCTCCTTTTCGAGCTCGGGGTTTTGCTGAGCGACCGCCCAGCGATGCGTCGTCTTAAGCGATGACATAGGCACCCACCCCTGATAGGGGCAGGTCGCCGCGATACCTCTCACGGTTCATAGCGATGAGTCCTCTGTGTATGCCCGCTTCGGCAGGCAGATCTGTTGAACGGATTTATTATACCGTGCAGCGCGGACGCAAAACGCCGCGGTGCGCCGCGGTTTCGGCAAACGATGGCGGTAATGCCCTCGAAATAATCGAGCGTTTCAGCCGCACGGACGCATACGAGCGTCTAGCATATCCATACAAACGAGTTCGCAGATAAAGGGAGTCACGGGACATATGAAGCAATGGGTTGGGCTGGGCAAGTTTCTCGCGGGGCACATGCAGGTCATCGTTCCGATTTGCGTGACGCTCGGCGTGCTCTTTCCCCAGCAGATCGGCGTGTTCAAGCCCATCGTTCCCGCCCTGTTTTCCTTTATGACGTTCCAAGGTGCGCTCAGCAACACCTTTCGCCAGGTGGCCGAGGTGTTCCGCCGTCCCCTGCATTTGATTTTGGCGTTATTTGTCTCAGCCGTGCTCATCCCCATCGCGGCATATGCCATGGGCTCACTGTTCTTTGGTTCCAACCCCAACCTTGTCTGCGGCATCGTGCTCGAGTACAGCGTACCCGTGGCAGTCACCGCCTTTATGTGGATTAGCATGTTCGGCGGCAACGGCCCGCTCGCGCTCACCATTATCCTGACGTCCTCGGTTATCTCGCCTGTGACGATTCCTCTTACACTCAAGCTCCTGCTGGGCGCCACCGTCTCGATTGACGTGCCGAGTATGATGCAGAACATGGCTTTTATGATCGCCATCCCCGCCGTGCTCGGCATCGTGATCAACGAGCTCACGCGCGGATGGGGACACGAGAAACTCTCCCCCGCGCTCTCGCCCGCCTGCAAGTTCATGATGATGGGCGTCATCGCGTCCAACTCCACCGCCATGAGCGAGTACGTGCTGCACATGAACGCGGTGCGCCTAGAAGTCGCCCTCTTTATTTTGACCTTCGCCATCAGCGGCTTTGTCGTCGGTTTTCTGGTCGCCCGTGCGCTCCATCTGCCATATAGCGAGACGACTACCATGTGCTTTACCTGCGGCATGCGTAACATCTCTTCGGGCGCCGTCATCGCCACGCAGTACTTCCCGGGCGAAGTCGTGTTTCCCGTTATGTGCGGAACGCTGTTTCAGCAGATACTCGCCTCGCTTATCGGACATCTCTTTGAGCGTCTGACCGGCGAGGAGCGCGCCGCCCAGCGCAAGCGGGTCGAGGCCGGCCGCAGCGTAATGGCGAAATAGCCAGCCACAGGCGCGAGGCCGAGCCTTTGGCTATGCAAGCGCCTCCAGGCGTGCGCGCAGACGCTCAGCATCGACATCGAGCGTCGTCTCGGCATTGACCTGGGCCAAACGATAGCCCACAAAGTAGGGCGAAACCACCCAACGCGGCAGCGCCTTGGCAATGGTCCGACCGTCCAGGTGATAGAAGAACAGGTTGTACGACTCTGCGCGACCGCCATGGTGTTCACGCAAAATGTAGCGCAGAACCACCTGAATCGCATCGGCAAACAGGTCTGCCTCGGCTTGGTCGTGGGCGTCGTCGCTGGCGGCGATTCCCTGTGGGGCCGAGACGTTGACCTCAAAGAATCCCATGATGGGCTCGGTTGAGATGTTGACCGAGATTCTCCCCTGCTGCCAGACATTGATGCCTTCGAAATTGGCGGAAGTCAGCGCCGCATAGCCGTCCTCCCGTTCCAAGCCCACAATCTGCATGTGCGGATGGACGAGACTGCCGCCCGAGAGCGGACCCTTGTTCTTGTACATGAGCACACTGCGGTACTGTTGGGAATCGATCATCTGCTGCCAACAGCCCAGGGCAAACCGCATCACATGATGCAGCTCATCCGGTTCATAGGTCACCAGGTCGGCATCGTGATTGGCCGACTCGATCAATACGGTCTGACGGGTAGAGCGCAGGGTTTTGAACTTATTCTCGAGCCAAATGCAGTCACCGTCGCGCTGGATGATGTTGGCAAGCCCCTCCGTGTCGCAAA
>CABUDZ010000081.1 GCA_902490445.1 uncultured Collinsella sp.
CCAGGCCCGATTTTGCCTCTTGACAATGTCCTGCTCATATTAAAAGGAACGTCCCCATCTGCCGGATTAGGAGAGACTCTCCAGCACGCGACGGAGCTCCTGCTGAACGGCGTGGTCGCGGTTACGACCCACCACGCGATCGGCAACGGCCTTGAGCGCGGGGCGCGCGTTTTCCATCGCGCAGCCCGTGCCGACAAAGCGAATGATCTCATAGTCGTTCATCGAGTCGCCAAACGCCATGACCTCGTCGCGCCCAATGCCGTAATGCTCCGCAAGCTGCGCGATGCCCGAGGCCTTCGACACGCCGGGCTGCATGGCGTCGATCCACGCGTTGCCCGAAGGCGCAAAGGTAAAGAGCTGACCGAGCTCGCGCTGTAGCACGTAGGCGCTGTCCATAACGGCACCGTCGTCGCAAAAGATGCTCGCCTTGATGATATTTACGCTGGGATCGGGCAGCTCCCAAATACGCTCGGCATTGGGAAGGTCCTTATCGACCTCACACACGAACTTGCACTCGTCATCGAGCAAAAAGGACTTGGTTCGGTCAAAGAGCGCAAGATGCAGATTGGGAAACGTCCTGACGGCTTGGGCGAGCCTTCGAATCGCCAGGTGGGAATACACCTCACGGTCTACCATCTTACCGTCGGCGTAGACTTGGGCGCCGTTAGCGGCGACAAAGTCCATCTTGTCGCGAACGGGCGCAAAGAACTCGCACAGGCGATCGTAGCGACGACCTGACGATGCGGCGAAATGCACTCCATGCTCGTGTAGCGCCAGAATCAGTTCGTAGGTCTCGGGAGGCACCTGGCCGTTTTCGTCAAGCAGTGTGCCGTCCATATCGGATGCAATCAGTTTAAACATAGAAAAGCTCCCTTCGGGCTTAGTAGTGAAAACAGATGTATATCTGAAAACACCGTACCCAAAGGGAGCTCAAATAAGACCCCGTAGTTATAAACGTTACATGGACCTAGCAAATAGCTCACGCGCGCCAGAGGCCCCACGGTCGCGACGTCAGGCAGCCCGCCAAAGAGTGTCCCCAACGGCTAGTCGTTTAAGAACGTCCCTGATGACTAGTCGGCGTAGGTGAAGGTTGTGACGTCGAACATGCCCTCGGGACGGATGCGGAGCGTCGGGATCACCGGCAGGGGCAGGAAGATGATGCCCATGATGGGGTCGAGCGGCGGCTCGATGCCCATAGCGCGCGCCTTGACCATAAAGTCGTCGTGCTGCGCGGCGACATCCTCGGCCGTGCCCTCGCTCATCAGGCCACCGAGCGCCAGCGGAATACGCGCCACGACCTCACCGTTGCGCACCAGCACGTGGCCGCCCTGGCCAACAGCCTCGACGGCAGCCATCATATCGGCCGCGTTGTCGCCCACCACGCACACGTTGTGCGAGTCGTGGCCGATCGTCGAGGCGATGGCACCGCCCGTAATGGTAAAGCCACGCACCCAGCCGCGACCAATGTGCTTGCCAACAAGACCCAGGCCCGCAGGGCCATCACCGTCGGCCCCCTCGGCCTGCAGTGACAAGCCGCGGCCGTGGCGCTCGATCAGCATAATGCGGCGCAGGCCCTCGGCATTCTCGGGACGAGCCATGCCCGTGATGGCCTTGCCCGGCACCACGTCGATCACGGCCTCGCCCGGCTTAAAGGCATAGTCGAACACGTCGAGCGATAGCTTCGGCAGCTTAACGGAAGCACGCAGCTCATCGGCAAGGGCCGCAACCTCGGCCATCTCGGGTGCAATTTCGCCCACAAAGGTGCCATCCTGCGCCACCAGGGCACCGGCGGCATAAACACGATGCGGAGCCTTGGCAAACGTAAGGTCATCGAGCACCAGCAGGTCGGCGCGCTTGCCCGGGGCGATCGCGCCACGGAGCTCGTGTGGGTCGCGGCAGCCGTGGTCCAGGCCAAATGCCTCAGCCGTAGAAAGGGACGCCATGGAGATGGCGACCACCGGGTCGATGCCGGCCTCGATAGCCACGCGACAGGCATTGTCGATCATACCGGTCGAAAGCGCGTCGGAAGGAGCACGGTCGTCGGTCGCAAAGCAGCAGCGACGGGCGCGGGCGGGGTTCTCCAGCAGCATCGGCGACAAGTTGGCCAGGTCGTGGCTGCACGTGCCCTCGCGCAGCATCACATACATGCCGCGGGACAGCTTATCGAGCGCCTCCTCGGGAATCGTCGACTCGTGGTCGGCGATAATACCCGCTGCGGCATAGGCGTTGAGGTCTTTGCCGGCAACAAGTGGCGCATGGCCGTCGACCTGCTTGGACGGCGTCTGGTTGGCAGCGTCGATGCGAGCGCAGGTCTCAGGATCGGCCATAAAGACACCCGGCAGGTTCATCATTTCGCCCAGACCAAAGACATCGCCCGGATACTCGGCAAAAAACGCCTGCATGTCAGCGGCGGTAATCACAGCGCCCGCTTGCTCATCGGGCAGCGCGGGCACGCACGAGGGCATCATGTACTTGATGGAAATGGGCGCGCGACGGCCGTCCTCGATCATAAAGCGCAGGCCGTTCAGGCCGGAAACGTTGGCGATCTCGTGGCTGTCGGCGACGGCAGTGGTGGTGCCGCGCGTCGCCGCCATGCGCGCATACTCGGCGGGACGGATGTTCGAGGACTCGATATGCAGATGTCCGTCGATAAAGCCGGGGGCGATATAGCGACCCTGGCAGTCAATGACCTCAGCCGCCTCGTAGGTGCCGGCGGCATCGTCGCGACCGTCGTAGAGCACGCCGACGATTACGCCGTCCTTGACGGCAACGCTACCGGGCGCCACGCGCTGGCCATATACGTCGACAATCTGCGCATTGGTAAACAGCGTGTCGACGGGCACGCGGCCCTCGGCAGCATCGATCACAGACCTCATGACCTCAACGGACATACATACTCCTTTAACTGTAGAAATAACTGCGGAGCGGACGAGCCTTCACCGCAGCAAGCCAATAGCAATTGTATGCCCAAAAGAAGGTCCCGCTAACACCCCGTCCGCTTAACGGCACACGCCGCTTGGCGCAATGGGGACAGGTTACTTTGCACCAATGACAAGGAGTGTCCCAAAGTGCCGGCACAAAAGGAACGTCCCCAAGTGCCAAAAAAGCCGCAGCCGGAATCGTTCCGGCTGCGGCCCTATTGCACATGTTAGGTTGACCTACTTGCTAGACCAACTTAAAGCCCTTGCGCTTGCCTACTGAGAGGGTGTCGCCCAGCTTGAGGGCGCTCGGGTCGATGTTGTAGCTCTTGGGAGCCACCGCCTCGCCGTTGATCTTGACGCCGCCGCCGTCAATGTCGCGACGGGCCTGGCCGGCGCTCGCCGAAAGGCCCAGGTCCTTAAGCAGGCCTGCGAGGTAGATCTGGCCCTCGTCGTTGACGGTCAGCTCGACATGCTTCTCGGGGAAGTCGGCAAGCTGGCCCTCCTTGAACACGCGGTCGAACTCGGCCTGAGCCTCGTCACCGGCACCGGCGCCGTGATAGGTGTCGCACAGGTCGCGGCCCAGCGCGCGCTTGAGCTCATAGGGATCGGCGGAACCGTCGGCCAGGGCAGCGTCGATCTTGTCGACCTCGGCCGGGGTGAGCGAGCTGGCCAGACGATAGTACTTGCCGATCATCTCGTCGGGGATGGACATCGTCTTGCCGAACATATCCTTGGGAGCATCGGTCAGGCCGATGTAGTTGCCGTAGGACTTGGACATCTTGCGCACGCCATCGGTGCCCTCGAGCAGCGGCATGGTAAGCGCGATCTGCGGCTCCATGCCCATCTTCTCCATGAGCTCGCGGCCGGCGAGCAGGTTGAAGAGCTGGTCGGTGCCGCCCATCTCCACGTCGGCCTTGATCTGAACGGAGTCGAAGGCCTGCATCACGGGGTACAGGAACTCGTGGAGGGCGATCGGCGTCTGGGACTGGTAGCGCTTGGTAAAGTCGTCGCGCTCAAGGATGCGGGCGACGGTGAACTTGGAGCACACCTGCAGCAGGCCGGCCAGATCCATCGACAGGATCCAGTCGCCGTTGTGCACGATGGTGGTCTTCTCGGGATCCAGGATCTTCATGGCCTGGCTCACGTAGGTCTCGGCGTTGGCCTCAATCTGCTCCTGCGAAAGCTGCGGGCGGGTGGAATTCTTGCCCGAAGGATCGCCGATCAGTGCGGTGCCGTTACCGATGATGAGGGTGACCTTGTGGCCCAGGTCCTGGAACTGACGCATCTTGCGCAGGGGCACGGCATGGCCCAGGTGCAGGTCGGGGCTGGTGGGATCGACGCCGAGCTTGATGTTGAGGGGCTCGCCCTTCTCAAGCTTCTTGCGAAGGTCGGCCTCGGGGACGATCTGCGCTGCGCCCGAGGTGATGATACGCATTTGCTCGTCGACAGACAGCATTGGGTATCCTCCTTTTGCTATAGCACCCTCACCGGATACGGCGGTGCTCGAAGTTCATAAACCCACTCATAATAACCAAAACGGCGCGGCCAAACACCTACGACAGGAAAATCCTCGTCCTGCCGCACGCGTCGATAACGACCGGCAAACGCGTGCCGTCACGTTCGACCAAAAAGCGCGCCTGCTGACGGCGCGAGCAGTCACGGCAACGGACCTGCCCCGTTGCATCCGTGGCGCAGGCGCCCTCGGCAGTCAGCAAGCAGTGCTCGCACACCATGATCTCGGGACGGTCGGCATCGACAGGCCCCAAGACACCGGGGCAAGCGGCAAGCTCGGCAACACGCTCCGCATCATTGCCGAGCAACTCGGCCGACAAGCACACCCGCCCCGCACCGAGTCCGCGCAGCCAGGTAAGCGTGGCCCGATTGGCACAGAACACCGGCGCCGCCACGTCAAACGTTGTGCCCAGCTCGCGGGCCATCGCCACTTGTCCCAGATTGCGGCAGACGACGCGCCCGGCACGCTGCATAAGCGCCCGAGTCCGCTCGGCGTCGCCCGCGCGGCACACTTCGTCGAGCACCACCGTTGTATCGGACAGATCTCGCTCATCGCGCGGACCCACATCCATCAGCTCCCAGGCAAAGACCATACGAGCAAAATCCTCGCGCTTTACCGGCCCCGCCGACCCCGCCAACTCCGTCGACGCGCCGCCATCCACCGCAGCGTCCTCAAAGGGCAGTACCTCAACGGCACGCGCAACGGGCGCAATCGCATCCGCCTCGGCCCGCATGCGCTCCAACACCGCCGTCGTCTGATCCAACACGCCGGCGCTGCGAATCAGATAGACCTCGCAGCCCGCGTCCACCTTACGCTTGCAATGCACGACGACGCGCTTCCCCGCTGCGGCATCCACCGGGCAGGGCACCTGCGGCCAGCGCTTGGGCACATCGGGACGCGCGTCGACACCCGGATAGAACCGAATCTCGAGCGTGTCACCCGCCGCCATGGCGGCATCGAGCTCAACGGTCACCTCTTCGTGGCCCACAGCGACCAAGCGCCCCACGCGCACGCCCTGGTTGATCGCGCGCTCAAAGCTCATGAGCTCGGCACCCGAACGACCCCGCAGGTAAGCATCGGTAAACCCACGGTTAAACGACCTTCCCAGCTCGCGTTCAAGCTCTTCCACGGCACCGGAGTCCCACGCGCCGTCGCACAGCATATCGAGTGCCCGACGCCACACCCTCACCACGTTGAATACGTAATCGGGATTCTTCATGCGTCCCTCGATCTTGAGCGATGCCACGCCGGCGGCAACAAGCTCGGGCAGGTGCGCGATACCCAGATAGTCACGCGGACAAAGCAGGCGGTCTCCCTCGACGGCAACAACACTCTGCCCCGCCTCGTCCACTAGGTCGTACGCCAGACGGCACGGCTGCGTGCAGTCGCCGCGCATCGCCGAGCGCCCACGCCGCAGGGCCGAGAACTCGCACGCCCCCGAATAGCCGATGCAAATCGCACCGTGGCAGAATACCTCGATGGGCACGCCCGTGGCACATAGCGCCGCAATCTCGTCGACCGTCAGCTCGCGTGCCGTCGTCACGCGCTCGACCCCCAGCTCATCGGCGGCAAGCCGCACGGCACCCTCGCTATGAGCGCCCGCCTGCGTGGACAGGTGAATCTCGACCCCGGGAATCGCCGCGCGCAGCGCGCAGGCCAACCCGGCATCGGCGACAATCAGAGCATCGGCGCCCAGCTCCAGTGCATGAGCTCCCAACGCCACCGCGTCGGACAACTCATCGTCAAACACGAACACGTTGAGCGTTACGTACACACGCACGCCATGGGCATGCGCCACGGCGCAGCCGCGCGCAAACTCGTTATCCGTAAAGCCATGGGCGCTCACACGGGCGTTAAAGCCGCCCAACCCCGCATAGATGGCATCGGCACCCGCGGCGATGGCCGCAAGCATCTGGTCGAGTCCGCCCGCCGGCGCCAGCAGCTCGGGCAGCGCCGCACCGGCAGCATCCAATCCAGTCTCGTATTGTCCGCTCGGCCCCATCGTCCGAATCGCCATCGACAAACTCCTTACCAAGGTATGCATTCACTCTGAAAAATGCCGTCTTCCAGCATACACGAGGCCTCGCGCGCCCCGTTTGGTTTATCGTGTAATAACTTATGTCCATCCTGCCCCGACGGCACATCCACCGTCTGGCACGACATACCTGGAGGTCAATATATGGGTCCTCGCCAACGACAGGGACACAGCCGTTCAAAGACGCACGCCCTGCCCATAATCCTGCTCTCGTTTTTGGGCTTTCTGCTGATTGCGGGCGTGGCGTTTGGCATCGGCATGGTCGGTAACGTCAACCGCTGGCTGTCCGATCTGCCCGACTACACCGACGCCAACGCGTATCTGGTGAGCGAGCCCACCGAGATCGTCGACTGTAACGGCAACAAGATCGCGAGCTTCTACACGCAAAACCGCAAGTCCATCACCAAGGACGAGGTCTCCCCCTACGTGCTGCAGGGCACCGTTGACGTCGAGGACGAGCGCTTCTACGAGCACGGCGGTATCGACCTGTGGGGTATCGCGCGTGCTGCGGTGGCAACCCTCGGCGGCGGGCACGAAGGCGCCTCGACGATCACCCAGCAGCTTGTGCGCAACACCATCCTGCAGGAGGAGCAATTCGACTCGACCATTGAGCGTAAGGTGCGCGAGGCCTACATCGCCATCAAGATGGAGGACATGTACTCCAAAGACGAGATCCTCATGATGTACCTCAACACCATCTATTACGGCCACGGCGCCTACGGCATCGAGGCCGCAGCCGAGACCTATCTGTCCAAGAGCGCCGCCGACCTCACCCTGAGCGAGGCCGCGCTACTCATCGGCCTTCCCAACTCGCCTTCGCAGTACGACCCCACGGTCAATCCCGATCTGGCACTGTCTCGCCGCAACAAGGTTCTCGACAACATGCTGCGCCTGGGCCACATCACCCAGGAGGAGCACGATGCCGCACAGGCCGAGCCCATCACCCTCAATGTGACCGAAATCTCGGGCAGCGGCGTCGACGTATACTCGCAGCCCTACTTTGTCTCCTACGTCAAGCAGCTGCTGGAGCAGGAGTTCTCGACCGACGTGCTCTTTAAGGGCGGCCTGACCGTCAAGACCACCATCGACCCCACGATGCAGCAGGTGGCAGAGAATGCCGTCCGCGAGCAGCTCGACACGCTCTCGCTTGACGGCCTGGACATGGGCATGGTCGTCGTCGACCCCAAGACCGGCTACATCAAGTGCATGGTGGGCGGCTACGACTACAACGCCGACGAGAACCACGTAAACCATGCCACGGCCAAGCGTCCCGTCGGCTCCACCTTTAAGGCCTTTACGCTGGCAACTGCCATCCAAAACGGCATGAACCCCAACGTCACCCTCAACTGCAACTCGCCGCTCAAGGCCAAGGGCACCACGACCGAGGTCCAAAATTACGCCAACCAGAGCTACGGCAACATCACGCTTAAGCAGGCGACGGCATACTCCTCCAACACCGGCTACATCCAGGTGGCGGAAGCCGTCGGCAACAGCAAGATCATCTCGCTCGTCAAAAAGCTCGGCATCGACCCCGCCAAGGACAACATCGAGGACGTTCCCGTCATGACGCTCGGCACCGGCTCGATCTCGCCACTCGAGATGGCCGCCGCCTACGCGACGTTTGCCAACGGCGGCTACTATCGCCAGCCGATCGCCATCACCGAGATTGATTCTCGTACCGGTTCGGTGCTGTACCAGCACACCGACAATCCCTCACAGGTGCTTACCGAGGGCGAGGCCGCCGCGGTCACCGATGTTCTGTCCGGCGTCATGAAGGGCAGCGGTACGGGTGCTGCCGGCGCCCTGAGTGTCAACCAGCCCTATGCCGGCAAGACGGGCACCACCGACAACACCACCAACCTTTGGTTCTGCGGCTATACCCCGCAGCTGGCGTGCGCCCTGTGGACCGGCTATTCCGCGGGCGAGATCCCCATCCAAAAGTACGGCACGGACCTGCTGGGCGACAGCACCAACCTGCCTGTCTTTAAGCGGTTTATGAACACCGTTCTGACCGGTACCGAGCGCGAGGAGTTTGCGACCGGAACGGCGCCCACCTACAAGAACAACAGCGTCTGGAAGTTCTACGGCACCAACAACACCAAGAAGTCGGAGAACGACGACAAGGACGAGGACGAAGAGGAAGAGGAAACCACCACAACAACTACCACGACGACCACGACCACCGAGACCACGGGCGGCGACACCACCGGCGGCACCGGTACGACCGGTGGCTCGACGGGCGGCTCCACTGGTGGCTCGACGGGCGGCTCCACTGGTGGCTCGACCGGCGGCGATGGCGGCACGCCTACGCCTACGCCCACTCCCGACCCCTCGCCCACGCCTGACGATACGGTCGGCTAAGAAGTACGCGACTAAAGCCAACAAGGCCCCGAGCAGCTTATTGAACTGCTCGGGGCCTTTTAGTTTGAAGCGACCTGGTGGGCGGTCTTTATACCGGCAAACAAAAAGGGGTACCGACCAACGTCGATGCCCCTTACAAGCCACTATGTCAGCGCACGCAATGCCGAGCGCACGGCCCGCACACCTACTTGCGAGAATTGCTCAGCTTATTGATCAGCGCCTCGAGGCGCTCGCCGTCCTCGGCCGTCTGGGCAATAACCAAAATCGTATCGTTGCCGGCAAGCGAGCCAAGCACATCGGGCAACTCTGCCGCATCAACGGCGGCGGCGATGCCGGAAGCCGTGCCAGGCTGAGCCTTGATCATAACCAGATTATCGGTACGCAGAACGCCCGTTACGAGCTCGGAAACCATACGCTGCAGGTGCAGGTCCTCTGCCAGAACATAGATGCCCTCAGGGAGCTTACGCAGCCCCATATCGGCAATATCGCGAGAGACAGTCGCCTGCGTGCAATCAAAGCCCATAGCACGGAGCTCATCGACCAGCACGCGCTGCGTGCGGACATCCTTATTGCGCACAATATCTCTAATGGCATCCTGGCGCCCATTGCGTTTTTTAGCCATACAAACCCTCTCTCCAAAGATGGCGGAGACAATCAATCAGTAATTGAATAGTTTAGCGCTATTTAAGGGTATTTGTGAATAAGAACGCATTTC
>CABUDZ010000082.1 GCA_902490445.1 uncultured Collinsella sp.
TCCGCACATGTGCGGATGAATATGGGAAGTGTTCGGATGAAGTTGCCAATCAAGGCCAATGACTAGGTCGGAAAAATTCTCAAAAAAGTTCTTGCCCTAAGCTGATTCGTCCGTATAATAAACTTCGTTGCTTGAGAGCACGCACCTATTCCTCGGTAGCTCAATGGTAGAGCACGCGGCTGTTAACCGCGCTGTTGTAGGTTCGAGTCCTACCCGGGGAGCCAGGTTGTAAAACCCGTCGCTTAAGCGGCGGGTTTTTTCATGCCGCGACCACTTGACTCGAACGTTGCCATATCAACATTTCGTGTCGAGGATGTAATCCCGCGACCCACCACCTCAACATGGCGCGGTCGTTGTAAAATATTGCAATGATTGCTCCCACGACATGGTGCCGCGAGCACCAGATAAGGAGATTCTTGTGTCTGAGACCATTAACGGCAGCCTGAGCGTCTCGAACGACGTTATTGCCGATATTGCCGGTTATGCCGCGATGACGTGCTATGGCGTCGTCGGTATGGCTGAGCAGCTCCAGGGCGCCGAGAGCGTGCGCCTGCTTGCCGGCCAGCGCCTCCGCAAGGGCGTGCTTGTCTCCGCCGACGAGAACGGCCTTACGGTCGATCTTCACGTCGTGCTCGAGAACGGCGTCAACATGAAGTCCGTCTGCCACAATCTTTCGAGCTCCGTTGCCTTCACCCTGCAGGAGATCGCCCAGATCGATCCCGCCAGCCTTAAGATCGGCATCCATATCGACGCGCTCAAGAGCCGTCTGAACTAGCATCCGAAAACGGAGATTCAAATACCCATGATTGCAAAGACCATTCGCACCTGTTTTCCGATCGCTGCGGCTGCCGTTTCCGACAAGGCCGAGGAGATCAACAAGCTCAACGTCTTTCCCGTGCCCGACGGCGACACCGGCACCAACATGTCGCTCACGCTCGCCTCGGTGACCAAGGAGCTTTCTGCCCTTCCCGCCGATGCCGACATGGAGGCCATTGCCGGCGCCATCACCCACGGCTCCCTGATGGGCGCCCGCGGCAACTCCGGCGTCATCACTTCGCAGATCCTGCGCGGCGTGGCCGAGGGTCTTGTCTCTGCCGACGAGCCCATTACGTCCGCCAACATTGCCTATGCGTTCCGCCGAGCCGTCAAGGTCGCCTTCCAGGCCGTCCGTAAGCCCATCGAGGGCACGATCCTCACGGTGCTGCGCGATGTCTCGACCAAGGCCGACGAGTGCGAAAAGAAGAAGTTCTCGGCCGAGGATGCGCTCGACGCTATCGTCGTCGAGGCCTACCAGTCCGTCGCCCGCACGCCCGACCTGCTGCCCGTTCTGAAGGAGAACGGCGTGGTCGACTCCGGCGCCTTCGGCTTTGCTATTTTCCTTGAGAACTTTGTTGCCGCTGCGCTTGGCCGCAGCACCGTTGTCGAGGATTTCTCTGCCACGTTTGATTCCGCTGGCTCTGCCCGCGACGCGGCCCTTGGTCGTGTTGAGATCGAGGCCAACGACGACTGGGAGGGCTCGGAGTTCCGCTACTGCAACGAGTTCCTCTTTAAGGCCGACGCTCCTTTTGACGAGGACGAGTGCCTCAAGTTCCTGGGCTCCATGGGTGACTGTGAGTTGCTCGTGGGCGCCTACCCCGACTACAAGATCCACGTGCACTCCAACACCCCCAACCTGGTGCTCGAGCACATGCTGCAGCTCGGTCAGATCTACGAGGTCTTTATCCACAACATGGAGATGGAGGCCCACGACCGTACCGCCAAGATTCATGAGGACCAGGAGAAGGCTGCCGAGCCCGCCAAGGCGCTGGGCTTTGTCGCCGTTGCCGCCGGTTCGGGCGAGGCCGACATCCTCAAGTCCCTCGGCGTCGACGTGATCGTGTCGGGTGGTCAGACCATGAACCCCTCGACTGCAGACCTGCTGGGCGCCGTCGACCAGGTCAACGCGACCTCGGTTATCATCCTGCCCAACAACGGTAACATCCGCATGGCTGCCGAGGCCGCCGCCTCTGCCTGCACCGACAAGAAGGTCGCCGTCGTTCCCACCAAGACCGTTCCGCAGGCCTTCTCCGCGCTGTTCGCGGTCCTGCCCGATTCCGATCTCGAGGACGCCGTCGCCGCTATGGTTGACGCCATCAGCGAGGTCCGCGATGGCGAGGTCACCCGCGCCGTGCGCGACTCCAGCGCCTCGGACGGCTCCCCGATTCACTCCGGTGACGTCATGGGTATCATTGCCGGTTCCATCGATGTGGTCGGCTCCGATGTGAAACAGGTCACGCTCGATTGTATCAACCGTATGCAGGAGGAAGAGGAGGGCGACGCGCTGACGATTCTGGCCGGCGAGGAGCTGTCCGATGAAGCCTTCCAGGAGATCGTCGACGCTATCGAGGAGGCTCAGCCCGACCTGGAGATCGACGCCCATCGTGGCGAGCAGCCGCTCTATCCCGTGATCTTCTCGATCGAGTAGGCATCTGCCCATGTCTGAGCTCTGCTCCGTGCCGCGCGTCTCGGATCGCTTTGCCCAGAGCAATGCGCTCGACGAGGATATCGCGCGACTCAAATATGTTTCGGGTAAACGTGAGGAGGCCCTTCGCCGTCTGGGAATTCGGACGGTGGGGGACCTCCTTCTGCATATCCCTCATCGATACCTGGACTTTACGCGCTCCTGGTCCATCGAGATGGCGCCCATCGGTACCGTGTGCACCATCATCGCCACGGTCGACCGTATCGTTCAAAAGAAGCCGCGTCCGCGCATGCAGGTGACCGAGGTCTCACTCGTTGACGAGACGGGCGTGCTGCAGGTCGCCTTTTTCCGTCAGCCTTGGATTGCCCAGCAGCTTAAGCAGGGCGACCGCCTGGCCGTGATGGGCAAGGTCGAGTTTGCCTACGGTTTTAAGCAGATGGCCTCGCCGCACTTTGAAAAGCTCGATGACGGGCGTGCTGCGGGCACCATTTTGCCGGTCCATTATGTGAGTGACGGCGTGAGCCAGGCATGGATGCGCCGCATCGTAAGTGGCGCGCTCGAGGTCGTCGGCAATCCCTTCGACCCGATTCCCGCACGCTTGCGCGTTAAGCGTCGCCTGATGAGCAATGCTCGTGCGCTTCGATCAATTCACTTTCCCTCGAGCATGGCTGAGCGCGATATCGCGCGCGCACGGCTTGCCTACGAGGAGTGCCTTTACCTGCAGCTGGCGCTGCGCCTGCGCAACGACGGCAGCCTGGTCGATGTGGTGCCCTACGCCCACGCCGCGGGCGAGCACCTGGCCGCGCTCAAGCAGGCCCTGCCGTTTTCGCTGAGCGACGAGCAGGAGGCCGCGTTCCAAGATATCCTGCGCGATATGTGCGATGGCGGGCGCGTGATGAACCGCCTGCTGCTGGGCGATGTCGGTACCGGTAAGACCGCCGTTGCCGCCTGCGCGCTGGCTGTGGCTACCGATAGCGGCACGCAGGCCTGCGTTATGGCGCCCACGGGCGTGCTGGCGCGTCAATATGCCGATAAGACCGGCCCCTTGCTCTCGCAGGCTGGCATGACCTGGGCGCTCCTGACGGGCGCCACGCCAGCGGCCGAGCGCGAGCGGATCCATGCCCAGCTGGAATCGGGCGAGCTCGATGTCCTCTTTGGCACCCACGCGGTGCTTTCGGATAACGTGGCGTTCAAGCATCTGTCGCTCGTGGTCATCGATGAGCAGCACCGGTTTGGCGTCGGCCAACGCAACGCCCTGCGTGCGAAGGGCCCTGGTGCCGATCTGCTCGTTATGACGGCAACGCCCATCCCACGTACGCTGGCGCTTTCGGTCTACGGCGATCTGGACACGAGCATCATCCGCCATCGGCCCGTCCCTGGCGCTGGCGTGACGACACGCGTGCTTACCGAGTCGAGCCGCGACCTTGCCTATGGCGCCATCCGCGAGGCGCATGAAAAGGGTCAGCAGGCCTACGTGATTTGCCCGCTCGTGGAGCCGAGTGACTCGGCCGATGATCTGGAGGACGTGCCCGGTATCGCCCGCGACGACGAGGGCCGCGTGACGGTCCCCGTGCCGCTGCACGATACGGCGACCGAACTCGATCGCCTGCGTCTGGCGTTGCCGGGTCTTGCCATCGAGCGCCTTCACGGCCGCATGCCAGCGGGGGAGAAGGACCAGGTTATCGATGCCTTTAAGCGTGGCGAGATCGACGTGCTCGTCTCGACTACGGTGGTCGAGGTGGGCGTCGACGTGCCCAACGCCACCGTCATGGTCATCGAGAACGGTGAGCGCTTTGGCTTGGCGGCCCTGCACCAGCTGCGCGGTCGCGTGGGCCGCGGCAGCGTGTCGGGCACCTGCCTGGTCATGACGCACTCCAAGGGCAATGGCGGCGCCTCGGCGGCACAAGACCGCCTCCAGTCGCTCGAAAAGACCTCGGACGGCTTTACGCTCGCCCAGATGGACCTGCGTCTGCGCCACGAGGGCGAGATTCTGGGTTATCGTCAACACGGCGGCATTACCTTGCGCTTTGTGGACCTGGACGCCGACGAGGATCTTATCGAATGGGCCCATTTGGACGCGGTCGAGCTCTTGCGGTATGCTTGCAACCTTGACTCCGTGGCGACGCGCCCCTTGCGCGACGCGGTCGCCATGCGTTATCGACATATCTTTAAGGAGGTCAGCGGAGGATGAGAATCATCGGCGGTGAATGGCGCGGCCGCAAGATCGAAGAGCCGCGTGGACGCGATGTCACCCGTCCTACGACCGATCGCGTGCGCGAGGCATGTGCATCCATGGTCATGTCGGCGTTCGATTTCGATTTGGACGAGGTCCGCGTGCTGGATGCCTTTGGCGGCTCCGGTGCCCTGGGAATCGAGATGCTCTCGCGTGGCGCCCGCTCGCTCACCACGTTCGAGATCGATCGCAATGCCGCCCGTCTGATCACCAAGAATATCGAGTCGCTGTGCGGCGACCGCTCGCGTTGGCGCGTCGTTACCGGCGATGTGTTGGCGAGCGCCTCGCGCGGCCGTGTGCCGGGTGGCCCCTTTGATCTGGTCCTGCTCGATCCGCCCTATGCCTTTGGCGCCGAGCCGGTCGAGGAGCTGCTGCAAAACCTAGCTCAGCAAGGCTTGCTGGCACAGGGTGCCTATGCGCTGTTTGAGCACGCTGCCGCCGACGCGGGCGCTCACCCGACCGGTTTTGAGACCGTGCGAGAGAAGCGCTACGGCATAACCTCGGTTGACTTGCTGCGCTGGGTGGCCGAGGACGAGAACGACCTTGCTGACAAGAACGAAAATAACGAGGAAGCGCCTTGGGAGGACGCCCATGAATGACACCATCAACCGCGTGATCGTCCCGGGCACCTTCGATCCCATCACGTTTGGCCATATCGATGTGATCCGCCGCGCCCGTCGCATCTTTCCCAGCGTGATCGTCGCTGTTGCCGAGTCGCAGGGTAAAAACGGCGTGGGCACCACGTTTATGCTCGATGAGCGCGTGGCGCTGGCTCGCGAGGCGCTCGGTGATATCGACGGCGTCGAGGTCCTGCCCTTTACCGGCCTCTTGGTCGACTTCGCTCGCGAGCAGGGGGCGGGGGCCGTGGTCAAGGGCCTGCGCGCCATGACCGACTTTGAGTACGAGCTGCAGCAGGCAGACCTCAACTATCGCTTGGATAACGAGCTGGAGTCCATCTTTGTCATGAGTGCGCCGCAGTACGGCTATATCTCGAGTTCGGTCGTTCGCCAGATCGCCTCGCTCGGCAGCGATGTATCGACGTTTGTCCCGCCCAACGTGGTCGAAGCGCTCAGACACCGCTTTTCGTGACGTTTTTTATTGCCTGGTGGCATGTGGTAAACTAGCACGATGATATGTTACCTATGAAAGGAGACCGGATGCCGGGCGAGAATTTTCCTGGCGATAGGATCGTCAGCTTGGTCGATGAGCTCGAAGGGCTGATCGAGGAAGCCAAGCCGCCTTTCGGCAAGAACGCTCAGTTCAAGGTCATCGACGCCGACGTGTTCTTCAACATCCTCGACGAGATCCGCATGAGCTATCCCGAGGAGTGGCAGAAGTCCCGCCGTATCCTTAAGGAGCGCGAGGAGCTTATGGCTTCCGCCGCCGCCCAGGCCGATTCCATCATCGCCGACGCTCAGCAGCAGGCCCTCACCATTGCCGGTGAGCAGGAGATCGTCCGCTTAGCGCAGCAGCAGGCCGACGACATCCGTGATCGTGCCCAGCAGTACGAGCGCGAGACGCGT
This sequence comes from uncultured Collinsella sp., assembly GCA_902490445.1. GTDB lineage: Bacteria > Actinomycetota > Coriobacteriia > Coriobacteriales > Coriobacteriaceae > Collinsella. The sequence continues at coordinate 6,218 of CABUDZ010000082.1, forward strand.
TATGCTGCCGAGGACTACGCAGAGCAGGTCTTTACGCACCTGGAGGAGAACCTCAAGAGCCTGACCGGCACCGTTACCCGTTGCCGTCAGCAGCTCAACGAGGGTGCCGCCCAGCAGAATGGTCAGTGGTAATGGCTGAGTTCCCGAGCGTTACCGTCGATCTTTCTGAGCAGCTCGAGTTTCCTGGAGATTCGTATCCGCTGACCGGTAAGGTCGATGTCGCCACCTACACGGTGGGCGAGAAGGAGTACCAGCTACAGGACGGCATCGACTACGACGTTGTCTTTACCAATGCCGGTACCGGTGTCTTGCTCACGGGCATGGTCCGCGCGCACGCCACCGGCGAGTGCGACCGTTGCCTGGAGCCCGCCTCGTTTGATATCGCCGGCGAGATCGAGGAGTTCTACCTCTTTGAGGAGCCCGAGGATCCCGAGGCCTACGAGGACGGCTACGAGCTCCTGGGTGAGGACCGCATCGTCGATCTGGGTGAGCCCATCAATGACGCGGTCGTTATGGACACGCCGTTTGTGGTGCTCTGCAAGCCCGATTGCCGCGGTCTGTGTCCCACTTGCGGTTGCAATCTCAACGTCGAGCAATGCGATTGCGCCGCCCAGGCAGAGGCAGAATGGGCTGCTGCCACGGAAAATCCATTTGCAGCATTGAAGAATCTCAAGCTCGATGAGTAAAACTGTGGTAGTATCGCTACTTGCGCGTAATCGCCACACTGGATAGTTCATAAGGAAGGTCACTATGCCCGTACCTAAACAAAAGCAGGGTCGTATCCGCACTCACACCCGTCGTTCCGCCAACATGAAGATCTCGGCTGCGGCTCAGTCCACGTGCCCCCGTTGCGGCGCTGTCAAGCTTCCGCACCACGTGTGCCCCAGCTGCGGTTTCTACAAGGACCGCGAGGTTATCGTTACCGAGTAACGGTATACTCTGGATGCGATGCCGTTCCAAATGGAACCACAATGGCCGGCTCAATGAGTCGGCCATTTTTGTATAAGGAGCATGTATATGAGTAACGTTCGCGTTTGTGTAGACGTTGTGGGCGGAGACGAGAAACCTCAGGTTGTTCTCGATGGTATCGAGGCTGCGCTTGCCGCCGATCCCGATATCGAGGTCTTGGCAGCTGGCCCCTCTGAAATCGTCAATCCCTTTGCTGCTTCCCATGCACGTGTTGAGGCCCTTGAGGCACCCGACGTTATCGCCATGGATGACGATCCTATTCGCGCCGTGATGACCAAGCGCAAGTCCTCGATCGTGCTTGCCTGCCGCGCCATCAAAAAGGGCAACGCGGACGCGTTCTTCTCCGCCGGCTCCACCGGCGCCATGACCGCCGCTGCTACCGCATACGTGACGCCGTTTAGGTATCAGGCCGAAGGCAAGAAGCAGCCGGTGCGCCCCTGTCTGACCAATGCGTTGCCCAATCGCGCCGGCGGTCTGACGGTGCTGTGCGATATGGGCGCCAACCCCGATGTCGAGGTCGATGACATGGTGCGTTTTGCCCAGATGGGTAGCGCCTATGCCCGCGTCGTCCTGGGCATCGAACATCCTCGCGTGGGCCTGCTTGGTAACGGCACCGAGGACGAGAAGGGTTCTAACTTTACCAAGGCCTGCTTCCCTGCTATGAAGGCCGCAGTTCCGGGCTTTGTGGGCAACTGCGAAGGCACCGACCTCACCTCGGGCAATTTCGATGTCGTTGTTGCCGACGGCATGTCGGGCAATATCGCTCTCAAGGCTACCGAGGGCGCTGCCAAGTTTTTGCTGCAGGAGCTCAAGGGCGCCTTTATGGCCTCGCTCGGCACCAAGATCGCCGCGCTGCTCATCAAAAAGCAGATGCGCGAGATTAAGGCCAAGCTCTCTGGTGATGCCAAGGGCGGCGCGATTCTTTTGGGCCTGCGTGGCGTGGTCCTGATCGGCCATGGCGCCACCTCGGTCGAGGCTGTTAAAAACGGTACGCTTGCGGCGGCCGAAGCCGTGCGCGCGGGGCTGGTCGAGAACGTCGCCAACTCCATGGACGGCATCGTTTTGTAAGAGCGAGTTAGAGCGCTGTTATGTGCCTCGCGGCCTGCTTCGTGGGGTAGAATCAGAACCGTGTCTTGGTACCGCCCGGGCGGTACCATTCTTTTGGTATTCATGCACTATGAGAGGAAGCGCTATGGACCGCTCCGAAATCTTCGACAAGATCGCCGAGGTCGCTGCTGACGTTCTGGGCGTCGATGTTGCCGAAATTAGCGATGAGACCACCTTTGACGACCTCGATGCCAACTCGCTCGAGCGCCTGCAACTGGTTACGGCTATCGAGGACGAGTTCAATCTCGAGATCGATGACGAGACCCTGCTCTCGCTCAACTCTGTCGCCGACGCCGTCGACGCGATCGAAAACGCCAGGGAGGCTTAGGTCTTGGCTTTATCCGAACGACTTACGCGCGCCCAGGAGATTCTGGGCCACGAGTTCAATGACAAGGTGCTGCTGCGCGCGGCCCTTACGCATCCTTCGGCCGTCGAAGGCCAGCCAGTCTCGGCAAGCTACGAGCGCCTTGAGTTCTTGGGTGATTCCATTTTGGGCGCCGTTGTTGCACGCTCCCTGTTTGTGTCCTATCCGGAGTTTGACGAGGGCAAGCTCACGCGCCTGAAGGTGTCCCTTGTCTCGGGCGCCACGCTGTCCGAGGTGTCGCACGAGCTGGGTATCGATGACATCATCATCTTTGGTGCCTCCGAGACCGGTACCGGCGCGCGCGGCCTGCACTCGGCGCTCGAGAACGTCTACGAGTCGCTCGTGGGCGCGCTGTATCTGGACGCCGGCTGGGATGCCGCGGCGGAGTTTATCCACCGTACGCTTAAGC
>CABUDZ010000083.1 GCA_902490445.1 uncultured Collinsella sp.
GATCGGCATTTGTTTTCCCGGTCTTGAGCAAAAGTGTCTCAACCTCAATAATGAGATAATCCATGGTCAATCACCTAGACCAAATCATCGGACTGGGACTGCAAAAGCGCCCCATAGCGCCAGAAGATCGACAAAGCGAAAGCAACCATCATTGCAATGATGGATCCCACATCCAACGTGATGCCTGAGTCACCAATCTGAAGGAGAGCGGAATTCATACGACAGCTCAACATACAATTGCCCATCATTATTTTTAAATCGCTGCCAATCTGCAGGGAGCCCATCACAGCATTAATTGCAAATAGGCAAGCAATAACGGCAATCATCCGTGCATGTCGAATAGTAAAAGGCGATTGACGACGGGCGACATCGAAGCTGATGCTTAACAATGTAAACTCCCCTGCAAGGAGCAAAACCGCCCATAGCGCCAAGTTTGGAAGCGCGATGCGGCCGCCCTCACCAAGCTCAACGACCCCCTCGATTACCACTGCGCCGTTCAAAATGCTATGGCATGCAACAACAAATGCCGAACCAAAGACGGCGATAGTAGCGATGGCTATAAGTACCAGCATGGCACAAAGAACCATTCCGATTTTTCTCATGTTATCGAACGACATCTCAATTCTTTGAGCGCTATTCGCCATAGTAACTCCTTTTGCCATCCAGCAGATCTTATTCAATTATTTTATCGTTACCGGAAACTCTTCTCTACAAGAAAAGGGGCGCTCCCTCATCGGGAACGCCCCGTCATGCAAGGTTATAGTCAATCCCTACAGCGCGCCGGAACCAGCTTGCATCATGCCGCCGGGGCCCGAGCTCACGCCACTGCTCACAGGCGCGGCGTTGCCGGTGTGCGGTGCCGCCGGGGCGGAATCGCCACCTAGCGTACCCGCCGGACGCGGTGCCGGGATCTCGCCCGTGCCGTGGCTAAAGACAAACTTGCCATCGGCCACGTCGCACAGGACGGTATCGCCCTCGCCCCACTCGCCGGCCAGCAGTTCCTCGGACAGCGGGTCCTCGATGAGCTTTTGGATGGCACGACGCAGAGGACGCGCGCCATTGGTGAGGTCGGTACCCTCCGCCACGATCTTGTCATAGGCCGCATCGGTGAGCTTAATGTTCATGCCGTTGGCAATCAGGCGCTGGCGCAGATCGTCCACCAGCAGGTGCGCAATCTTAGTCAGGTTCTCGCCCAAGAGCTTCTGGAACACCACAATATCGTCGATACGGTTGAGCAGCTCGGGGCGGAACAGGCGCTTGAGCTCGCCCATCGCACGACCCTTGATCTCACTCGAGGTGAGGCCCTGCTCGCCGGTGGTGCCAAAGCCCACGCTCGCATCCTGCGCGATCTCGCGGGCGCCCACGTTGGATGTCATGATGATCACGGTGTTGCGGAAGTCGACCGTCTTGCCCTGGCTATCAGTCAGGCGGCCCTCCTCCAGCACCTGCAGCAGGATGTTGAAGATATCGGGGTGCGCCTTCTCGATCTCGTCGAACAGCACGACCGAGTACGGGTGGCGACGAACGGCCTTAGTGAGCTGGCCGCCCTCGTCGTGACCAACGTAACCCGGAGGGCTACCGATGAGCTTGGATACCTCGAACTCGCTACCGAACTCGGACATGTCGAAGCTGATGAGCGCGTCCTTGCTGCCAAAGAGGTACTCGGCAAGCGTCTTGGCGAGCTCGGTCTTGCCCGTGCCGGTGGGACCCAGGAAGATAAAGCTGCCGCCGGGGCGACGCGGATCCTTGAGCGGCGAGCGGCTGCGGCGCACGGCCTTGGCGACGGCCTCGACCGCCTCATCCTGACCGATGATGCGCGTCTTGAGCACGCTTTCGGTCTGCAGCAGGCGCCGGCTCTCGCTCTCGGTGAGCGAGGAAACCGGCACGCCCGAGGTCACGGACACGATGTCGGCAATCTGACTCACGTCGATGGTGAGCGGGCTGGCGTCGAGCTCGGCGGTCCAGGCGGCCTTGGCTTCGGCGAGTTCAATCTCGGCGGCCTTCTGCTGCTCGGTGATCTCGGCGGCCTTGTTCATGTCGTCGCTCTCGGTAGCCTCCTGTGCGGCAGCCTTGAGTTCCTCGATGCGATGCTCGGCCTCGCGCACCGGCTCGGGTGCGCGATTCGCGGCGATGCGAGCGCGGGCACCGGCCTCGTCAATGAGGTCGATGGCCTTATCGGGCAGGAAGCGATCCTGAATGTAGCGGTTGGAGAGGTTCGCAGCGGCCTCGATGGCACCCTGCGTGTAACGCACGTGGTGGTGCTCCTCGTAACGCGGCTTGAGCGCAGTCAGGATCTTGACCGTGTCCTCGACGCTCGGCTCCTCGACATCGATGGTCTGGAAGCGACGCTCGAAGGCTGGGTCCTTGGTGAGGTACTTGCGGAATTCCTCGGCCGTGGTGGCGCCGATAATCTGGAAGGCACCACGCGCGAGCACGGGCTTGAGCATGGAGCTTGCATCGATGGATCCCTCGGCAGAACCGGCACCGATGATGGTGTGCATCTCGTCGATAAACAGAATGACGTCGTCGGCCTCGGTCGCCTCCTGGATCACGTTCTTGAGGCGCTCCTCAAACTCACCGCGATACTTGGCGCCCGCGACAAGACCCGGCAGGTCAAGCGTCCAGATGTTCTGGTTCATAAGGTTCTCGGGCACATTGCCGGCAGCGATCTGCCGTGCCAGGCCCTCGACGATGGCCGTCTTGCCCACGCCGGGGTCGCCCAGGATAAGCGGGTTGTTCTTGGTGCGGCGCGAAAGAATTTCCATCATACGCTGGACTTCCTTTTCGCGACCAATTACAGGGTCGAGCTCGCCGTCGCGCGCCTTCTGCGTGAGGTTGGTCGCGAACTGCTTAAGCGTATCGGTGCCACTCCCCTTTTGCTGAGAGGCATCCGAGCCGCTAAAGAACGGCAGGCCCGCACCGGGACGACCAGCACCGGCGCCGGCGAGCGGACGCTTCTTGTCCTGGTCCTTGGCGGTGAGTTTCTCGATAGCCTTTTTGATGGAGGCGGACGACACGCCCAAGCGCATGAGGATGTCCATGGCCATGCCGTTGCCCTCTTCGACGATGCCGATCAGCAAGTGCTCGGTCGACACGTAGGTCTGGTTGTTCTCACGCGCCACGCGGAATGAACGCTCCATCACGCTAATGACGAGCGGCGTAAAGGCGAGCTTGGCCGCCTCGGTCTCCTCACTGGGCTCGGGAACCGTGGTCTGGACCTCTTTGAGAGTATCCATGATGTCATCGTAGGAGATGTCGAGCGAACGCAGTGCCTCGGCGGCAATGCCCTCGTCCTCCTTGGCAAGCGCGAGCAGCAGGTGCTCGGTACCCACCTTATTTGAATGAAGATCGAGCGCCTCTTGCTTGGCCATGGACATGACCTTGCGCGCGCGATCGGTAAAACGGTCTAACATGCTAGTTCCTCTTAGACGAGCTAGTTTTTTCAAACGCAAAGCGCCGCCCCGCGGCAGCGCTTTGGTCTCTTTACCCATATGGAGTATATGTTAACCGTTGGGACCTTTCCCACCCGTAGCCGCGCGACAACGTCTACAAAAAAGGAATCGCTCAGGTCCGTCTGCATCGGCCCAACGAGCGTGGATTTTCGGACACCCATTCCACGAGCGTGGATAATCTTCCGTTTTGAGCCCCCAAACAGGCCAAAAACGGGAGATTATCCACGTTCATGTTTTGCGGATCAGTTTCACTTGCACCAATTAGCTGGTGTGGCGCCAGCGAGGGTCGGTGAGGGTTCTCGCCACGCCCAAGCCAACGGGCAAAAACGCCACGATGAGCACCGCACGCACAAACCAGCCGAGCATATTGACCGTGTCGAAGGTGCACATGTAATACATCGAACGATACAGGTACAAGCCCGGCACCATAATGACAATCGATGGCACCGTGAGGGCGATACGTGGGTAGGTGAGCTTGATTTCTGCCAGGCTTGCCAGCAGACCCGATACGAGCGCCCCGATAAATGCAGCCGCCTCGGGAGGCATGCCTGCGCTCAGGCCCAGGAAAGGAAGCATCGTTGGCGCATCGACGAGCGTAAGGCGCAAGGTATTGGACACGGCGCCGATCAGACCGGCCGCCGCGGCCATCTTTACCGGGCTGTTGAACATAACCGAGAAGCCAAATACACCGATAAAGCTCATCAGTATGCGCAAGAGCGTAAGAGCCAACGGCGAGAGGCCGAGCGGGGCGAAGTCATCCGGCGCCAGCCCCACACATTCGGCAACCATCCAACCTACGAGGGTCGCCATCACAATAATTGACACAGCATACGAAAGACGCTCGATGCCGCTTCGCATATCGAGCTTTGCGATGTCGAGGCCTGCCGTAATGAGAGGAAAGCCGGGAATCACGAAGAGCATGGCACCGATATAGCCTTCTTGGTGCGACATTGCCCCCGGAATGACCTGGCCAAGGCCGAGCAACGCCAGCAAATATGAGATACAGGCCAGCGCGACGCCAATCGCCAACGCGCTAAACTGGCCGAGGCCCTGCTTGAGGATATGAGAGCGGGCAAAGTTGCCGACGCCCGCGCCCACGAACGCACATGCCATCTCAATGGGACCGCCACCAAGTAAAAAGACAAAGGCACCACAGGCGCAGGCCGCCGCAAGGCCCTGTTGCCAAGGCGCGTAATCAGGTTTTGAACTCTCAACGGTCTTGAGCATCTCGTGATACTCATGCACCGTAAAACGACGGCCATAGGTCTCGATTTCCTTTAGGAAGCTCTCCATCATCCAAATGCGATGGGTATTGACGCCCGTTGTGGGCAGGCTGACAACCTCGTTAAAACAGTGACCGCCTTCGATGCAGGTGCACTCAAACGACAGGAGACTTAAGTCAACGTGGATGGTGACACCGAGTACGGCGGCGACACGATTCATGGTATCGCGTACACGCCAGGCACCCGTTCCGCTCGCGAGCATAAGCATACCGGTGCGGCAGATGATGGATGATTTGTCGGTAAGTGGTGCATCGACGGCAAGCTCATCGCCCGCGGTCACAATCTGGCGCCAGTCAGTTTTCATATGGAGGGCTCCGGCACGGACACCGTGGTGCATGGGGGCTCTCGAAAGCAGCGAGTCAAGACGCGAAGGCTGTGGAGGCTCCGCTGATTCGCCCTCAACCTCATCAGCCTCTTCATCGACCAGATCAAAGGAATCAAGCGGCGCTGGCTCGCGACGGTCGATCAGCTCCTCGTCCTCATCATCAAAGTAATTGAACTGATCGAGCATGTCCTCTTCGATTGCGCGCTCGCTCGCATCGTCCATCCCGGTGCTCCCTTCCTATCGACTAACCCCCATCCTAGGCAGCGACAGCTAAAGGAAACATAAAAGAGACGACTGTCATGCATGGAAGGCGCGACATAGCCAACGAGCCGATAAACCCTCGGCGAGACGAGAGTGGATAATCTCCCGTTTTGAGCCCGCATACGAGCCAAAAGTGGGAGATTATCCACTCTCATTCTTCGAGCACTCATTTAAGTACGTCCCCAATGAGTACCCCCAATGACTATTCCCCAATGACTATTCCAATCGCTTGACAAGGAGTGTCCCCAAGTGCCGGCAGAAAAGAAACGTCCCTAAGTGCCAACCAGGGCAACACCGCAGATAGAGGACGGACAGCGAGCGACGTCCAGAGCGAACAAGTTGGCATGAAAAAGGCAAGGCATAGACCTTCTGGTCATGCCTTGCCTTTTGAATGACAAATTGTCGCTCTGGGCGGCGCGCAGCGTCGAGCGGTTACGGCGTTTGGTAAAACGCCGTAACCCCCTAGTACATCTTTGCGCCGGCGGGGATGGAGGCGTCGAGCTGGATCAGGTTGAGACGCTCCTCACCATCCTCCTCGTGGATAGCGCTGATGAGCATGCCGCAGCTGGGAATGCCCATCATCTTGCGCGGAGGCAGGTTGGTGATGGCGAGCAGAGTCTTGCCGACCAGGTCCTCGGGCTCATAATAACCGTGAATGCCGGAGAGGATGGTGCGGTCGGTGCCAGTGCCGTCGTCGAGCGTAAAGTTCAGCAGCTTCTTGGACTTCTTGACGGCCTCGCACGCCTTGACCTTCACAGCGCGGAAATCGCTCTTGGAGAAGGTATCAAAGTCGACGAACTCCTCAAACAGCGGCTCGACGGCGATCTTGGAGTAATCAACCGTGGGCTTAAGCGGCTTGACGAACGGGCTCGCGGTGTTGCCGGCCTCGGCAGCCTTAGCGGCAGCGGCACCGGACTGGAAACCCTTCTCGGGCTTCATGTGCGGGAACAGCAGCACGTCGCGGATGGAAGCCTGGTTGGTGAGCAGCATGACCACGCGGTCGATACCGATGCCGATGCCGCCCGCGGGAGGCATACCGTACTCGAGGGCGCGCACGTAGTCCTCGTCGTACTCCATGGCCTCGTCGTCGCCGCCAGCCTTCTCAGCCATCTGGGCGGCAAAGCGCTCGGCCTGGTCGACCGGGTCGTTGAGCTCGGAGAACGCGTTGGCGTACTCGTGACCGGCGATAACCAGCTCAAAGCGGTGCGTCAGGCGCGGGTCGTCCTCAAAGCGCTTGGCAAGCGGGCTGACCTCGATGGGGTAATCGCAAACGAACGTGGGGTTGACAATGGTGTCCTCGCCCAGCTCATCGTAGATCTCGGCGATAATCTTGCCGGCGGTCCACTCGGGCTTAATCTCCAGGCCCTTCTCGCGCGCGGCGGCAGCAAGCTCCTCGACCGGCGTGTCGATGGTGACCTGCTTGCCGAGCACGTCGGAAACGATGTCGGTCATGGGACGGCTGGCCCACTCACCAGAAAGGTCGATGGTCTGGCCCTGGTACTCGATGACCTCGGGGTTGCCGATGGCCTTGTTAGCCGCCTTAATGACACCCTGGGCGAGCGCCTTCATGCCCTCGAGGTCGGAGAAGGCACGATAGGCCTCCATCGTGGTGAACTCGGGGTTGTGGGTAAGGTCCATGCCCTCGTTACGGAAGATACGGCCGATCTCGAACACGCGCTCAAAACCGCCGACGATGCAGCGCTTGAGGTGCAGCTCGGTAGCAATGCGCAGGTAGCACTCCTGATCGAGCGCGTTGAAGTGCGTGATGAACGGCTTGGCAGTAGCGCCGCCCTGGATGGTCTGCAGGATGGGGGTCTCGACCTCCATGTAGCCGTCGGACTCCATAAAGCGACGGAAGGTGGAGAGAATCTGCGAACGCTTACGGAACGTCTCGCGAACGTCGTCGTTGGCGATCAGGTCAACATAGCGCTGGCGATAGCGGGTCTCCTTGTCGGAAAGACCGTGGAACTTCTCGGGCAGCGGACGAACGGCCTTGGCAAGCAGGGTCGCGCTCTTAGGGGCAACGGAAAGCTGGCCGCGCTGGGTGCGCACAACCACGCCGGTCACGCCCAGGATGTCGCCCAGGTCGAGGGACTTGAGCGTATTCCAGGCAGCCTCGTCCATGTCGTTGATGCGGCAGAACAGCTGAATCTCGGCAGTCGCATCGCGTACGACGATGAACATGATCTTGCCCTGACCGCGCTTGGCGACCACACGGCCGGCGATCTTCACGACGTCCTCGGTGTCCTCGCCATCGGCAAGCTCGGCGTACTTAGCCTCGATATCGGCAACGTAGTCCTCAAGCTCAGAGTGCTCGGGATAGGGGTTCTGGCCCGCCTCGAACAGGGCGGCGCGCTTGGCCAGGCGGGTGGCGCGCTCGTCGTTGAGCGTCGATGCCTGATCTGCGGCGTTCTGGTTCTCTACCATAAGTTAACTCCTCAAACTAAAACGCTCCCCAGGATTCGGTCCCAGGGAGCGAAAACATACCTTTACGCGGGACCGTGGTCTAGCGTGCAATCTTGGCGATGGTGTAGACGCGAGTCTTGCCGGAAGGCGTAACGACCTCGACGGAGTCGCCCTCGCCGTGACCGATGATGGCGTGACCGACCGGAGACTCGTTGGAAATCTTGTGCTCGAGCGAGTTGGTCTCGGTGGTACCGACGAGCGTGACTTCCATGACCTCGCCGTTGGGATCAATCAGCGAAACGGTGGAACCGATGGAGACGGTCAGGTCGCCCGTGGTGGCAGCAACCTGAGCGTTGGCGAGGATGGCCTGGATCTCGGCAATACGAGCGGCGTTCTGGGCCTGCTTGTCCTTAGCGGCGTCGTACTCGGAGTTCTCCGAAAGGTCGCCGAACGCGCGGGCTTCCTTGATGTCCTCGACGATCTCCTTGGCGTAATCGCCCTCACGCCAAGCGAGCTCCTCGACGAGCTTCTGGCGGCCCTCAGCGGTCAGTACGATCTGGCTTGCGTCCATACGGATATCTCCCCAACTCTGATCAAACAATCAACTGTCAACAAAACGAAAAAGACCGGCTAGCCTGCGGGCAAGCCGGTCAGGTGCTCACCCCAAAGGGATGGGACTACTCTGCGTCCGCGTCGCTGTCCTCTGCCTGCTTCTTCTTGGCAGCAGCGAGCTTGGCCTCGAGCTCAGCGATCTCCTTGTCCTCCTCGGACTGCTCGACCACGACCTCCTCGGCCTGCTTGGTCTCGGCCTTATCGTCGCCCTCCATACCCTCGCGGATATTCTTGACGGTAGAGCCGAGGGACTTGCCGAGCTTCGGCAGGTTCTTGGGCCCGAAGATAATCAGGACAACGACGAGAATAATGATGAGCTCAGGAGCCCTCAGTCCAAACATGTAGACCTCCACAATACAGCGAGACAAGCTCGAATGAGTATACCGCGGGTATCGCGGTATCACAACAATAGCTAAAAAAAGGGACCGCAAGAAGCGATCCCTCCTCATGCTCTGGTCGGGTTGACTGGATTTGAACCAGCGACCCCTGCGTCCCGAACGCAGTGCTCTACCAAACTGAGCCACAACCCGTTAGCTCGACTATAGTAACAAAGATTTCCGTCGTGTGCTAGAGAAATTTTTACTTCTTTGGCACTTCGATGCGAACCCTTGATTGGCAACTTCATCCGAACACTTCCCATATTCATCCGCACATGTGCGGA
>CABUDZ010000084.1 GCA_902490445.1 uncultured Collinsella sp.
GAGCGGGGGCTCCTGTCGTTTCCGTGCCCCTGGATTGGGTCATAGTGTCTGTCGTTGCCAAAACATCGGGGCTCTCGCTGCCGTTGCCCAGTCATTGGGGACAGACATAAATGAGTGGTCATTGGGGACGTTCTTAAATGACTACTCAGGATGAGCGTCCAAAAATCCGCGCTCGTTCGATTGGCGCATGTCTACGCAGCGTAGGTTGTCGAGCCTGGCCTTCAAATGGATACTGACTGTCGAACCGGTTCACTCCATTTCTTCAATTTGATTGGACAGCCCATGAACCAGACACGGCAAATCAATGCTTCCCATACTTTTTTGGCAGCGCATGTCATCAAGCGGCTGCGCGAAGAGCGCGGCCTCACCCAGCGCGCCCTGGCGGAAAGCCTTGGCGTGACCGATAAAGCCGTCAGCAAGTGGGAATCCGGCCGCGGCCTTCCCGACATTTCCCTCGTTGAGCCTTTGGCCCAGAGACTCGGCATAAGCGTGACTGAGCTTTTGGCTGGTGACATTCGGGCCAACGCCAACCGTGCAGGCAATATGCTCAAAGGCGTCTTTTACGTTTGTCCTATCTGCGGAAACGTTGTGCACGCGCTCGGAGAAGGCAGCTTTAGCTGCTGTGGCTCCACGATGTTTCCCCAGGAGGCCGAAGAGCCGGACGCGGACCACGCCTTTTCCATCGAGCGCATCGAGGACGATTGGTACGTCACGCTCGATCATCCCATGACCAAGGATCACTACATTAGCTTTGTGGCATATGCGACTATGGATGGCATCTGCTTTAAGAAGCTCTATCCAGAGCAATCGGTGCAGCCGCGCTTCCATATTACCGGGCGCGGCAGGATATATCTTTACTGCAACCAACACGGACTCTTTACGTCGCTGACGCCTCGCAAATAACGGCTGTCTATCCGCCCTCCTCATGCGTTCCCAGGGGACCCAAAATGAGCGTGGATAATCTACCGGTTTTGGCCTGTGCGCGGGCTCAAAGTGGGAGATTATCCACGCTCGTTAGGTTAGTGTCCGAAAATCCACGCTCGTCGCTACTTGAGCCCGGGCAGGCGGGTGTAGGGAAACGACCGCTCTAAGAACTCGGAGCAGCGGGCGTAATCTTTGGCAAAGTAGCTGCTGTAGAGCGAATCGAGCACGTATTGCACGGCGATGTGGCTGGCGAACTGTGTGATGCGATGCGTCATGCTCTCGTGATCGCTCACCGTGAGATAGGCGGCAAAGCCGGGGTGAATGCGGGCGCAGTGCGGTGTGCCGATGACGATGACCGGGACATGTCGACTGCTGAGGATTGGCAAGATCTCCCTGAGGTTGGGGGCAAGGCCGCTGTAGGAGATAACGATTGCCACATGGTCGGGGCCCGAGGCGAGCGCCGTACGCACCTGCGTCTCGACACTGTCGTGGCACGTCGCGCTTTTGCCGGCGGAAAGCAGACGATCGCGGAACATTCCCGCTGGATACAGATTATGCGAGCCCGTGTAGATGTCCACGGTGCCGGCGCGCACGATTAGCTTGGCGGCCTGGTCGAGCTGTGTGGGGTCGAGCAGCTCCTGCGTTTCGGCCAAAGTGGTCTGATAGAGCCCCTCCATACGCTCCATCACCTGCGCAGGAGTGGAGGTGGCATCGAAGGGAAAGTTGATGTCCACGTCGCGCCGGTTACCCGTCTCGGCTGCCTGACGGATGAGCTCGACCTTGAGGTCTTTGAATCCCTCGAGGCCGAGCTTTTTGCAAAAACGGTGCACGCTCGCAACGGAAACGTTGGTGCGCGCGGCAAATTCCTTAATAGAGAGCCCGCGGACGTCTTCGCCCATGGCAAGGGCCGAGATGCCGAGCTGTTGCTCGGTAGGGGTAAGGCCCTGCGCCTCGGAAATCTTGCGTTTGATATCCATGCGAACTCCCACACTCAACAAACCTGCCAAAAAGGGACAGGTTTATTTTGGCAGGTTTTGCCCGCAAAGGGTAACGGGACCGAGGATGCCGCTCGGGGCGATGGGTTCGGTGAGGGCGAAGATGTCGGGAATCGCATGATCGAGCGTGTTGATGACGTCGACGGTGAGTTCGTGCGTGCCGGCGGCAAGCGGGTCGATGGCAAAGCGATAGGGCGGACAGATGCGTGTGCCGAGTGGGTGTCCATCGAGCGTAAGTGTCGCGACTTCGTAGACATCTCCCAGGTCGATTGCGGCATCGGCAAGGTCGTTCGCCAGCTCGAACAATGTGCGATAGCGGAACGTCCCGCATGCATCGGGGAATCGCTCGGCAGTGAGATCGCATAAGTGCTCGAGTTCCTGCGGGGCGCCAAAGGTTCCGCTGTCGGCAGGGGAGAGGGCGACGGTCCAAGGTCCGTTGATGTCGAGGGCGAGCGCATCGCTCGAGCCCATGTCCGCGCCGTCCCCGGACTCAAGCTCGCCGTCCGTCTCCAAGGCAACGAAGCAGCTCTCGAAGGGTGCGAGCTCAAGCGTTCCGTCAAACACAACGGGATCGGTGCCATTCAACAGGTCGAGGCGCGTGCCGCAAAGTCGCTCGCCTTGCGCGAGTTTAACTGTGCAGCCGATGCGCTCGCGCGGATGCTCGTTGACCAACATGACGTAGGTCTCGTCGGCGCGCTCGTAACGAAGCGCGCGCAGCCAGGGCTGGGGCGTGTCGGTGACAACCGTCTGCAGCCCAGCGCTCGCCAGCACGCCCGCCATATCGGCAAGCGGAGTCGCTGCAAGTTCACCCAGTTCAACCACGCCATCGGCGTCGTAAAGCGCGCTCGACACCTCGTCGACAGCGAGGACCATAACGCCCGCCGCCATCATGCGCCTTACGGCCTGCGCCGTCGCCGAGCCAATAAATGAAGCTCCTGGCATAACAAACGCCTGGTAACGACAATCGTTTATGGTAAGCATTCCATCGGCAATCGAAACCTCGTAACGGTCCTCATCCTCAAAAGCCTCGGCGGGCACAAAATCAAAGTCGATCTGCGCGCGCGTGAGCTCGGCAGCCACGCGCTCGATAGGCATGGCGCTGCCGGCCCACTCGGCATCGGCGTGGTACAGGATGGCGACGGGACGCGCGGCGCTGCCTCCCGAAAGCAGCGTTGCCGTACGGTTCATATAGCTCATGAGCTGGCCAAAGTGCGGCCATTGCGGATTGTTGCCGTGTGCGTAAAAGTGCGGCGGGCAGTCCCAATCGGGGAAGGGCGCCATGCTAAATGCGTGCGGCGTAAACCAGTTAATACCGCGGACGAGCATGTGGTCGGCGATCCATTTCATCTCGCGAAGGCCCTCGTGCCAGCCGAAGGCGCCGAAGACCTCGGCCATACAGCGCCCCTGCTTTTTTGGGTCGAGACGCGCGGCCGAAGAGCCCAGCTTGGCAAGCGCGTAGGTAAAGAACTCCATATTCCACGCGCCGTGGAAGTAGCTGTAGCGTCCGTGGTCGACGCCAGGGGCGAGCTGGTTGATGACAACGTCGATGCCCGCCATATCCTGCCCGGCGACCGCGCGGAAGTAGTGTCCGGCGCCCTGGCCCAGGCGCGTGTGGCAGCTTTTGTCCTCAATCACATGTCCGATGTGCATGACGCCGCGCTCGCGGCACCAGTCGCCAATCTGCTCGTCAAAGCATGCGCGGTAGAGTTGCGTGGCAATGTCCATGTAGGCGTGACGGGCTCGGGCACCATCTGCCTCGCGTGTCCAAAGGCCGTGTAGCTTGGTGAGCCAGTCCTCGCCAAGTGCATTGCACAGGCGGCTGGCAAGCTCGTCCGACCAGGGCAGTGACATATCGCCGCGTCCAATAAAGCTGCTGGTAGAATCATCGTCGAGAGCCGTGCCCTTCTCGTTCATAAAGCCCGGCTCATCGGTAAAGAACCCCAGTATGGTGCAGCCGAACTCGTCGCCCAGGTGCTCAAACGTGGGCTCGTAGACGGCATCGATGAGCACACGGCACGAATCGGCGTCGACCATGTTGATGTACTCATCGCGAAAGCCGGTCTTTTGGCTGGTGACGAAGAGCTCGACGGTGGTGATGCCGGCGGGCGCGTCAAAACGCAGGCGAGCGGGGGTGCCGTCGGCCTGCTCAACGGAGAGCTCAAGGTCGAGCGGTGCGCCGGCGGCGTCGAAAGTCGCCGCGCCCACAAAGCGCTCCGTGTGATCCATAAGATTGCCGAGCTTGATGACCGTGGACGGCTGGGGACCGACGACCGTAACCGTGCGATGTTTGAGCACGGTCTTCTTAAGCGCGGGGTCGACGTTCTCGCCCGCAAGCGCGCCGTTGGCGTAGCCCGTGGGGAAATGGGCGTCGTCGAGCAGCCAGATCTTCAACCCTAAGCGCTTGCACTCGCCGATGATAAAACGCAGGTCAGCCCACCAGCCGTTGCGACAAAACTCGGGATGCGTGCGCGATTCGAGGCAGACCTCGCGGATGTTCGCACCGGCGATCTGCTCCAGGTATTCGGTAATCGTCTCGTGCGCCTCGCCCTTGAGCCACAAGAACGGAAGCACATGGTTGTCGTATGCCGCCATATCCACTCCTCTAAAACCAACCTTTTAAATCGATTGAAGTCAGAGTACGCCGAGCGCGCCGTCCTGCTCATATCAAAACCACAGCAGAATATGACCGAATCAACGATTGTGATGCCATGGATCTTGCACGTTTAGACAGCCTTCTGCTCGAGCTGACCGACAGCGAGCGTGCTTACCACGCGGGCGCCCGCTATGACTGGAATGATGCGTTCAGCTGGGGTCATCAACAGAATATCAGTGAAAAACATATCCATAAAATCGGTGACCCGACGCGAGCCTTGCACCAAGAAGGCATGCCTGAGGGCCTATCAATCGTGCGCAACTCGCGCTTCAACCCTGTACCGGAGCATGTGCACGATTATGTCGAAATCAGCTATGTTTATCGCGGGCATGCGCCGCAGACCGTCAACGGCGAACAGCTTATGCTTGCCCAAAACGAGGTGCTCTTACTCGACGCCGCCTGTCCACATGCCGTAGGCGAGCTCGGCGAGCATGACATTATGCTGAGCATCGTCATCTCGCGGCCGATGTTGCACCGCAGCCTAGAGCAGAGCCTGTCGCCGTCAAGCACCGTCTCGCAGTTCCTCATTAATGCCCTCAATGACGAAACCGACCACCGCGGTCATGTGCATTTCCGCACGGGCAACAGCCGCCGCGTGCGCCGATATATGCAGGAGATGCTGTGCGAGCTTCTGGAGCCGACGGCTGCGAGTCCCCAGATCGTGTCGAAGCTGTTTGAGTTGCTGTTGATTGAGCTGATGCAAAGCTATGAGGCCGCACTGCTGCAAGCGGGCAAACCTACACTTCCCTCGGCGCAGGTCGCGGCCGCCGTGGGCTACATCGAGCGCCATGCCTGCGATTGTACGCTCGAGGACGTAGCTCGCCACCTCCATCTGAGTCCCAACTACGCAAGCGCGCTGCTCAAACGGCAGACGGGACGCACGTTTATGCAACTCGTGCAGGAGAGTCGCCTAACACGCGCGGCAACACTGCTCGACGCCGGCTCCACTGCGGAAGCCGCGGCGCGCGAGGTCGGCTACGCCAACATGAGCTTCTTCTACAAAAAGTTTGCCGAGCGCTATGGCTGCACGCCGGCAGCGTATCGCCAGCGTTTGCCCAGATAAAACCGACCAAAATAAACCTGTCCCTTTTTGGCAGTCCCTTTTTGGCAGGTGTCAGGAAGTGTCAGGGGCGGGGTGGCGGCGGGGTGCCGCTGCGAAAAGAAGTGTCGGGTTTGGCACCCCTGCCCCTGCCTGTCGCGTGCGTGGGCGATACTCGGCTTATCGAACCGCGATGCAAAGGAGATGCTCATGGCAAACATCAAGTTCCCCGAGGGCTTCTATTGGGGTGGCGCCACCGCCGCCAACCAGTTTGAGGGTGCTTGGAACGTGGACGGCCGCGGCCCTTCCGTCGACGACCACTTCCTGGGCGGCAGCTACAAGGAGCCGCGTCAGATTACGATCGACATCGACCCCGACCGCTTCTACCCCAATCATGACGGTATCGACTTCTACCATCACTACGAGGAGGATATCGCGCTGTTCGCCGAGATGGGCTTCAACATGTTCCGCATGTCCATCTCTTGGAGCCGCATCTTCCCCAACGGCGACGACGCCGAGCCCAACGAGGCCGGCCTCGCCTTCTACGACCGCGTCTTCGACTGCCTGCGCGCCCACAATATCGAGCCGCTCGTGACCCTGTCGCACTACGAGATGCCCTATCACCTGGTCGAGAAGTACAACGGCTGGGCGAGCCGCGAGCTCATCGGCTTCTTTGAGAAGTACTGCCAGACCGTCTTCGACCACTATCAGGACAAGGTCAAGTTCTGGCTCACCTTCAACGAGATCAACTGCGGCACCCAGGACATGGGCAATCTCTTTGGGACCAGCATGATCCAGGGCTTTGAGGGCCCGGCTTCGGCGGTCCACACCACGCCGCAGGCCCGTATGCAGGCCCTGCATCACCAGTTTGTCGCCAGCGGCCGTGTCGTGCGCTATGCCCACGAGCACTACCCGCAGTTTAAGATGGGCAACATGGATTGCTTCATCCTTTCCTATGCCGCCACGTGCGATCCGGCCGACGTGTTCGCAACGCAGCAGGAGATGAATGCCATGAACTGGTACTGCTCCGACGTGCAGGTGCGCGGCAAGTATCCGTTCTATGCCAAGCGCTTCTGGGCCGAGAACGACGTTGAGCTTGTGGTGGAGGACGGCGACCTGCAGGATATCGCCGACGGCAAGGTCGATTTCTACACCTTTAGCTACTACATGTCCGGCACCGTGGGCACCCACAAGGATCACGAGATGACCGAGGGCAACATGACCTTTGGCGGCAAGAATCCCTATCTGGAGTCCACCGACTGGGGCTGGCAGATCGATCCGCTGGGTCTGCGCATCGCCCTCAACGAGATTTACGCCCGCTACGAGATTCCGCTGATGGTGGTCGAGAACGGCATGGGCGCCTACGATGAGGTCGAGGAGGACGGCTCCATCCACGACCCGTATCGTATCGCCTACTTGCGCAGCCACGTCAAGGCCATGGGCGAGGCCATTGCCGACGGCGTCGACCTGATTGCCTACACCTGGTGGGGCCCCATCGACCTGGTGTCGGCCGGCACCGGCGAGATGCGCAAGCGCTACGGCTTTATCCACGTCGATAAGTACGATGACGGCACCGGCACCTACGAGCGCCGCCGCAAGGACAGCTTCTTCGCCTACCAGAAGATCATCAAGTCCAACGGTGCCGAGGGCCTGGCTTAATCGACAAGATGAGTGCCACCGGGGAAAAGCCTTGGGACGGGCTCGCGATTCGAGTCCCCACCTTAGCATTTGAACCATTTGGCACTATAATCACCATAGGCATGCGCATAACGTTGCGCTTAATCAAGAGGAGAAAATGTATGGGTCTGTTTGACATGTTCAAGAAGAAGGCTGAGCCCGCGGCTGCCGCTGCTCCGGCCTCCATCTCTGCTTCTGCCGGCGCCGACGTGCTGTGCTCGCCCGTCAAGGGCAAGGTCATCAAGATGGCCGACGTGCCCGATCCCGTCTTTGGTGGCGAGGTTTTGGGCAAGGGCTGCGCTGTGTGGCCCGAGGACGATCTGGTCTACGCTCCCTGCGACGGCAAGGTGACCGTCACCATGGGTCACGCCGTGGGTCTGCAGTCCGATAGCGGCATCGAGGTTCTTGTGCACGTTGGCGTCGATACCGTCAACATGAACGGCGACGGCTTCGAGGGCTTCGTCAAGGCCGACGACGTCGTCAAGGCTGGCCAGCCCATGCTCAAGATCGACCGCGCCAAGATCGCCGCTGCCGGCTACAAGGACTGCGTCGTCGTGGCTGTGTCCAACACTGCCGAGTTCGCCGACGTCGAGCTCGCCGTCGAGGCTGACTCCGCTGTCGCCGCCGGCGATGTCATCGTCAAGGTCGTCCGCAAGTAAACTGCGGCAACATAAGGATGCGCAAGGGTGGTCGGGTTATCCGGCCGCCCTTTTTTATTACAATGCGGCGGAACGTTTTATTGCGCGTTGGGCGGAACGGTAAACCGTTCGGACGTTAAATCGAGCCGACTGCGCCTTTGCTTTGCCGGGGGTGTTCGTTAGCGGCTAGAATGGCCTTATTGTTACGACGTGCACCGCGTCGGGAAGCGCGGTGCCGCTTGTTGGGAGGAATGTCATGAAGAAGAAGCTGCTGCTTGCGCCCCTGATGGCTGTTCTGGTCGCGTGCGTAGTTGTGCTTTCCGGCTGCGGAGGCCCTTCGGTTGAGGAGCTCATCACCGATGATCTTACGACGCAGTTTGACGAGGTCAAGAACGGTGGCGACGACTTCCTCGCCGGCCTGGAAGAGGCCTCGGGTGACGAGTTCGAGCAGCTGGGCATCGATCCCAAGGAGTACGCCAAGAGCTATCTCGAGGGCTTTGACTACAAGATCGGCGACGTGACGGTCGACGAGGACAAGGGTACCGCAACTGCCGAGGTCACCATTACCTGCAAGTCCATGAACCAGATCGTTGAGGATTTTGCCACCCAGTACCAGGAGAAGGTCGCCGCGCTCGATTCGATGCCTTCCGATGACGAGCTGTACAAGATGGCCGGTCAGGTTATGGTCGATGTGACCAAGGCTGCTAAGACCAAGGACACCAAGGTCACCTTCAAGTATTCCTGCAATGACGACGGCGAGTGGTCTGCCGACGATTCCGCAACCAACGAGATGATGAATGCCATGATGAGCTAGGGGAGTTACACGGTAGTTCGTTACGGCGTTTTGCCAAACGCCGTAACTGCCCGACGCTGCGCGCCGCCCAGGACGACAATTTGTCATTCAAAAGGCAAGGCATGA
>CABUDZ010000085.1 GCA_902490445.1 uncultured Collinsella sp.
ACAGGGCGACGTTGTCGAAGGCGACCTGGGCGTTGGACTTCACGACGCGCGACAGACCGCAGACCTTCTCCATGGTGATGGGGTTGCGCTTGTGCGGCATGGCGGAGCTGCCCTTTTGGCCCTTGCGGAAGGGCTCCTCGGCCTCGAGTGTATCGGTCTTCTGCAGGTTGCGGACCTCGGTCGCGATGCGCTCGCAGGTGGCCGCTGTAGTGGCAAGCACGCCGGCAAGATAGGCGTGGTGATCGCGGCTGATGACCTGCGTGGACAGCGGGTCGTGAACCAGACCCAGGTGCTCACAGACGTACTCCTCGACGAACGGCTCGATGGAGCTGTAGGTGCCGACGGCACCGGAGATGGCACCGAAGGCAACGTTCTTGCGAGCATCCTCAAGACGATCAAGGTCGCGCTTGAGTTCCCATGCCCAAGAGCCAAACTTCATGCCGAAGGTCATCGGCTCAGCATGGATGCCATGGGTGCGTCCGGCGCAGAGCGTATTGCGCTCCTCGAAGGCGCGGCGCTTGCAGATCACGCCGAGCTTCTTGACGTCCTCGATAATCAGGTCACACGCCTGAGTAAGCTGATAGCACAGAGCAGTATCACCCAGGTCGGAGCTGGTCATACCGTAGTGAACCCAGCGACTAGGCTTGGGCTCGCCCTCGGGAACATCGGCGTCGATATATTCCTTCATGTTGGTCAGGAAGGCGATGACATCGTGGCGCGTGACCTCCTCGATCTCATCGACCTTCGCCTTCTCAAAGTTGGCATGGTCGCGGATCCACTGGGCTTCGTCTTTAGAAATGCCGATCTTGCCGAGCTCCGCCTGGGCCTCGCAGGCCAGAACCTCGATCTCCTGCCAAATGGCATACTTGTTCTCGAGGGAGAAGATATGTCCCATCTCCGGGCGGGTATAGCGATCGATCATAGCGGCTCCTTTTTGGTTATTGGCACGTTGGTCGTAACTCAACCATTGTACCGTGCGCGGGTGCGAGTATGGGCAGCAGGCATTAACCTAACATTTTGGAATTGGAGCGGGCATGGGGACATCCGCGTATTTGCTTCGCAAATCCGCACCGGCTGCGGTCGATCTCCTCGGATTCACGGAGACGATGGGGAAGACTTTGTTGAATTGGCCGTCCCAAGGTCTCCCGCGCTCGATGGAGCGGGCAACGGGACGTCCGCGTATTTGCTTCGCAAATCCGCACCGGCTTCAGGCGCCTGCCGGCGCCTTCGCTTGCTCGCTACAAACGCTTCGCGTTTGTTTTACGCTCGCACCCTGGCGGGTTCGAGTCCCGGCGCTTTATTGAAAAAAGCACGGCACCGGAACGGTGTCGTGCTTTTACTTTTTCTGGAGCGGGCAACGGGACTCGAACCCGCGAGTGTCAGCTTGGGAAGCTGATGCCTTACCACTTGGCGATGCCCGCTTGTGTGTTGGCTAGTATAACGCGGTTGTCTTGTTCGATACAAGGGTGGTGATACTTGTTTTAGCTGTGGAGATTCGTTTGAAAATCGCGTCAATTGTGGAGATGAGGACCTTTGACCTCCTGTTCTCCCTATCTTCTACCTGCGCTTTTGCTTGATTGTTGTATTTGAGCTCAATTTGTCAGGAATTGGGCAAGCTTTTGGTCAGGCTCCGGTACTTACCCGCATGAACCTCGGGGGTAGCCTCATCCTACGCGTCGCAGCCTCCCCGTGCGGCGCACGAGGGATAAGGAGCAGCCATGTCCAACGCACCCACGCACTCTGTCCACAGCGCAATCGCAACAGGCCCGCTGCTCCTGCTCCTCTTCCTGCTTTTCGGCTGCCTGGCACCGGGAGCCGCATTTGCCGTCGATGGCTACGACCAGCTCGGCTTCCGCACTATTAGCGATGATTGTGGGCCCTTCTTCATCGGCAAGTATGAAGCTCAAGACGCCTCGATTGCCTACTGCATGAACCAGGAGCGCCCCGGCCCCACCAAGCCGGGCGGCCCATGGCTCAACTTTGATCAAGGCTGGGTGTGGCTCGACGACGAGTTCGCGGCAATCGTTTGTCACGGATATCCTACCGCCACGTCGTTTGGCGGTTACCATCTTTCACCAGATCGCGCCCGCGCCGCCACCCAGCTTGCCGTATGGATGCTCAACGGCACTACCCATGTCGACGGCACCTACTCCTACACGACCGCTCAGGGCAAAACCAAGAGTGGACACTTTACCGCCGACAATGAAGTCGTGGCGGCTGCGCGATGGCTCCACGACAGCGCAAAATCAGGAAGCATCAAAGCCGCTCCGCACCGCGCGCGGCGCTATCTAGGAGCCGTATCGGGCGGCAGCAAACGTCAAGACATGCTCTATGTACTGCCGGCGGTCTCTGTTTCCTTCCAAAAGCAGTCTGCAAACGCTGCCATTACCAGCGGAAACAATACTTATCAGTTTGACGGGGCAACATTCGATGTTTTTGAGAGCGCCAGCGGCGCGCGTGTCGGCACCATCCAGATGGACAGCAACGGTCGAGCGCAGGCAGCACTTCTGCCCAACACGGCATACTACCTAGTTGAAACAAAGGCGCCGGCCGGCTATGTCCCCCGTCGTGATCGCATCGCCTTTACCACGGGGAATGACGGTGGACAGGTCGCCGTTGATGAACAACCCGGCACCATCACCCTGCATGTCGTAAAACTCGATGCCGCGACGAATGCCGGACCCCAGGCTGGAGCTTCACTTGCGGGAGCAGAGTTCACGTGCGTGTCGCAATCCACCCCCGGATGGGCGCAAACCCTCACAACCGATGAAAGCGGTCGAGCTACCCTCACCGATGTCCCCCTAGGAACCTTTACCATCTATGAGTCAAAAGCCCCCGAGGGCTACCTGCCAGCCAACGACAGCTGGTCCTATACCGTTGGAGCCGACCAGCTCGGTGATTCAGGCGTGGTCGAGATCGAATCGCGCGTTTCCGATATCCCCATTGCGTTTGACCTTGAGATTTCCAAATTCAAGGACTACGGCAATAGCGATCAATCCGGCCTGGAGCAGCCGGCAGGAGGTGTTGTCTTTGAGGTTGTCAGCAACAGCTCTCAGCAGGTTGTTGGCACACTGACCACAAACATCTATGGCTTTGCCTCCACCAAAGATCAGTCAGAAGCATGGTTCGGCGCAGGCAAGCGACCCGCCGGTGTCCACGGAGCCATCCCATACGACCGCGCCGGCTACACCGTTCGCGAGGTTCCGGAAACCGTCCCCGAGGGTTTTAAACGTGCAGGGGAATGGACCGTCGGGGCCAAGCAGATTTCCGACGGCGCCGAGCTTCAATATATCGTGGACAACCACGCTCTGTCGACGCATCTCCAGATTGTAAAACGCGATGCCCAAACAGGCGCTTCTGTTCCGCTAGCCGGATTCACCTTCCAACTCCTCGACAGCAATCACAAACCTGTCTCACAAACATGCTGGTATCCAGCACATAATGTAATGGACACCTTTACGACTGACGCGACCGGCACCGTCACACTGCCCGAATCGCTCGTGCCGGGCACCTATTATGTACGCGAAACTTCGGCCAAAGAGCCCTATCTTGTCGGTGAAGAGATCGAGGTAAACATACCCGCCGACATGAACCTAACGCCCATTGCAATCGCCTCGTATTATGACCACGCCGCGACCGGAAACATCAGGATCGTTAAAACCGATGCCGTAGACGGCAGCAGCCTCGCGGGCGCCATCTTTGAGATCCGTGCCTCGGGTGATATCGTGCGCCCCGATGGTAGCATTGCCGCGCTCGACGGTGAGACCGTCGCGACCATCGCGACGGATGAAACTGGAGAGGCACGCGCGGACGATCTCCCGCTGGGATCTGGCACCGCACGCTACGAGGTTGTCGAGACTCAAGCGCCGGCAGGCTTCTTACTCGACCGGACGCACCATATCGTCGACCTTACCTATGCCGACCAGAAAACACCCGTTGTGGAAGCACGGCTTAACGTATCCGACGATTACACCAAGGTTGATATCTCCAAGGTCGATGCAAGCGGAGAGCAGGAAGTGAAAGGTGCACAGCTCACCTTATATGGTCCCGATAAAACCGAAATAGACTCCTGGACCTCATCCGATAAGCCACACCGCATCGAACATCTTGCACCCGGCACCTACTCGTTGCGCGAAACGATGTCTCCGCGGACCTATGACCTTGCCGAGGAGATAACGTTTGAAATAAAGGATACGGGAGAAGTCCAATCCGTCGCGATGAAGGATGCGCCCATCGAGATCAAAGGACAGGTCGACAAGCGTCAGGAACTTGTCCAACCTATCGGGAAGGGTCTGCTGGCCAACGGCGATGGTAAAAATCGCGCCGCGACGCAAACCAATACGGACGGACTTTTCTCCTATACCATCGACGCTCGAAACGATTCAGCTACCTGGGTTGATGAGTTTACGATTACCGATGATCTTGAGTGTGCCAAAGACGGCACGGCGAGATTCGTCTCAATCGAAACCCCCGTCGCCATCGGCGACCTCAACGGTCTGTGCAACGTGTGGTATCGCACGACGCCGTTGGACTCGACAGACGTCGATGGGCCGGCAAACGCGACGCTTGACGATGGGCACGAAAATCCTTGGCTTGAGTCCGACGAAGTAAAAGAGAGTCTGGGTGAGGATTGCCGCCTCGTCGATTACGACGGCTGGCACCTCTGGAAGGCGGATGTCTCGACCACGGAATCCACCACACTCGAGGCGAAAGAACTTGACCTTGCATCCAATACCGTCGTAACGGGCATTCGCATTGAATACGGTGCAGTAGCCGCCGACTTTACGACTCGAAGCGATGTGGATTCTTGGACCCGTGATGATCTCAAAGATGAGCACGACGACCTTGACGATGCCAAAGCAATCCTTGGCACAGACGCTCGGGGCGCAGCCGTGCACATGCAGGCAACGTCGGCTTATACGCCCCAAACCGCACTCACCAACAGCGCGCGCGTCGATCTTTGCCGCAACGGCGGCGGCGATAAACTTGAGTCACATGACGAGGACCGTGTCACTCAACGCTGTACCCTACCGCAGGACCTACCGGCAACAGGATCAGTTCCCATCGCCGCCTGCATCACCGCGCTTCTGACCTCGGGTGCCGCAGCCCTATGGTTCGCTCGCCTTAGGTCGATCCCAAAGAACCGCTAGCACGATGAAAAAAGCGGGCGAGCCAGTCCCCCGGCTCGCCCGCTTTCAATCATTTAAATCGCCGTATCTACTCTGCAGACGAAGATCCACCATCAACGATTGCCTGCTCGGACTCAGGAATCCCATCGGCACCCGTGCTCTGTTCTTGCTCCACCTCTTCGCTGATTGCGGAGGCAGGGGTCGAGCCCTTCGCACCCACGATGTAGGCAGCCCCAAATCCTAACGCAATGGCAATCAAGGTCAAAATCACGTAGACAGGCCAATGGCGCTTAATATACGAAAACACGTTGACTCCTTAGAGCTCCGTCTACGAACGGCGGATAACCTCGGTCACGACCTCGGATACCGTGGCAATGTTCGTCGGGTTGACATTGTGGGGCAGGTCGTCCTCGGTACGAGCACAAGCCAGGCGCGTGCCGTCCACGCCGGCGATGGTGAGGGCTCGGCGGCTCGCCTCGAGCGCGGCATAGGCATCGGTCTTGGCATAGGGCATCTCGAGCGCGCCACAATCGACATGGAACGACTTGCACACCTTGCTGACCAGGTTCATGATGCGGCGATCGCCCTTGAGCAGCTGCTGTTCGCCCTCGACCGTCACCACCGAAAGCCTACCGGCGCCGACGGATTCAAGATTGATGAAGAATACGCCGCGGAGCTTATCGCGATGCGAAGCCAAGAAGGCCTTCATACCGGCGCCATCACAATCCGAGGCGCCCGTTGCCACAAACCAGATATCGTGACCGAGCAGCTCATCGTCACCCATAGAGGCGACAGCCGAGAGCATATCTTCGGAAGAAGCGCCGTCGGAAGACGTAGCGCCGCCCTTCCAGCCATCGTTATCGTCCTCGAAATTATCCCACGAACCGATGCCGCGACCGGACTTCTTGGCATCGTAATCGTCTTCGACGCCCAGCCAGTCACTCATGCTGTCCTGTTCGTTTTTCTTTTTACGACCGAACAGGCCGCCCAGGCCGCGCTTGCGAGACTTGGGTGCCGCCGGGGCGGGAGCCGAAATGGTCTCGATCGGCTGAGCGCCCGACGCAACGGGCATAGGAGGCGCAACGGGTGCCGATGTGGGTTCGGGACCCTGAGCGGTAGCGAAGGGGTCGTTGACCTGTGCGGAGGGATCGGGAAGGTCGAACAGCGACGTGCGAGACGCAACGTTTGTCTGCTTCATCGACGGCAGCGACGGATCGGGGACCGAAGCCAGCGGAGACGAGGAAGGTGCGAGCGACGGAGCCGACGCCGGATCGGGAACATTCATCTGCGGGCGTGGTGATGCCTGGGAGGAAATCTGGGCCATAAGGGAATCGACCGTTTCGTCCTGGGTGGAAGCAACATCGGCAACCGTGGCACCGGAAGCACCAGGGGTCGGCATGGTGAAAATCTGCGTGGAGTAAGGCCTCGACTCATCTGTCTCGGGAGCCTCGGAAACCGCAGGCACTTCCTCCTGCTCGGCCTCGGTCGAATCATCTTGCTCGGCTGTCGCGTATCGCTCTTCGTCAGAGTTGGCCTCGACGGGCTCGCCCTCGGCGGCATCTTGGATTTCGGCAGCATCAATAGGCTCGTCATCGTCCACAGCGTCGCCCTGCTCATCGGAAACAGGAAGGGGCTCGGCAATCGCGGTGCCTTGCTTTTCAAACGTTATCGTGGAATCGAACTGCGCGGCATCAAACGACATGGTGCTATCGACGTGCTGCTGAGCCTCGAAAGACGTCGTCGCCTTAACAACATCCGCGGACGCCGGTTGCTGGGACTCAAAGGACGTCGTAGCTTCGGCAGCGTCGACGGGCACGGACTGCATAGCCTCGTTCTGCTCGAACTCTTGCGCCGCGCGCTCACGTGCCGCCTCGGCTGCCTGCTGCTGAGCGATAGCCTCCTGCTCGGCAGCCTCGCGTGCGGCAGCGCGCTTCTCCTCGAAATCGTCGACAAATTTCTTGCCCTTTGCAAGCGCACCCTTAAAGAAGTTGGAAGCGCTGGCGCCAATCGAAGAGAACGCGGATGCAATATCGGCATGGGGCGTTGCCGCGGGAATCTCGGCCGAGAAATCAGTATCGCTCTCGTAAGACACGCGCCTCGGCTGTTCAACGTAATCGTCGTCAGACTCGTCCGCAACGTCTTGCGCCGGCGCGGCGGGAGCCAAAATGTCCAGTCCTGCCGCGGGATCGATCGCAGACACCGCCTCGGGCTCGGCAGCGGTAACCGCGGCAGACTCATCATCCACGGTGACAGCGGGCGCAGGTTCAGTCACGACGGGAGCAGGCTCGGGCTCAAACGTCGGCTCCTCGCCCTCCTCGTAATCGAGCGTGCAGGACTCGGGAAGCATTCCGAGCGCACGGATGGCATCCGAACCAAAGCGGATGTTGCCGGCGGCATTGCGATAGAGCTTGGGCTCGGGCTCGGCCGCGACAGGCTCCTCCGCCGGCTCGGCAGCGGGAACCTCGTCATTGAACTCTTCGGCCTGGACAGCCTGATTCTGATCCTCGGGCACAATGGCGCCAATCAGCGTCTCGTCGGCAGACGCACCCTCAAAGCCCTCGATCTGCTCGTCGAAAGCCTCGCCCTGTTCGGGCTCGGTCTGAGCGTCGGGAGCAATCGGCTGACCGAACTCGTCCTCGGCGTAGGTAGGCTCTTCATACTCGATGGTGTTGCCGTAGTCGTTTTGCTGTTGGGCCGCGGCATACTCCGCTGCTGCGCGCGCCATCTCCTCGGCACGACGCTTCTGCTCCCCAAAATAGGTATCGAACGGAACATCGTCGGGAAACTCGTTTTCGCCCTGGAAGGGAGCAACGTTGTCCATAACGCCGAGCATAGCGGCGACAGAAGACTTGTTGCACACTGCGCCGGACGTATAGGGAAGCACAAAACGGTTAGAAATGATGTTTGCCGCGTTGGCGAGCGCAACGAGGGAAGCGAGGATCGCGACAATCCACAGCAGAACCTTGAGCGCGCCGGGGAGCGGCAGGATACGCAAGATGGCAACGGCAGCAGGGGCAACCGTGGCAACGGGCAACAGCTTGGCGATGAGCGCACGATACGAAGCATAGGGCTCGCGGGCGAGCAGCTCAGCACGGGGAGAGTCGTAGTGTGCGACAACGACCACCGGGCGGTTGCGCGGAGACGCGAGCGGGCCCGAGGCCTTGTGGTAGGCGATGACATTTTGGCTCACGCCCGTCTTGCCCAGGCGCGAAACCACGGGGTGGCCCGTGCGCTCGAGCACGTAAAGAACGGCGCCGACAATGGCCAGCAAGGTGCCGACCAAGCCGATGCCGCCACCGATGCCCATCAGCAGGGCGCCGGCAAACGCAAGAATACCGGTAACGGCAAATGCCAACCTGCTGGGCGCCGGGGCATTGAACTCCTGAACCTCGGGATCAAAGCCGTGGTTGCGGAAGATCTGAGCGATATCCTCGGCAGCCAAGCGCTCTTCTTCGCTGCATGCCGGCGTGATGCCGGTGTTCTGCAGCAGGTGGTTAATATAGTTCTGGGTGTTCGCCATGTGCGCTCCACATCCATAATCCGACAAATAGGCCCAATGCATGCACATTAGAACCGTATATAGTCGAAAGTATACCCCGAGCGAGCGCAAACGACCGAATTCAGGCCATCTTAACGCCCCGAGCGGACAAGGATACCTTGATTCTCATTTTCATTGCAACAGCCTCAGGACTCAGCGCAACGCGTTGCGC
>CABUDZ010000086.1 GCA_902490445.1 uncultured Collinsella sp.
TAGCCCGCGTGGGTCGACCATACCCGTGTTTTCGCAAAACTGGCAAGCCCTTTACCTGCGGTTTTGATTTCGCAATTCTCGGTATGGTCGAGGGTTACCGGTCAAACGTAGTAAATAGGCCCATTTCATGGCGAGCAAGTCAACTCGAGGCGCAGGGCAGCCAAAAAAGCCCCGTCCCAAATTGACTGCTTTTGAGTTGCGGTGATATACGGACCGTTTGAGGCTTCTGGCTTGTAAAACAGTCCGTATTTCACCGCAACTGATGAGGGAATGGGTTAACGGAGCAGCCCCGCTACTTCGCCGGCTAGGGTGATGGTACCGGCTGCTACGAAAGGCTCGCCCGCGGCATCGAAAGCCGCGAGGGCCTCGGATACGCTGGGGTACACGCCCGCGAGCTTGTCGGCGTCCACCAGGGAGGCAAGCTCCTGTGCGGGCAAGGCGCGATCGGAATCGGTCTGGGTTACGACCACGCGGGGGAACGCCGGAACCAGAACGTCAACGATACCCGCCACGTCCTTATCGGCCAGCGCGGCGCACAGCAGCGTGGGGCGATTCTCTACGCACGAATCGATCTCGTCCAGTGCGCTCACAAAGTTCTCGCAGCTCTGAGGGTTATGACAGGCGTCGATCAGATTGAGCGGATTGGTTCCCAGCACATCAAAGCGACCCGGCGTGGGGCAGCCCATAAGCGACGCATCGAGCTTGTCATGATCGAGCTCGCGACCCAGATACCCCTCGCACAGCATAATCGCGCACGCGGCATTCTGCGGCTGATACGCCGGCTTGACCATGCTAGACGTATAGATCGCACGCGGCGTGGTGCAGCTAAACTCAACCGTGTCGCCCACATGTGCCGGCACCTTGGTCGTGGCATGGTTCACCACCAGCGGCACTATGCCGCACTCGCGACAACGTGCATCCATCACGCGCTGAACGCTCGCCTCGTGCGTACCCTCGCCCAAAACAACCAGGCGTCCAGGCTTAATAACCGCAGCCTTCTCCCCCGCAATGGCCTCGAGCGTATCGCCCAAAATGCGTGTGTGATCGAGCCCAATGCCCGTAATGGCAACGGCGACGGGATCGGTCGCACTCGTGGCGTCCCAGCGTCCGCCCATGCCGACCTCGAGCACGGCAACATCCACCGCGGCCTCGGCAAACACGACAAGTGCGGCAGCCGTCAGCAGGTCAAACGGCGTAATGGAATAGGCGCGCTCCCCCGCCGCCACACGACGGGCATTCACGCGATGTCCCGCCTCAACAGCAGCAGAAACACCACGGGCAAAGGCCTCATCGCTCAAGACGCATCCATCGACTTCCATGCGCTCGGGATAGCGTACCAGCTGTGGCGACGTATACAGCGCGGTCTTGAGCCCCTCACCATGAAGAATGGCAGCCGAAAAACGCGTAGTCGAAGTCTTGCCATTGGTACCGGCGACCTGAATGCAATCGAAATACTCGTCCGGACGTCCCAGCTCATCAAGCATATCGACAACCGTCTCAAGCAGAGGCCCAGCATCCCCAGAAATCCGCCCCGTATCAGCAGCAAGCCCGACAGCTTCATCAAACGAAAGCAGCTCAAACGAGAAAGGAACGACATACGACCCAGAACGCTTAGCCATAACCCAAAGTCCCCCATAACAGAAAAAGAGGCCCACCAAAATGAATGAGCCCCTCACGTTGACAATATCAGCCTTTACCCGGTTGCAGCAAGATCAAGGCCACAACCCAGTGGCCCTAACACGCCAGATGCAAAAACCACGTAAACGAACTAGGAGCGGCCCGATGCTTTGCTCGCCGCAAGTTCCGCACGCAAAGGACAGCACTTAATGTGCTGTCCGTCTTGCGCAGGACTGTCCGCAGCGGAGAGCAAAGCATCGGGACGCGCCCCCGAGTAAACCTTACGAGAAGTCAGCAACCTGAGCAGTCAGCGCCGCCAGGATCTCCTTGAGCTCAGCTGCACGGTCTCTCTTCTTCTGGACCACCGCAGGCGCGGCCTTGGCAACAAAGCCCTCGTTAGCAAGGGTCTTCTCGCAGCCGGCGAGCTCCTTCTGCGCAGCGGCGATCTCCTTCTCCAGGCGCGCCTTCTCGGCCGAAAGATCAACCTTGCCCTCGAGCACCACAAAGACCTCGACACCGCTATCGACCACGGCGATGCTCGCAGCCGGCTTCTCGACGTCGGTACCCATGACCAGCGAAGCGGTGTTCGCCAGCGGCTCGATGGTCGAACGCAGGCTCTCGAGCTTCTCGATGTCCTCGGCGCCGGCGCGCACGACCACGTCGAGCTCGGCCTTGGGGCTCAAGCGATAACGCGAACGGGTGGCGCGGGCGGCGGAAACGACGGCGCGGCACAGCTCAAACGCGCGCTCGGCGTCCTCGTCGACATACTTGGCATAGTCGGCGGGCTCGGGCCACTTGGCGATCATGAGCGCCTCGGCGCGGTCCACGTTGCCCTCGGCGTCCAGATCGAGCACGCTCGCCGGCATGTTGTCCCAGATCTCCTCGGTCACGAACGGCATGAGCGGGTGCATCAGACGAATGGAGGTGTCGAGCACAAAGATCAGGTTGCGCTGCGCCTGCAAACGGCCCTCGCCCTTCAGGCGAGCCTTGGTGACCTCGACATACCAGTCGCAGACCTCGTTCCAGAAGAACTGCTGCACGCCGCGGGCCATGTCGCCAAAGGTGTAGTTCTCAATACCCTCGGTGACCATCTTCACGGCCTTGGCAAGGCGGCTGAACATCCAGGCGTCGGCCGGCGTCTCCACGACGGGTTCGCCGGGCGTGTAGCCCTCCATGTTCATGAGGAGGAAGCGGCTGGCGTTCCAGATCTTGGTCACAAAGCTCTTGGCCTGCTCGGTGCGCGGGCTGTCGATGAGCTTCTTGGTCTTCTTGTCGATGTTCGCGTCGAACTTGACATCCTGGTTGTTGGTGCACAGCGTGAGCAAGTTGAAGCGCATGGCGTCGGCGCCGTACATGCCAATGAGGTCCATGGGGTCAACGCCGTTGCCCTTAGACTTGGACATGCGGCTGCCGTCCTTGGCAAGGATCGTCGGGTAGATGACGACGTCCTTAAACGGAACCTCGTCCAGGAAGTACAGCGAGCTCATGACCATGCGGGCGACCCACAGCGCGATGATGTCGCGCGCGGTGACCAGCGCCGTCGTGGGGTGATGGCCCTCGAGCAGCTCCGGCTTTTGCGGCCAGCCCTGCGTGGCGAAGGTCCACAGCTGCGAGCTGAACCAGGTGTCCAGCACGTTCTCGTCCTGATGCACGTGATGGCCGCCACACTTGGGGCACACATCGGTGTCCTCGGTGAGGGCGTCCTCCCAGCCACAGTCCTCGCAATAGAACACGGGGATGCGGTGGCCCCACCACAGCTGGCGGCTGATGCACCAGTCCTTGAGGTTCTCCATCCAGGTGGTGTAGGTCTGCGTCCAGCGCGCGGGATGGAAGGTGACCTTGCCCGAGTTGACGGCGTCCAGCGCCGGCCCCTTGAGCTTATCGACGGCCACAAACCACTGCTCGGACAGCCACGGCTCAAGCGCGGCGTCGCAACGGTAGCAGTGCATGACGGAGTGGTCGTGGTCCTCGACGTGATCGAGCAGGCCGTGCTCGTCGAACCACTTGATGACGGCCTCGCGGCACTCGTCGCGGTTCATGCCGGTAAACTCGCCGTAGCCCTCGACGACCACCGCGTGCTCGTCGAAGATGTTGATCTGCGGCAGGTCGTGAGCCTGACCCATGGCGTAGTCGTTGGGGTCGTGGGCAGGGGTGACCTTGACGAAGCCGGAGCCAAAGTTGGCGTCGACATGCCAATCCTCAAAGATAGGAATCTCACGGTCGACGATGGGGAGCTTAACGGTCTTACCCACGAAGGCGGCCTTCTCGGGGTCCTTCGGGGAAACGGCAACGCCCGTGTCGCCGAGCATGGTCTCGGGGCGCGTGGTGGCGACGACGATGTAGTCCTGGCCGTTGACCGGCTCGGTCAGCGGGTAGCGCAGGTGCCACAGGTGGCCCTTCTCGTCCTTGTACTCGGCCTCGTCGTCCGAGATAGCGGTGGTGCAGTTGGGGCACCAGTTGACGATGCGCTTGCCACGATAGATCAGGCCGTCGTGGTACCAGTCGCAAAAGACCTTACGCACGGCCTGGGCATAGTCCTCGTCCATGGTGAAGCGCTCGTTGTCGAAGTCAACGGAGCAGCCCATGCGCTTAATCTGCTCGACGATGATACCACCGTACTCGTGGGTCCAGTCCCAGCAGGCGTCGACAAACTTGTCGCGACCGATCTCCAGGCGGCTAATGCCCTCGCTCTTGAGCTTCTTGTCGACCTTGGTCTGCGTGGCGATACCGGCGTGGTCGGTGCCCAGCACCCAGCGCGTGGACTTGCCGCGCATGCGGGCCATGCGGATGATGGCGTCCTGGATGGAGTCGTCGGTGGCGTGACCCATGTGGAGCTTGCCGGTCACGTTGGGAGGCGGAATGGTGACGGTGCAGTCGCCCACGCCCTCACGGCGCTTGTAGTAGCCGCCGTCAAGCCACTTCTGCAGGATCGCCGGCTCGTTGGTCGACGGATCGTAGTTCTTGGGCATCTCTTCCATATATCTCTCCCTGTCCCGCCGGGGAGGAATGTAGGCCCGATTTTCGCTCGGTCAAGTCCTGGGCTCGCTCGAAGACCACATTAAGTGGTCTTCGGCTCGTGCGGAATCTACGAAAATCGGGCCTACATTCCTCCCCTTAGGTATCGATTACTTCAGTCTGATATGACTTCGCTGAGGCTTAAACAAACACACAGAATAACACAGGTAGTTGGGGTTATTGCGTATATATAAAATAGCCTCCGACCGCGGGTGGTCAGAGGCTATTTGCAAACACGTTTTAGGCTGGTTTAGCCGTAGATGCGTTGGGGCTGTTCTTCGCCCTTAACCGCCGCTTCGGTTACGACGACCTTGGTAACGCCTTCCTCGCTGGGGAGGTCGAACATCGTCTGCTGCAGCACGTCCTCGCAGATAGAACGCAGGCCGCGGGCGCCGGTCTTGCGGGCGAGCGCCATGCGGGCGATCTCATGCAGGGCCGCATCCTCAAACTCAAGCTCAACGTCCTCGAGCTGGAACATCTTACGATACTGGCGCACCACGGCGTTCTTGGGCTCGGTCAGAATCGACACCAAGTCGTCCTCATCAAGCGCCTGCGTCTGGGTGACGACGGGCGTACGGCCCACGAACTCGGGAATCATGCCAAAGGCATTAAGATCCTGCGGGAGCACCTGGCGCAGCAGGTCGTTCTCGTCGACCGAGGTGGGGCCGGCGATCTCGGAGTTAAAGCCAACGCCCTTGTTGCCCACGCGGTCGGCGATGATCTTGTCCAGACCCACAAAGGCACCGCCGCAGATGAACAGGATGTTGGTCGTGTCGATCTGCAGCAGCTCCTGCTGGGGATGCTTGCGGCCGCCGGTGGGCGGAACGCTGGCCACCGTGCCCTCAAGAATCTTAAGCAGCGCCTGCTGCACACCCTCGCCCGAAACATCGCGGGTAATGGAGAGGTTCTCAGCCTTGCGGGCAATCTTGTCGATCTCGTCAACGTAGATGATGCCAACCTGTGCGCGCTCAATGTCGCCATCGGCAGCATTAATGAGCTTGAGTAGGATGTTCTCCACGTCCTCGCCCACATAGCCGGCCTCGGTGAGCGCGGTGGCATCGGCGATAGCAAACGGCACCTCAAGAATGCGCGCGAGCGTCTGGGCCAGCAGGGTCTTGCCGGTACCGGTGGGACCGAGCAGCAGGATGTTGGACTTGGCGAGCTCCACCTCGTCCATATCGTCATCGAACTGCGAGCCCATGTCGTCATCAAATGCAGACACCGCAGCGCCGCCCTCAATCACGCGGCGATAGTGGTTGTACACGGCCACCGACATGGCGCGCTTGGCGTCCTCCTGACCCATAACATAGGCCGAAAGCTCGTCATAGATCTCGTGCGGCGTCGGCACGTGCGTGATGACCTGACGGTCGTCCTCGAGCTCAAAGCCCTCGGCCTCGGGGTCAACGGCAGGCTGGGACGCAGCCTGGCCGTGGTCGTTGAGGAAGCCCGGCAGCTTGCCGTTGCGGGCGGCGTCCATAAAGTCCGAAGCCAGCGACTCCTCAAGGATTTCGGAGCAGGCGGCGACGCACTCGTCACAGATAAAGATGTTGGTCGGGCCCTTAACAAGGCGGCGAACCTGACCCTGCTCTTTTCCGCAGAAGGAACAGCGGATGGGGTTGCCGTTCTCGTCGAAGTTGTCCTGCATGTTACCGGCCATCCTAGGCGTCCTTCGCGGCGAGGTCGCGCGAGGTGACGATACGGTCGATCAGGCCGTAGTCGAGGGCCTCGGCAGCGGTCAGGTAGTTGTCGCGCTCGGTATCGGCCTGGACCTTCTCGATCGGCTGGCCCGAGGCATCGGACAGAATCTGGTTGAGCTCGCGGCGGGTCTTCTTGATCTCCTCGGCCACGATCTCGATCTCGGTCTGCTGGCCCTGGGCACCGCCGCTGGGCTGGTGAATCATGACCTTGGAGTGCGGCAGGCAGAAGCGCTTGCCCTTGGCGCCGGCCGAAAGCAGCACGGCGGCCATGGACGCGGCCATACCGACGCAGATGGTGGAGACCTGCGGCTTGATGAAGTTCATGGTGTCCAGAATCGCCAGGCCGGAGTAGACCTCGCCACCGGGCGAATTGATGTAGAGCGAGATATCCTTCTCGGCATCCTGGCTCTCAAGATGCAGTAGCTGGGCAACGACCAGGTTGGCGCTGACGGAGTTGATCTCCTCGCCCAAGAAGATGATGCGATCGTTGAGCAGGCGCGAATAGATATCGTAGCTGCGCTCGCCGCGCGGCGTCTGCTCGATAACGTATGGCACGAGGGCGGAATCGAACTTAGCGATCATACGCATCTCCATTTCTCTTACGGACCAATAGTGGTTCTAGACAAACGTACGGTGCCCGCATGCTATGCATTGGCTGGCACCGTACGAAGCAACCGGATAACCGGCTTATAACTTTACCCCATCACGGGCACATACATGCGCTCGCGTGCAAGGTGGCGAGAATTACTCGGCGTCCTTGGCGGTCTCGTCGACCTCAGTCACCTTGGCGTTCTCGACCAGGTGATCGACGGCCTTGGAGCGACGGATGGACTCGCGGACGGCAGGCATGCGGCCATCGGCGATGAACTCGGCCTTGGAAGCCTCGACGTCCTTGACGCCAGCCTTCTCGAACTCGGCGTTGATGTCGTCCTCGGTGACCTCAATCTTGAGCTCACGGGCGAGAGCGTCGAGCGCCAGGGACTCACGGGCAACGTCGTTGGCCTGCTTGTGCAAGTCGCCGATGAACTGCTCCATGGTCAGGCCGGAAGCGGGCAGCCAGGTGTCCAGCGTCATGCCGCGGGCAGCGAGGTTGGACAGGAAGTTCTGGCCAAGCTCCTCAAAGACGGACTGCTCGTAGTCGGCGTCCATCTCGTCGAGCTGCAGGCGCTCGGCGAGAGCGGAGACGCAACGGTTCTCCTTCTCGGCCGGAAGGCGGGAAGCCTTGTCCTGCTCGATCTCGATCTTGATGGCGTCGCGCATAGCGTCGATGCTGTCGAAGCCGAAGTCGGACTTGACAAGCTCGTCGGTGAGCTCGGGGGTGTTGCGGACCTTGATGCCCTTGACGGTGACCTCGACGGTGTGGGTCTCGGCCTCCTCGCCCTCCTCGACCTCGTCGGTCCAGGTGACGGTCTTGACGTCGTCAACGTTAGCACCGATCAGGGCCTCGTTGAACTCCTTGGGGTTGCTGTCGTTACCGGCGATGAGCATGCGACCCTCGGCGGCAAAGTTGTCGGCGTTCTCGACGGCCTTGAGGTCGACGGTCACATAGTCGTCAGCCTCGACAGCGCGACCCTCAACGTCCTCGAAGGTGGCACGGTAGTTGAGGAGCATCTCGACCTGGTTGTTGATCTCGGACTCGGTGACCTCCGCGGGGGGCATCTCGATCTCGACGGCGTCGAAGGAGGAGAGCTCGGCAGCAGGACGCAGGGAGAACTCGACGGTGTAGGTGTAGTCCTCGTGATCCTTGGCGAGGTCGAGCTCCTTGTAGTCACCGTTCTTGGTGGGGACGATGTCCAGCTCGTTGAGGACGGCGGGCTCGTTGGCGGCGATCAGGTCGTTGGTGGCCTGAGCGAGGGTAGCCTCGGCGCCAAGAGCGGAATCGATGACCGGACGGGGAGCCTTACCGGCACGGAAGCCCGGGAAGCGGTACTTCTTGGCGGTGTCCTTGTAGGCCTTCTTGATCGCGGCGTCGACGTCGGCGGCCGGGATGGTGACCGTAGCGGTGAGCTTGGCGTCCTTGACGTCAGAAGCGGTGATGTTCAACACGTTCCTCCTCATACTGCCCAGCTTATCTGAGGTGCTGGTACCTTTATGCAACAAAGAGTCGCGACGGCCGAAGCCGACGCAGGTGCGATGGTGCGGGCGAAAGGACTCGAACCTTCACGGGAATCCCACCAGAACCTAAATCTGGCGCGTCTACCAATTCCGCCACGCCCGCATGAGCGCACAGATTAGGAATGATAGCAGATACGAGCGGCAAGCGCACGCACACCTTTTACAGGCTCACGACCTCACCACGAGCCTTGATTGGCAACTTCATCCGAACACTTCCCATATTCATCCGCACATGTGCGGA